>CAMTIM010000028.1 GCA_947072565.1 uncultured Peptostreptococcaceae bacterium | reverse complement strand
AACATAAAGATTATGTGGTTATTATAGCAAAGAGGATACACCTGTTCCCATTCCGAACACAGAAGTTAAGCTCTTTAGCGCTGATGGTACTTGGTGGGCAACTGCCTGGGAGAGTAAGACGTAGCCACGTAATCTTTTTTTATTTTAATAAATAAAGCTATAGAATAGGTTATAACACCTAATTTCTATAGCTTTTATTTTTGAAAAAATATATTTTAATTATAAATAAAATATCTGTGGATATAATCTTGGTAATTAAAATTGATACGAAAAATTGATATCTAATTAAATATTTACTATAAAATAATATATAAATATTGTTATGTATGTTGAAATTTTAGAATATATAGCATTAATTTATAAAAATATAATTTAATATTATTGTAAATTAATACATAAATTTATAATAAAAATATATTTATTGTAGGTTTACGCATAAAAATAAGATACTTAAATGTATTATATAATGATTATAAAAATTAACCTATAAAGTTAAAAATTTGTATGAAAATATATAAAAAAACATTTGTTTTTTTATAAGTATTACAAATACTTAGGTTCAAATTATCCACATAGCATTTGCAAGCTTTGAGGTCTGTTTGACTATTATGTACAAATTTGGTAATCTAATTAAGTGCCAATTTAGACAGTCCCTTTAACAAAGTTAAAGGGGATTTTTTTAAAGTTAATACACTATATGTAGTGGTTTAGACTTAAGTATAGTACAATATATAGTAACGGGGGGAGATTTTTAAATGATAAATTTTGTAAAAAAAAGAGATGGAAGAATCATACCTTTTAATGAAGACAGAATAACAAGAGCTATATTTTTAGCAGCAAGTAATGTTGCGGAAAAAGAACATAAGGTTCCTGATTATAAACTTTCAGAACAATTAACTCAAGAAGTTGTTAAGTTATTAAATAGTAAATTTAGCAATTTACTACCGGGAGTAGAAGATGTTCAAGATGCAGTAATTAAAGTTTTAATAGAAACAGGACATGCAAAAACTAGTGAAGAATATATAATTTATAGAACTGAAAGAAACAGAATCAGAAATTCAAAAACTAGATTAATGAAAGCAATTGAGGAGATAACATTTGAAGATGCAAATGATGCTGACATAAAAAGAGAAAATGCTAATATAAATGGAAATACAGCTATGGGTACTATGCTTCAATATGGAAGTACGGTATCAAAAGAATTTTGTAAAACACATCTACTAAAACCAGAACATTCATTTGCACATGACAATGGAGATATACATATACATGATATGGATTTTTTAAATATGGGAACATTGACTTGTTGCCAAATAGATCTTGAAAAATTATTCAAGGATGGATTCTCTACAGGACATGGATTCCTAAGAGAGCCAAATGATATAATAAGTTACGCAGCTTTAGCGGCTATAGCAATTCAAAGTGATCAAAATGACCAACATGGTGGTCAGAGCATACCATTCTTTGACTATGGATTAGCACAAGGAGTGTATAAAACATTTAAGAAGTTTTATATAAGCAATCTATCTAAAGCATTAAGGTTATTTAAGGGATTAGATAATAATGATGAAATAAAATCTATAGTTTACAAGACAGAAGAGGAAACAAATACAAAAGTAGGTATAACAAAAAATGAAATATATTTATTAAAAGAAAGTAGTGAGCTTAAAGAAAAGTTTAATTTAGATGATGATTTTGTTAAAACAATACAAAACTTTGCATTTGACGAAGCATACAAAGAAACTGATAAGAGAACTTATCAAGCTATGGAAGCATTTATTCATAATTTAAATACTATGCATTCTAGAGCTGGAGCTCAAGTTCCGTTTTCAAGTATAAACTTTGGTACAGACACTACAGAAGAAGGAAGAATGGTTACTAAAAATGTTCTTTTATCATTAGAAAAAGGATTGGGAAATGGAGAAACTCCTATATTCCCTATATTAATATTTAAAGTAAAAGAAGGAATCAGTTTAAATCCAGGAGATCCTAACTATGATTTATTTAAACTTTCATGTAGAGTATCAGCTAAAAGGCTGTTTCCTAACTTTAGTTTCTTAGATGCACCATTTAATGCTCAATATTATAAAGAGGGTCGTCCAGAAACTGAAGCTACATATATGGGATGCAGAACAAGAGTTATTGGTAATGTATGTGGAGAAGAAATAGTTACTGGAAGAGGTAACTTATCATTTACTACAATAAATCTTCCTAGATTAGGTATAAAGCATGGAGTAGCAAGTAATGAAAAAGTAAATTTAGAAGAATTCTTCAAAGACTTAGATGAGAAGATAGATTTAGTTATAGAACAGCTGCTAGAGAGAATGGAAATTCAAGGTAATAAAAAAATGAAGAACTTCCCATTCTTAATGGGCCAAGGAGTATGGCAAGGATCTGATAATTTAGGACCAGAAGACAGCTTAAAAGAAGTTATAAAACAAGGAACATTAACAGTAGGATTTATAGGATTAGCGGAATGTCTTATAGGACTTATAGGTAAACATCATGGAGAAAGTGAAGAAGCACAAACACTAGGGCTTAAAATAATATCTCATATGAGAGAGAGAATGGAACAAGCTAGTGACAAATATAAATTAAACTTCTCATTAATGGCTACACCAGCAGAAGGATTATCAGGTAGATTTACACGCATAGATGAAAAGGTGTATGGTCAAATAAAAGGAATAACAGATAAAGAGTACTATACAAATTCATTCCATATACCAGTTTATCATAATATAAGTGCTTTTGATAAAATTAGGTTAGAAGCGCCATACCATGAATTAACTAATGCAGGACATATAACTTATATAGAATTAGATGGGAATCCATCAGATAATTTAGAGGCATTTGAAACTATTATAAAGGCAATGAAAGAACAAGGGATAGGATACGGAAGTGTAAATCATCCAGTTGATAGAGATCCGATTTGTGGATTCTCAGGAGTAATAGATGGTAATGTATGCCCAATCTGTGGAAGAGATGAAAATGAAAGTGATATAAAATTTGAAAGAATAAGAAGAATAACAGGATATCTAGTTGGAACTGTAGATAGATTTAATAATGCAAAACAAGCAGAAGTTAGAGATAGGATAAAGCATAAATAAATTGTAATGGGGGGAGATTAATTATGAAAATAAGAATATCATCTTCGACTACATTTGATAGCATAGTGGATGGTCCAGGACTAAGAATGGTAATTTGGACACAAGGATGCATTCATAACTGTAAAGATTGTCATAATCCTCAAACTCACGATATATGTGGGGGTCATGAGGTTGAAATAGATAATATAATAAGCAATATAAAAAAACTAAAACTCCAAAGGGGTATAACATTATCTGGAGGAGAGCCATTTTTACAACCAGAAGCTTTGGAGGTAATAGCTAAAGAAGCTAAAATTAACAATTTAGATGTTTGGTCTTATACTGGTTTTACATTTGAACAACTTTTAGATAGTAGAAATCCAAATCGTTTTAAGAATTTAAATTTATTAAAACAGATAGATGTATTAGTAGATGGCAAATTTGAATTAGATAAAAAGGATTTTAGCTTGAAATTCAGAGGATCTTCTAATCAGAGGGTAATAGATGTAGCAAAGAGTTTAAAATATAAAAAAGTTATGTTAGTAGAAGAGTATATGCAAGATAATTTATTTGAAGCTAAGTAAGCAGTAGAGAGTATGATTTAAAAAGTCATGCTCTTTTTTATATTATATATTTAAACAAATATAAAAAAGATTAGAGTTTTAATTATACGTATTAAAAACTGTATTTGTATAAAAATTAATTAATGTTGATAAAAATGTTAGTAATGTGGATAAAAAATCGTAATTAAGTATATTACATGTTTGTGATATGTTAATAATGTGGATAAGTATTATTGAGAAAAATAAGGTTATAATATATGTTTTAAAATATAAAAAAATATTTAAAAAGTATTGACGACATTAATTTAAGATGATATAGTTATACTTGTCCTTAAGAAAAGGATACAAAAACAAAAAAACAACTACAAAAATTTGACAAATTAAAAACATTTTGTTAAAATAAAGAAGTTGAAAATATGAACTTTGAAAATTAAACAGTAGGTTAATTTATAGAATTTGAAACAAACGAAACATAAAGCCAGATATATAACAGTATCTGAGCCCTAGATAAACTTTTATTTAAGAGTTTGATCCTGGCTCAGGATGAACGCTGGCGGC
>CAMTIM010000027.1 GCA_947072565.1 uncultured Peptostreptococcaceae bacterium | reverse complement strand
AATCGCTCGACTTGCATGTGTTAGGCACGCCGCCAGCGTTCATCCTGAGCCAGGATCAAACTCTTAAATAAAAGTTTATCTAGGGCTCAGATACTGTTATATATCTGGCTTTATGTTTCGTTTGTTTCAAATTCTATAAATTAACCTACTGTTTAATTTTCAAAGTTCTTATTTAGCTAAGTCATTTTCAAAATGATTTTCGCTGTTGTTGTTTGCCCTTTTCTTAAGGACAAGTATAACTATACCATCTCATTTATATATCGTCAATACTTTTTTTAATTTTTTTTAATTTTACTTTGCTATTTTTGTTTCATACATATATTCACTAGTTGCAACCCTAGTTTTTACAACACTTTTGTTTTTTATACATTTTGTTGCATTCAATGTTTTAATCACATCTTTGCAAAAATAAACCATAACATCCATAACCAATAAACTAATACATATTAAACATATCCAATTAATAATTTGAGACATATATTTTACCTCCAACTTTTATTTTATATAAACTTCTCTAGTTTAATGACACTTACCTTTATAAAAATTCTTCTATATAACTCCATATTACAATGGTTTGATTCGTTTTATTTCATAAAAAACTTTTAATCTCCACTATTTCTTAATAATTTTTATTGTTTACTGCTAAAATTTAAATTATTTCCAAAATATTATTTTCCAAATAATCATACATAAACTATAAATAAAAAAAAGCTTATGTTCTAAATTAACTTTAGAGCATAAGCTTTTCTATAGTATATATTTATTCTTCTATTTTACTTGAAGAATTTTCTATTGGTTTCATAGTTGGGAATAATAAAACATCTCTTATAGATGGAGAATTAGTTAATAACATCATAACTCTATCTATACCTATTCCAAGACCACCTGTAGGAGGTAATCCTATTTCTAAAGCATTTATGAAATCTTCATCCATATCGCAAGCTTCATCGTCACCTAATTCTCTTTTTCTTAATTGATCCATAAATCTTCCTTTTTGGTCGATTGGGTCATTAAGTTCAGAGAAAGCATTAGCTAACTCCCACTTATTTGCGAAAGCTTCAAATCTATCAGTTCTTCTTGGATCTTCTACATTTCTCTTAGCTAATGGAGATACCTCAACTGGATGATGAGTTATAAATGTAGGTTGGACAAGTTTATCTTCTCCAAACTCTTCAAATAATGAGTTTATAACTTCTCCTCTTCTCATTCCAGGAGTTATTTCTATTCCTTTTTCTTTAGCTACTGCTAAAGCTTCTTCATCTGTATTTATAGTTGAGAAATCTACTCCAGTATATTCCTTAACACAATCTTCCATAGTCATTCTTCTCCATGGAGGAGTGAAATCTATTTCAGTTCCTTGGTAATTTACTTTCATGTTTCCTGTAGCAGCTTCAGCCATATGAGCTATAACATTCTCTGTTATTTCCATCATATCTGTATAATCTGCATAAGCTTGATATAATTCTATAGCAGTATATTCTGGATTATGCTTCACAGACATACCTTCGTTTCTAAACATTCTACCCATTTCGTATACTTTATCAAATCCACCAACTATAAGTCTTTTTAAATATAGTTCATTAGCTATTCTTAAGTACATTGGTATATCTAATGTATTATGGTGAGTTATGAATGGCTTAGCATTTGCTCCACCAACTGAAGTATTTAATATAGGAGTTTCAACTTCTAAGAATCCTCTTGTATCTAAGTATGATCTTAAAGCTTTTAATGCTTTTGTTCTTGTTAAGAAAGCATTTTTAACCTCTGGATTAACTATTAAATCAACATATCTTTGTCTATATCTTAAGTCTTGATCTTTTAATCCATGGTATTTTTCTGGTAATATTTGAAGAGATTTAGATAATAATAAAACTTCATTAGCTTTTATAGATATCTCTTCTTTCTTAGTTTTGAATACTTCACCTTCAACACCTAATATATCACCTATATCATATGTAGAGAATATTGAATACTCTTCTTCACCTATTCTATCTAATCTAACGTAACATTGTATTTTTCCTTCTTGATCTTGTATATCTATGAATCCAGCTTTACCTTGAATTCTTTTACTCATTATACGACCAGCTATCTTAACTGTTTTACCTTCGAAGTTTTCAAAATTATCTTTTACTTCCATAGAATTACTAGTTCTATCATATCTACTAACATGAAAAGGATCTCTTCCCATTTCTTGTAGTTTAGTTAACTTATCTCTTCTTACTTGAAGAACCTCACTAAGGTCTTCTTGTGATTGATTATTAACATTTGATTGATCGTTATTCATTTTTTTCCCTCCCGATTATCTTCTTATTTCTAATATTTTAAACTTTACAACACCATCTGGAACGTGAACATCTACAACTTGTCCTACAGTTGTATCTAAAAGAGCTCTTCCTACAGGAGATTCATTTGATATTCTTCCTTCGTATGGATCTGCTTCTGCTGAACCTACTATTGTATATTCAACTTCTTCATCAAACTCCATATCATTCACTTTAACTATAGATCCTATAGTAACAACATTGATGTCTATTTTACTTTCATCTATGATAACTGCATTTCTTATCATATTTTCTAATTTTAATATTCTTTCTTCCATTTGAGCTTGCTCATTTTTAGCTTCATCATACTCAGCATTTTCTGATATATCTCCAAAAGATATAGCAACCTTTATTCTATCCGCAACTTCTCTTCTTCTTACAGTTTTTAGAAGCTCTACCTCATCTTCTAATTTTTGATACCCTTCTTGAGTTAACAGTATTTCTTTTTTATCTTCCATAACCCCTACAACTCCTTCTTTTATGTATTTGAGATTGCTCTCCATTTTATTTTAATTTATACTATATTTGTTTTATTATGCGCTATATTATAAGTCACTCTTATTCTAATGTCAAGCAATCGTCCATGTATCCATTAAGCTTAGATACTACTTCTTCATAAGTTTCTATCTTATTGATTTCATCTCTTACTCTTGCTGAATTTCTAAGTCCTTTTAAATACCACGCAATATGTTTTCTCATTTCTCTTACTGCTACATATTCTCCATGTTCATCAACTGCCATACCTAAATGCTTAATAGCTGTATTAATTTTTTCCTCCAGTGTTGGCTCTGGTAAAATTTCTCCAGTTTGCATATAATAGTTTATTCTTTTAAATATCCATGGATTACCTTGTGAGCCTCTACCTATCATTATAGCATCACAGTTAGTTTTGTCTAACATATTTATTGAATCTTCAACAGTAAATATATCGCCATTTCCTATAACAGGTATACTTATGCTTTTCTTTATTTGTGATATTATATCCCAATCAGCCTTACCTGAATAGTATTGTTCTCTTGTTCTACCATGTATAGCCAATGCACTTATCCCTGAAGCCTCTGCTATTTTAGCAATCTCCAATGCATTTATATGTTCATCATCCCAACCTTTTCTTATCTTTACAGTTACTGGTTTTTTGGAATTTTTAACTACAGCTTTTAAAACTTCCTCTGCCAACTTAGGATTTCTCATAAGAGCTGATCCATCTCCATTTTTTATAACTTTAGGAGCAGGGCATCCCATATTTATATCTAATATTTCATTTGGATAATCGTTCATTATCTCTGCAGCTCGTCCCATAAATTCAGGTTCTGAACCAAATATTTGTACAGCTACAGGATGTTCAGCGTCTTCTATTTTCAGCATTTTTTTAGTATTCTCATCATCATAACATAATGCTTTTGCATTTATCATTTCTGTATAAAGCATCCCACAGTTTTGTTCTTTACATATCAATCTAAACGGAAGATCTGTAACACCCGCCATAGGCGATAAAAAAACTTTATTTTCTAACTCTACATTACCGATTTTTATCATTTTTGTCCTCCTCTAAGTTGCAATTTTTATAATTTTAATATAAGTTTGTCTATTATCATAAAAAAGGAACTGGGTATATAACCCAATTCCCTTGTTGCTATTCTTTATTTTTATCATGTATCATTTTTAATCCCTCAAGAGTTAAAAATCTATCTACATTATCTATACTGTCTGTCTCTGATGCTATAAGCGTAGACAATCCACCTGTCGCTACTACTTTAACGTCATCATAGTTTAATTCTTGTTTCATCATTTCTATTATCTTGTCAACTAGTCCTACATATCCATATATTATCCCAGCTTGCATTGCTGAAACAGTACTTTTACATACAGTCGACCCAGGCTTTGCTAATTCAACTCTAGGAAGCTTTGATGCTCTTTGGAATAAAGCTTCACTTGATATCTTTATACCAGGAGCTATAGTTCCTCCTAAGTACTCACCCTTATCAGATATAGCGCAGAATGTAGTAGCTGTTCCAAAGTCTACTATTATTAATGGATATCCATATTTTTCAATACCTGCAACCGCATTTACTATTCTATCAGCTCCAACTTGCTTAGGATTATCATATTTTATATTTAATCCCGTTTTAATTCCTGGACCTACAATCTTAGGCTGTTTATTGCAATATTTTATGCAAAAGTTCTCTAATGCATGCATAACATTAGGAACTACAGATGATATTATAACATCATCTATGTATTTCATATCTATATTTTCATATTGAAATAAACTATTTATAAGCATTCCATACTCATCTGATGTTTTATCTTTATCAGTGTTAATTCTCCAATATTTTATTAATTCCTTATTTTTATATATACCTAAAACCATATTGGTATTTCCAACGTCAAATACTAGAAGCATATATTTTAACCTTCTTTCTATTTTTTCCTTTTATTAAGTATAACTGCAACAGCCGATACTACAAACCCTCCAATAATAGCTTCAGGTATTCCATTTGTAGCTGCTATCGTAAATATAAGTGTTTTAGCAGTAGAAGCACTTTCTCCTAAAGCCTGAGCATATCTTTCTGCATATAGAATGTATACCATTCCTAAAACACCTATTGTATTGATTAAAGAACCTACCATTCCAGTTATCCAACCAGATACTAATACATTCTTAGTTAATTTCATAACTAAATTATATACATAGTAAGCTATCAATCCTATTAATACCCTTGGTAGTATAGATACAAGTGGATTTATAAGTACAAATGAAGTTATTGTCGGCATAGTTATAGCTCTTAGCAAACTCGTAGCTCCAAATATTAATCCTATTGTCATTCCTACTACAGGGCCTTCAATTATTGCTCCTATAATAACTGGTATATGCATTATAGTTGCGTTAGTTGGTCCAATCGGAATAAATCCCAATGGCGTCATAGATAACATAATAGATATTGCTGATAGCACTCCTATTATAGTCATTTTTCTTACATTTAACTTTTTCGTTGCTGTTGACTGTACATTTATCATAATCTCATACCTCCGTTCCAGCTCATAAAAGATGCCGGACTTTTAATTTTTAATTTTGACTTTCGTCTTTTTAGCTATTGTTAAGTCAAGCTCTAAAATATATTAGATACCAGCTATAACAAAATAATTTTATCAATAGCAAATGACATTGTCAATAATTCTTATTAATAGATTATATGTATCCTTTAATTCCACGTATAGAAACTTCTCCTGACATTACCTCTTTTATGGTTTTATCTTCAGCCTGTACTACTAAATTCCCATCTTCACTTATATCTAAACATTTTACTAATTCTTTGTTGTCACCTTTTAATATATATATATCTTTGCCTATTATAGCAGAATATTTTCTACATATATTTAAAGTTTTTTCTTTGCAATTATTATTAATGTAATCCATATATAATTCTTCAAATTCCATGAAAATATTTCTAACTATATCAACTCTAGATATTTTATAACCTTCTTTATATAACGAAGTTGCTATATCACATATTTCCTGGGAAAACTCCATTGTTTTTACATTTATTCCAATCCCTAACACAATATGATTTACTCTTTCAATTTCAGCAGACAATTCTGTAAGTATTCCTGATATTTTCTTATTATTTAGTATAATATCATTTGGCCATTTTATTAAAGTATTAACACCCAGTTTGTTTAATGCACTCACTATACTAGCTCCAGCTATTAAAGTTATAAATGGTGCCTTATATGGTATAATGTCTGGTTTTAATATAATACTCATCCATATACCTTCATTAATTTTAGAATGCCACTGTCTTCCTAGTCTGCCTTTCCCTTTGGTTTGCTCTTCACTGATAATTACAGTTCCGTCTTCTAAACCAGATGCTATTTCTTTTGCATAATCATTAGTTGAAGCTATTGTATTAAAGTGTATTATTTTATTTCCTATAAATTTAGTATTCAATTCATGAGAAATATTTTTATAAGTTAATAAATCTCCAGGCTTTTCTATTAATCTGTAACCTCTTTTATTTACAGACTCAATATTATATCCTTCTTCTCTTAATGATTTTATATGTTTCCATACTGCGGCTCTAGACACACCTAATTGCTTCGATAAAATTTCTCCCGAAGTAAATTCATCTTGATTATTTAATATAATCTCTATTATTTTATCTCTCATATTACACCTCTATCTAATGTAATTTTTACATCTAATAATTAATTATACCTTATGAAATTTATTTTTAAATGCTTATATAAAAATTCTACCCTATTGATGCTTACGTTAATAATATTTTTTTATGTTTAATTTATATATAAATCTATTTTAAGCAATAATAACCCCTTCCAAATTGAATATTATAATAATATTCAATTTGTTTGTAAAAAACACTTATAATGCCTGTATATCAATTCTCATGATATCATTATATTCATCATTTTCAAATCAATTCTATTATTCCAATAAAAATAGGACCTAATTTTAGGTCCTATTTTACTAACTATTTATTTTCATCTGTATCATTTATATCTTTTGTTTCTTCTACAGTATTTTCAATGCTTTCTTTTTTTGCTAAATCTACATTAGAAATACTTTCTTCAGTTACTTCTTCTTTTTTATCTAATGTTATAGCTGATGTTTCTTCTTTTATTTCTGGTAATTCTAGTGATAATTCTTTATTAAATGCACTCATAAATTGAGCTGCATCTAGAGTTTCATGAACTAGTAAAGCTTGAGCTACATACTCTAATCTGTCCATATTCTCTTCTAATAATTTTTTTGTTGCTTTGTATGAATTATCAACTATTTTTCTTATTTCGTTATCTATTTGAGCAGCTACTTCTTCAGAGTAGTTTTGTTTACTTCCAAAACTATTTCCTAAGAATACTTCCTCATTGCTATCACCAAATGTCATTGGTCCAAGTTTTGTACTCATTCCATATTTAGTAACCATGCCTCTAGCAGTAGATGTTACTCTCTCTAAGTCATTTGATGCACCAGTAGATATATCATCTAATACTAACTCTTCAGCAACTCTACCTCCAAGTAGTACAATTATATTTTCTTTCATTTCTTTTTTAGTAGCGTAGAATTTATCTTCTACAGGAAGTTGCATAGTGAATCCACCAGCTCTACCTCTTGGAACTATTGTAACCTGATGAACAGGGCTTACATTATCAAGTATATGGGCACAAACTGCGTGACCAGCTTCATGATATGCTGTAAGTCTTCTCTCTGGTTCACTTATAACTTTAGATTTTTTAGCAACACCTGCTATTACCTTTGTTATAGCTTCTTCTATAGTATCCATATGGATTTTCTTTTCTCTTTTTCTAGCTGTTAATATAGCAGCTTCATTCATTAAGTTTTCTATATCAGCAGGAGTAAACCCAGGAGTTCTTCTTGCTAAAACTTCTATCTTAACATCTTCTGCTAATGGCTTGTTTTTAGAGTGAACCTCAAATATAGCTTCTCTACCTTTAACATCTGGAGCCCCAACAACAACCTGTCTATCAAATCTACCAGGTCTAAGTAACGCTGGGTCAAGTATGTCAGGTCTATTTGTAGCAGCCATTATTATTATCCCTTGGTTTACACCAAATCCATCCATTTCAACTAATAATTGATTTAGAGTTTGCTCTCTCTCATCATGTCCACCGCCAAGACCAGCGCCTCTTTTTCTACCAACAGCATCTATTTCATCTATGAATATTATCGCTGGAGCATTCTTTTTAGCTTGTTCGAATAAATCTCTAACTCTCGAAGCTCCTACCCCAACAAACATTTCAACGAAATCAGAACCACTTATACTAAAGAATGGTACACCTGCTTCTCCTGCAACTGCTCTTGATAAATAAGTTTTACCAGTACCAGGAGGACCCACCATAAGTATACCTTTTGGTATCCTAGCTCCTAAATCAATATATTTCTTAGGATTTTTCAAGAAATCAACGACCTCTTGTAAATCTTCTTTTTCCTCATTAAGCCCTGCTACCTCTTTAAAAGTAACTCTTGTTTTTTCATCATCCTTATGAACTTTAGCTTTTGATTTTCCAAAATTCATAACTTTTCCGCCTCCACCTTGAGACTGATTCATAAATACAAACCAAATTATTACCATACCAAACATTAATAGTAGGGTTGGTAACATTTCTACAAACCAAGGAGCTGACGGTTTAGGTTCTCCACTTAATGATGTTATTTTGCCTTCTTTAGCCTGTTGTAAGACTTCATCAGCAAGTTTATCCCCCATTATTTCTTTTGGTACATATGATCTGAATTTAACACCTGTATCTTTTATTGTACCTTCTACTGCAGTTTCATTTATAAAATACAGTTTAGATACATTTCCGTCTGATAAAGCTCTGTATACTTTAGAGAATTCCATCGACTCTATCTTTTCTGTAGGTTTACCTGAAAACTGAACTATACCCACTATTATTATGAAAATCAGTAGGTAGAAACCAATATTTTTGAAGAATTTATTCAAAAGAAGCCCTCCTTTCATACATTGTTTTATTCTATAGTTTCTTAAAGCTAATCTTTAAGACTTCTTTTGTTTTTGAATCAATTTTATAATTTTCACTAGTTTTATAATCACCCACACACAGTATACCTTCTTCGTCTGTTACTACAGGAATTTTGCATCTGTCTTCTCTTGGGATTTTTAAATCTATAAATAATTCTTTGATTTTCTTACTACCTGCAACGAGTTTTATCTTATCTCCTTGCTTTCTACTTCTTACAACTATACCCCCTTTTACTTTGCTAAAATCAAACCCTTTAGATGTCTTCTTTGTTTTTATACTTTTATATCTATCTATGCTCATTGTTTGGGTTTCTAAAATTAAGTCTAACTCTTTTATTTTTATAAATCCATTGCTAGGTATATTATAGCAAAAATCTATATCTTCACTAACTATTTCTTTAGTAGTTAATATTATGATATTTTTTCTTCTATATGCAAGAATTCCTCTAGGAAGAGTTATCATTTTATTGATTTTATTTTCATTTTCTAATTCAATCAGATCTTCTATATGCTTTTGATCTATAAAATTAGTATCTCCTAGTATATGTTTTATACCATTTCTTAATACCCTCGCTTTAATAGCATCATGTAAGTTAGCATACTTTTCTAAGTTTATTTCTACAGAGTAAGAATTTAAATCTGAAACCTCTTTAAATTTAATTTTAGCTTCTTGCTCAATATAATCACTATCACTTTTTAGACCTTTACTCATCCTTACTATAGATTCTATTACATTAGGATTAAAATTATCCTTCATATATGGGATAAGTTCTAATCTTATTTTGTTTCTAGTATATATAGTTTCTAGATTTGTTTTATCTATTCTAGGATTTAAATCATATTTTTCACAATAAGCTTCTATCTCACTTCTTTCTATATCTAAAATAGGTCTTATTATACCATTGTCTCTTATATATTCTATACCTCTTAAACCTTGAAGTCCTGTACCTCTCATAACTCTCATCAAAATAGTTTCTGCTTGGTCATTTAAATTGTGTCCTATAGCTATTTTGTTTGATTTTGTTTTTTGTTTGATTTCTTCAAACATTTCATATCTAAGTGTTCTAGCACCATCTTCTAGCGAAACACCCTTTTCCTTACAATACTGAGGAACATTTATTGATTTAACAAAAGATGTAATTCCTAAATCTTCACAAATTTGAGATACAAATAGAGCATCTTTTTGTGCTTCTATACCTCTTATTTGATGATTTAAGTGTGCAGCATACACCTCTATATCTAATACATCCTTTAATCTATAAAGTAGGTGTAGTAAACAAACAGAATCTGGTCCTCCTGAAAGCCCCAATACTATTTTGTCACCATCTTCTATCAACTTATATTTATTTATAGTACTTAGTAGTTTTTCAAAAATCATATTTATACCTCTTACATTTAGTTTTTATTAACTTTTATGTATAGTTTCTATAAAAAAACCATAAACCCTTGTATCTTTTTTAAAAGATGCAAAGTTTAGTATAATTATTATAATACCAAATAAATTAAAGAAAAGGTAGTATTTTAACTACCTTTATGAAATTTATATAATTAAAGATTTATAATAAATTTTTAATTATGTAAATTATTCATTTATTTGAACTGTAATGCTTATTTTATTTTTACCTTTAAACAATTCCATAATTTTTATATCATACTCTATTTCTGCTTTTATACATTTTTTTTCATTTTTCTCTATCTTTAATTCTTTAGTGTTTGTTTCTATTATAAACAGACCCTGAGGTGTTCTATATTTCGTTTCATAAACACTATTTTTTTTAAAATTCATAGTGGAATTAGTATCCCCAAATCTTTTTATATTAATTTCATTTTCCGATATTTTTATTGTACTTGTTGTTTTATTTCCATCTTCATTTTCTTTATAAACTACATATATATCGTTATTTTTATAATATACATCGGCAGGCATGCTTAGATTTATAGTATCTACTTTTCCATTTTCATCATATTGTTTTGTAGTTATGCTAACTTTTCCGTTCATTTTTTCCTCCTAAATAAGTATAAACTTTAGGCTATATAGACTAAAGTTTATCTCATCTAACTAATATTTTTGTATTTCTACATTTTTTATATCTTGAATTTCTTTTTTCAAAAATTCTTCGCCTATACTAGCAAATTTTTCAGGTATATCAGAAACATAGTATTCATATGATGGTTTAATGCTTTCATCTAATCTAATCAATTCTTTATTTTCTAGTATTTTCTTTAAATCTTTAGCTGTTTCTTTAGCTGGATTTACCAGTTTTATATTTTCTCCGACTACTTCACCTACAGTTCTCTTTAGTAATGGATAATGTGTACAACCTAAAACTAAAGAGTCTATTCCTTGTTCTATTAGCTCACCTAAATATTTTTGAGCAGTTAACGATGCAATTTCCGTATTTGACCATCCTTCTTCAACTATAGGTACAAATAAAGGACATGCCTTATCAATTATCTTTATTTCTTTATCTATTTTTCCTATTTCAACGTTATAAGCTTTCGAACGAATAGTTCCTTCTGTACCAATAACGCCTACTATTTTATTTTTAGTAGAATATGCTGCTGTTCTAGCTCCAGCTTCTATAACTCCAATTATAGGTATATCATATTTTTCATTAGCTTCTTTTAAACTTCTAGCAGTCGCTGTATTACAAGCAATTACTATCGCTTTTACATTCTTAGACATTAAAAAATTTATAGCTTGAAATGTATATTTTATTATTGTCTCTTTTGATCTCGCTCCATAAGGTACCCTAGCTGTATCTCCAAAATAAACTATATTTTCATTAGGTAAAATTTTCATTATTTCTTTTAAAACAGTTAGTCCTCCTAACCCCGAGTCAAATACACCGATAGGTCTATCATTCATACTTCACACCTGCTCTACTTTTTAGTATCTAAAGCTAATTGTATAAGACTATCTATAAGGCTAGAATAATTTAATCCTGTTGCTTCCCACATTTTAGGATACATACTTATGTTTGTAAATCCTGGTAATGTATTTATTTCGTTTATAAATATTTCTCCTGAATTTTTATCTATAAAGAAATCAACTCTAGAAAGTCCTTTTCCATCTATACTTTTAAATGCTTCGATTGCCATTTTTCTTATATTTTCCATATCTGTTTCATTTATATTTGCTGGTATATCATATGTTGATGAACCATTTATATATTTATCTTCATAGTCATAGAAATCTTTAGCTGGCTTTATTTCCCCTGCTATAGATGCTTTAACTTCGTTATTTCCAAGTACAGCAACTTCTATTTCTCTTGCATCTATACCTTGTTCTAGAACTATTCTAGCATCAAATTTTAACGCTTCATTAATTCCACTTAAAAGTTCTTCTCTGTTATTCGCTTTTGATATCCCAACACTTGAACCTAAATTAGCTGGTTTTACAAATATAGGATAATTTAATTTTCCTTCTATTTTATCTAATTCTTCTTGTGTATATTTATTAAATATACTCTTATGTGTATCTGTATAATCAACTTGTGGTAATCCTATTTGTGTAAATACTTTTTTACATATAAGTTTATCCATACCTACACTTGAAGCTAAAACTCCACATCCTACATATGGTATTTGGCTTATTTCAAATAAACCTTGAATAGTTCCATCTTCTCCATAAGGCCCATGTAAAACTGGGAATAATACATCTATTTTTTCTAATCGTCCATCTTCAAATACGATTCCTACTTCTTTATTTCCAACTGGAACTAAATTAATTTCAACATTTTTGTTAGCTAAATTAACCCATTCCCCGTTTCTTATATTTTCTTCATTTCCTTCATAATACATCCATCTTCCATCTTTAGTTATTCCTATAGTAAAAATATTGTATTTACTTTTATCAATATGAGTATATATCGAAGCTGATGATGCTAATGAAACTTCGTGCTCTCCTGACTTTCCACCAAATATTAAAGCTACATTAAGTTTATTCATAATTTTGCTCACCTTCCTGCTTTGTATTTATTAATATCAAATATTATATGCATTTTACCATCTAAATGATTATTATAGTTTATTTTAATAAAAAAATAAAGGAGCAAAAGCTCCTTTATCCTAAAATTCTAGTATGTTATGTACTTATTTGGCAAACACATGATTTCCAATTCTCATGTACGGGTCTAACGTTCTTATCCACTGGCATGTGGCTATATCTGGATTCCAAAAATATATTGCTTTATTAGTTGGATCTTGTCCATACAACGCCTCTTGAGCCGCCTTATATGCACTTTCCGTGTATTGCATATTTATTGATCCATCATCAACTACTGAGAATGCATTTTTTTGATATATAACATCTCTTATACTATTTGGAAATCTAGAATCTTTCACTCTATTTATAACTACAGCAGCTACGGCCACTTGCCCTTCGTAACTTTCACCTCTAGCCTCTCCTGTAATTAATTTTGATAATAATAAAAGTTCATCATTGCTTATCTTTATAACTTCTCTTTTTTCTTGTCTTGCAGATTCTGATGACACATTATTTTTATTGCTCAAATCTTGACTTAATGCTAAAACTTGGCTACATGGCACTAACACATAAGTTAAAACTAATAATGACACTATAAACTTATAGCACCTATCCATAGTTAAAATCACTCCTTTTATTTCTTAAAATATTTGTCTAATATTTCAACTACTTTAAATTTAACTTTCATTTTGTTCATATCTTTTTCTGTCTTTTGTGTTATTAATTTGTATTCATCTTCAGTTAAAACTTCTTTTAATTTTTTATCTGTAGCCTTATCTATAACTCCATTTGATTTATCTACAAAACATAATGGAGGAAACATAACACACCACCAATTTTTACCTTGACCTTTGCCTATAACTATTTTTAATGCTTTATATTCTCCTGCTGGAAGTATAACACTAGAGTATTGTTTAGTAGGGAATGTACTGTTTTTTATACCTACCTTCACGTCATAATTATATCCATTTTTACAAATAATATTTTTACTTATTTTTTCCAATTCATCATATTCATTTTTTATAATCTCTTCACTTTGTGCTATACTAGTTGATTCTATTAGCTTTGGCTGTAAATATGCTATAACTGCATCTCTTACTTTAAGCTTTAATTCTTGGTCTTCATCAGTATCACTATTTGCTATTACATGAAATCTTATTAATTTATTTTTATAATCCTCTGATATCGAATCTACTTTTTTTACTTCCCCACTTATTGTTATAGTCATGACAGATATAATTCCTATAAGACTTAATATTAATATAATTACTCTAAATTTTATTTTATTCATAACTAATTCCCCCTCAAAATATTTCTATTTTGAGTATATCCAGTCTAATACTTTTTATACCAATAAAAAAAAGAAGGATACCCTTCTTTTTTAAAGATCTTTATTATTCATTGTTCTCTCTATCATAAAATGTTCTAATTTTTCTATATGTTCTGTGGCATGTTTCTTCGCCATCTCATTATCACCTTTTTTTATAGCGTCTAAAATAAGCTTATGATCTCTTGCTATATTTACAGTTGAATCATAATCAGATATATAAGTTACTCTAAATCTATATACTTGCTCCCATAATGAATTTATTAATTGATGCAGTTTTTTATTGTTAGTCGCCTTAAATATACATTCATGGAATTCAACATCTTTTTTAAGTAAAGTTTCTACATCTGAACCAGCAGCACTTTGTTCAAAGTCTTTAAGTATAGCCTCAAGTTTCTTTATATCCTCTGGGCTTATTCTTTCAGATGCTAGTGATGCTGCTAACCCCTCTACACTCGCTCTTATTTCTAAAACATCGATTATGTCTTTTAAAGACATATTAGCTACATAAGCACCTTTTCTAGGAAGCATAATAACTAAACCTTCTAATTCAAGTTTTCTTATTGCTTCTCTAACAGGTGTTCTACTTACCCCTAATTGCTCTGCTAACTGAACTTCCATTAATCTCTGTCCAGGTTTTACTTTTCCTTCTACTATTGCTTCTCTTAAATTTTCAAACACTACATCCCTTAATGGCTTATAATCATCTAAATTTAATTTATTTAAATTCTCCATCAATTTCAACTCCTTTTTCATTACTATTAACAACATATACTTGAGAGTATTTTTCTAATAGTTTTTCTTTACCCCTTAGGGCTTGTTCTTTATTTTCAAATAAACCAAATACGGTTGGACCACTACCACTCATCATAGATCCTAAAGCCTTGTTTTCTATCATAATTTTTTCAATTTCATTTATTTCTTTATGATATTTACTTGTTACAGTTTCAAGAACATTAACCATATTACTTGCTACAATATCTATATCATCTCTATTGAGACAATCTATTAATAATTTATTATCTGGTCTATTTTGAATATTTTCTAAATCTAACCCACCATAAACATCTTTGGTAGATACAAATAAATCTGGTTTACACACCAATATACTAATATCTTTATGTAATCCTTTTATATAAGTTAGTTCTTCTCCTACACCGCTTGCTAAAACAGCTCCTCCACAAATGCAAAATGGTACATCTGCCCCTAACTTAAATCCTATTTCTTGTAATTCTACGTCTGATAGATTCAGTTGCCATAGTTTATTAAGTCCTACTAAAACTGCAGCTGCATTTGAACTTCCCCCAGCCATACCTGCTGCTATTGGAATATTTTTTTGTATAAATACTTCTACACCTTTATTTATTTTAAATTTATTTTTTAACAAATTAATAGCTTTATAAACAATATTACCCTCATCTAGTGGTATATCAGAACTATCGCTCTTTATAACTATATCTTCTGTGCTTAATTCTTTTATTTTTATAATGTCATATAAATCGATTGTTTGCATTATCATCTCGACTAAATGGTATCCATCTTTTCTTTTTCCTAGCACATCTATCGATAAATTTATTTTAGCTCTACTTTTCAACTCTATAGAATTCATTGTAGTCTCCTTGTACATAGTATAATGTATTCCTAACTACTAATATTATACTACAAAAAATAAAACAATAGGGGATTATAATCCCCTATTGTTTTATTTTAATATATTGCTAATCTACTAAAGCAACTTTCTTTTCTAATATCAAACATTTACCTGCTTTTAAAGGTTCTTCCATTTTTATTTCATTTATTTCTGCTATTTCACTTTCAGTAGTGTTGTATTTTTTAGCTATATTCCAAAGGTTTTCGCCTTCTTTACATATATAAACTATTATACTTGGAGCTTTAGATAAATCATAAACACCTAGGTCATCACCTTTTACTATAAAGCTTTCTGATTTTTTATCCACAGCTTCTGTAAATCTTTTTATTTTTATATTTAAATCTACTTGATCTCTATTTAAATCCACATCTAATTTTTCTATAGAAGCTGTATTAAACACTTTACAAGTATCTGTTAAATTATCTATTACAACATCATGTTCAAAAGGTATTTCTTCACTTAATTTATAAACTATTCTTAATCCCTCTACTGGAACATATAATACATCTACTTTTATTATCCCTTGTATTATACTTTTATCTTCTTCTACATAACTATTTTCTATAGATATAGATGCACATGCACTAACTATATCTTTTATTTGTATATCATCATTAGTATTTTTTATGCTCTCTCTTACCATAAAGTTTTCTGATGAACTATTTAAAGTTTTATTAACTTCTATTGCTCTATGATCAAATTTAATTATTTTTTGTGGAGAATATGCATCTTGTAAAACTTCTCTTGTAATATCATCTGTTACTTTTACTTTACAACCTATTGTGCAATCAACTTCTAATATTCCTGTATTATTGTCTTCATTTTGCTTAAATGTATAATTAAAGTCTCCCATAGATAACAAAGCTTCTTCTGTCATACCATCACAAACACCTGGTACTTCTATAAATTGAGTGAAATCTATTCCTATTCTATCTAATTCAACTAGCTCACCATCATATGTACAAGCTAACGGATTTATTTCTAATACTCCACCTATTATAACTTTATTATCAGCTACTCTACTTTCTTTTATCTTAGCATATGGATTTAAGCTTATTATAGATTGAATTTCTTCAGTGTTTATAGTCATAGTATCTCTTATTACACTTTCTGATTTTTCTATTCCTATAATATCTTGATAGCTTATTTCTTTTCTATGCTTTTGTATTCCTTCAACTTGAGATACATCTTTTACTATATCTAATCTTTGTTTATCGAATAGGCTTCCTCTTATATTCATAAGCGCACCAACTCTTATTTTTCTCTCATTCATTATAGTACAATCTATATGCTCAATTTCTGGGAACAACATGTATTCCATGTCTTGAACTATGTTATCTTTTTCTATAATTTCATTTATGTCTATTTTTCCATCTACGCTCGAAACTGTATTTTTATCATCTGTTATATATATTACGTTGTAATTAAAACTTCCCCTGCAAACTATTTTCCCATCTGTTACTTCTATTTTCTTGATAGATATGTACCCTTCTGTTTTTACAATATCATAAACATCTGATTTCTTATCTGGTACAACAGCTTCTGATTCTATAAACGTTTGAAACTTTCCAAAGTCCATTCTATTGTCTACTTTTATTACATCTTTAATTAATTCCATGTTTATCCCCCCTGTATTAAATAAAACTATCACACTATATTTATATTTCAGGAACAAAAAAAAAATTACACCTATTTTTAATAGGCATAATTTTAACTAACGTGTAATTTATTTTGATCTTTAAATACTTGCAATTTTACATTAGATGTCAATAAATCAGAATAACTATAAGATACTCTAGAGCATCCATTACCTTCATCATCTAATTTTACAACAAACACACTTGGATAAACTTTTTCTAGTATTCCCTTTTTAGTAACAATCTGCTTTCTTCCCTTGTTAGCCTTAAGTAATATCTTCTTACCTAAGTGTCTTTCCAAACTTGCTCTTATATTATCTAGAGTTTGAACAGTGGCCATAATATCACCTTCTTTAAACGTTTGTATGTTTACATAATATCATATATTTGTTTTTTTGTCAAATGATTAAACTAATATTTTATATTTTATTTATACAAAAGTCAATAGTATTTTTTAAGATATACAGTATAATATTAATTTTTTTGGTTAATACAAAACTGATTTAGGCATTGCCCATCTAAATTTGCCTCTAGTTTCTGATCCCCCTACACCTTTAATCCCAGTTACAGTCTGCTCTATAACCTCATCTATAGGTACTATAGTATCTATTCTTGAACAAGCTATTTTTTCTACTACAAAAACTGGATCTAGTGCATGTATCATTATTCTACCTGGTGAACTTGCATAATTTGCCCCAGCTTTTATTAGTTGTTCATAATTAGATTGGCATGCACCAGCAAATATAACCAAACTATCTAAGTTCGGTTGCCACTTGCGAGCTTGCTTTATAGTTTTTATAAAATTCATTGAATTTTTATAGTTGCTCAAATCTGTTATATTGCCTTTTCTAGATGTCATAGCATCATGACCTGTTATTACAAGTATATCTGGGTTGTGCTTCTCTAATAGTGCTCGTACTTCTTTATATTGGTTTGCCTCTGGTATAGCTACTCCCACAGCTGGGATTCCCAACTCTGTATATACATCTAAACATATTTTTAAATATTCTTTATCCCCATCTATTTGCAATACTTTACCTGGCATACCATAAACATTAGCATTTGCTTGAAGTTTAGGTACTGCTCTGTTCATCTTTTTTTGTCTCTCTTGTGCCTTTCTCATAGATTGATTAAGTAAAGTTTCTACGCCTTTATCTAAAAAAACTTCTTTTATATCTGGCATCTTTACTGCTTCTAAATCATCTAAGTGAGCATCTGCTATTATTCTAAATGCAACGCCTTTTAATATAGCTATTTTTTCATTTTTTTCATCTATGCTAAATCCTACTATCTTAAAAATAATATCCTTATTATATGATTTCCTTGCTACTATGTCTCCTACTTTCATAGATGTCCTCCCTAATAACTTTTATCTTAATTTATAATATGTTTTATTTTTATTTTTGTTACTTGAGAGAATAAAACATTTTTTTATTGAAATATTAATAAAATAGTGTTACTATCTTTGTAAGCAAATGTTTACTAACGTAAACAAATATTTATAACAAGGTGATGAGTATGACTGATAGAGAAAAAGAAATTTTAGAAATTTTAAAAGAAGACCCTATGATTTCTCAACAAGAATTAGCCGACAAATTGTGTATTGCTAGATCTTCTATCGCAGTGCATATAACTAATCTTATGAAAAAAGGATATATAAAGGGTAAAGGATACATTTTAAATAAGAGTGATTATATAACTGTTATAGGTGGATCTAACATCGATATACAAGGTGTTCCTAACAAATCTCTTGTTATGTTTGACTCTAATCCTGGTAAAGTAGATATATCTTTAGGCGGTGTTGGCAGAAATATCGCTGATAATATATGTAGATTAGGTATAGATACAAAGCTTATTTCTGCAGTTGGAAATGATTTATATGGTAATCAAATACTATCAGAATGTAAAAGTTATGGTATTGATATTGATGATTGTTATGTTTCAAATGAAATACCTACTTCAATATATGTTTCAATACTTAATGATTCTAATGATATGCAGGTTGCTATATCTCATATGGATATATTAAATAAAATAGATATATCTTATATTAATTCAAAACATCAATACATCAACGATTCATTAGCTATCGTTATTGATACTAATTTATCTAAAGAAGTAATAGATTATATTACTTCAACATATTCTAACATACCTATTTTTGTTGATACTGTTTCAACAACAAAGTGTATGAAAATAAAAGATGTAATAGGAAAATTTAATACTATTAAATTAAATAAATATGAAGCTGAAGCTTTATCTAATATGAAAATAAGTACTAAAGATGATTTAGAAAAATGTTCTAAGTATTTATTAGACCAAGGTGTAGAAAACTTATTTATTACACTTGGAAAAGATGGAGTATACTGCGCTAACAAAGAAACTAATATAAAAATTGACAGTGTAAAAGTTGATATCATTAGTGCTACAGGTGCTGGAGATGCGTTTACAGCCGCTCTTGTATATAGTCATTTAAGTGGCTTTGACATTGAATATGCTGCTAAATTTTCTATGGCTGCATCTGTAATAGCACTTTCTCATGAAAATACAATTAACCCTAATATGTCTATAGACAATGTGGAAAAAATACTTAAGGAGATGATCTTATGTTAGAAAAATATTTACAAGTACACCCAGAGGTTAAAAAGGCTATAGAAAATGGTGAAGCAGTAGTTGCTCTAGAATCAACTATAATATCTCATGGAATGCCTTATCCTAGAAATGTAGAAATGGCTAAAAATGTAAGTAAGATAATAAGAGAAAACGGCGCTGTTCCTGCTACTATAGCAATAATAGACGGTGTATTAAAAGTTGGTCTTACTGAAGAAGAAATAGAGTTTTTAGGAACAAGCAAAGACGTTGTTAAAGCTAGTAGAAGAGATTTACCTTTTATAATATCTAAAAAATTAAATGGAGCTACTACAGTTGCTACTACAATGATTTTAGCTGACTTAGCCGGTGTTAAAGTATTTGCTACAGGTGGTATAGGTGGAGCTCATAGAGGGGCACAAGAAACATTTGATATATCTGCTGATTTACAAGAATTAGCTAATACTGATGTTGCAGTAATTTGTGCTGGTGCGAAATCTATATTAGATATAGGATTAACATTAGAGTATTTAGAAACTAACGGAGTTCCTGTAATAGGATTTGGTGCAGATGAATTCCCTGCATTCTATACTAGAAAAAGTGGATTTGGTGTTGACTATAGAGTAGATTCTTCTATGGAAGTTGCTACTGCTTTAAAAGCTAAATGGGACTTAAACTTAAAAGGTGGAGTGGTTATAGGTAATCCAATACCAACAGAATTTGAAATGGATTATGATAGTATAACTAATGCTATAGAAACTGCTTTAAAAGAAGCTAGTGAAAACAATATAACTGGTAAAAAAGTTACTCCTTTCTTATTAGACAAGGTTAAGACTATAACAGCTGGTAAAAGTTTAGATTCTAACATAGAGTTAGTTTACAACAATGCTAAGGTTGCTGCTCAAATAGCTAAAGATTTAGCTGATATAAATAATATAAGCCAATAAAATTTATTTTTAATTTTTAAATAAAAAAAACTATCTATAATTTAAATTATAGATAGTTTTTTTATTTAATCTTCTTTTAAGTTAGGTATTACTTTTTTAACTTCTTCAATTTCATGCCATGTTTTTTCTAGATTATTTTGACTTATATATTCTTTAACAGTTGTCAAAGAAGTAAATTCTTTAACAGATAAATCATCTTCATCATTCATAAATCTTAAGATAAACATAAACTTACCTTACTTTCCACAACATTTCTTGTATTTTTTACCGCTTCCACATGGACAAGCATCATTTCTTCCAACTCTATCTTCTTTAACTATTGTTTTAGAGTTTTTGTATGATTTTTGTAATTCTTTTCTTGTAGCTTCTGGTAATATATCATTCCATCCTTGTAAGTTATATAACCAGTGAGCTTCTACAGCTACCATATTGTAGTATAATTTTTCCCAGTCTATGTCTAATTTTATAGTACTATCAGCTTCTATAGTCTCTAAAACGTCTTCATTCATATCTTCTTTTAAACTTTCGCTTATTCCATCTATGAATCCCATGAAATATTCAACTGAAGCATTGTGGCTAGCTGCTAATTCGCTAACTTTTCCTTCTATAACTTGCTTTTTGTTGTTTAAAAGCTCATTGTATATTCCAGCTTCTACTTTTAAGTACTCTTCCCAGAATTTTACTTCTGCTTCTTGACTTTCGTGATTATCACTTAAATTTCTCCATTCAGTATATAAACTCATACTTTTTCCTCCTAAAATTTCGTTTTTATAGTACAAATAAATTTTGTTTTAATTTTTATAACTCTATATTATACCATATTTTCTTTAAATCAACTCTTACATTATATCATAATTAAATAATTCTTTTAATACTTTTATAGCATACTCTTGGTCTATAAAAAATGGGCTACTTGCTATGGTAATAACTTTAGCTTTCTTTATAAGATTTTGTATCTTACAAATCTTGATTTCATGAGGTATATAGTCCATATCTTTAGAGAATATATCCAAATCTATATCTAATACATACTCTCCTTTTATGTCTAAATCAAATCCATAAGAACTATCTATTATAACAACTTCTGAAAATATATTGTGTTTTAATGCAGGTTGAATAAAGTTTCCTACATTTAAAACTTCATTAGTATATGTAAACACATCTTCTATACTATCCATATTAACACTATAATCATCTGGTTCTCTCATATCTTTATGTTGATCTACATGCACTAATTTGCACCCTTTATTAAACTTATCTTTTTTTAGGCTTTTTATCCAAAAATAAAGAGCGTGATTGTGATTATCAAATATATATACATCTTTTTGGTCTATATTGTACTTAACCATATTTTTAAGACCTTTTGCTTTTATTTCTTTTTCTTCATCTATTTCATTAAATACAATTTTATCTCCAATCTTAACGTCATCTAAATTGCCTTCTATTAATTTCGGAACATAAATTTTTTTATTTTCTCTTTCTTCATAAGAAAAAATATTATTACCAATAGGTTTTTCAATATAAAATCCTACGTATTTTTCCATATTATCTCCTCTTTGCTATAGTTTAATTATATATTAAATATTTATACTATGTTGATTAAATGTTTATTTTGATACTAATCTATTACAAATAGGAGCTATCTTCTATTTTGAAGGTAGCTCCTATTTATTAAAATAAATTCCAAGGATATTCTTGTGGTGGTTCACATGTAAATTCCATTTTTTCTTTAGTCGTTGGATGTTGAATTTCTACTTTGTGTGACCATAGAGATATTTGTTGTCCAACTTTATTCACAGATTGCCCGTATCTTTGATCTCCAAATAAAGGATGCTTTCTACTTGCAAATTGAACTCTAATTTGATGAGATCTTCCTGTCTTTAAATCAACCTCAACAAAACTAAATCCATCTTTTTTATTTAAAGTTTCATAACTTAATTCTGCATTTTTAGCTTCATTATGGTCTTTTTTAACTACAGTAACCATATTAGTTTTTCTATTTTTATAAAGATAATCTTTTAAAGTGTCTTTATCTTTGCTCATTGTTCCATGTATAACAGCTCTATAAGTCTTTTTAAAAGTCTTGTTTCTCACTTGCTCAGATAATCTAGATGCGGCTTTAGATGTTTTTGCAAAAACCATAACCCCACCCACCGGTCTATCTAGCCTATGTATCAAACCTATATATACATTTCCTGGTTTATTGTATTTTTCTTTTACATATTGCTTTAAAAGATTAACCATATCTTTATCGTTAGTATCATCACCTTGTGATAATATGTTAACTGGTTTTTCTACAACTAATAAATGGTTATCTTCATATATAACCTTTATCATTACTTAGACTCCCATCTTCCAAATATACCACAAGGAAGAACTTTACCGTCTCTAGAAGTAGGGATCCCTATTTCTCCACCATATATTTTTCCGCCTTTTGATTTCTTTTCAACAGTAGCATCTAATATATGTTCTAATATTATTGGAGATAATCCAGTAGTGTATGAATTTATTAAGAAAAATAATGGATCGTCAGATAATACTTTAGTACATAAATCAACTAAACCATATAATTTTTCTTCTATTTGCCATACTTCACCTTTTGGACCTCTTCCATAAGAAGGTGGATCCATTATTATAGCATCATATTTATTTCCTCTTCTAACTTCTCTTTCAACAAACTTAACAACATCATCAACTATGAATCTTACTTTACTATCTTGTAGTCCTGATGTTTGTAAGTTCTCCTTAGCCCAAGTTACCATACCTTTAGATGCATCAACATGACAAACTTCCGCTCCTGCTGCTGCACAAGCTACCGTAGCTCCACCTGTATATGCAAATAAGTTTAATGCCTTTATAGGTCTGTTAGCATTTCTTATTTTTTCCATTGACCAATCCCAGTTAGCCGCTTGTTCTGGGAATAATCCAGTATGTTTAAATCCAGTAGGACTTATATTAAACTTCAGCTCTTTGTAGCTTATTGTCCACTTTTCTGGGTATTTTTTCTTAGCTTCCCATTGACCTCCACCTCTACTACTTCTGTGGTAATGTCCATGAGGATTTTTCCATAATCCGCTTTCATTTTGTATAGGCCACATTACTTGAGGGTCCGGTCTTCTAAGAACTACATCTCCCCATCTTTCTAATTTTTCTCCGTTACCCATATCTATAAGTTCATAGTCTTTCCATTTATCTGCTAATAATAACATTCATGTCCTCCTAAATTTTTAATCTCAATTTATGTATTATACCATATTATCACTTCATATTTTAGGTATTTTAAACACTTTATATTCTTTAGTTTTTAACTTTTATAATATATTAAGCCAATAAAAATAACCTTCTTAAAAACAGAATTAAGTAAATTTACTTATATCTATTTTGAAAAGGTTATTTTCATTAAAATATTTTATTATTTATATAAATTATTTACTCTCTTTATGTCTATATACCTTAGTCATATATAAATAGAAAGGTATTGCTATTAGTAGACCTCCTAGCCCCCAAACAATTTTTATAGGCTCACTCATTCCAGCTTTTACTAATAACCATAAACTAACTACTACTGCAAATACAGGAATGAAAATTCCTCCTGGTATTCTAAACTTAACTTCTTTATCTGCATATTTTTTTCTAAATACTAATACAGCTATGCAAGTAGGTATATATTGTATAAACCTAGATATTACACTTATTTGTAATAAGAATGTAAATGAACCCGACCAAGCTATTAAAAGAGTTCCTATAACTGTGATTATTATCGCTATATACGGAGCTCCTTTTTTATTATTTTTAGCTATACATTTTGGAACTAACCCTTGTTCTGCTAATGCAACACCTGATCTTGGTGTAAGGAATGATGCCGCTATATTTATACCACCAACAGATATTACAGTTCCTACTGTTATTATATAAACGCCTGTATTGCCAAGCATTACTTTTGCGGCATCTGCAACTGGTGTAGTTGCTCCACTTAAATCTGGACCTAATATACCTATACTTATCGCTAGAACAAATATATATACTATTGATACTATTGCCATTACGGTTACCAGAGCTTTCGGAACGTTTTCCCTAGGGTTTTGCATATCCTTAGCTGCAACCGCTAAAGACTCAAATCCAGTGAAAGCATAAAATAATGATATTGCTGCTGCTACAAATGCTGTTGTTGTAGTTTGACCCGCTGGAACTATTACAAACGGTGTAAAATTAGAACCTTTTATAAAGAATATCCCAACTACTATAAAAAATATTAATGGAACAAGCTTTCCAACTGTTATTATATCATTTAAAACTTTAGATGCTTGAACACCCATTATATTTACTATTCCAAGGCCTATTAAAACAGCTCCAATTATAACATTTTTAGTGAATGGTTCTGCTGCCTGAGGCCATATAGTAGATATTGTTATAGCAAAAAAGTTTGCCATTGCTGCCCAAGCTATCATACCTATAGCCCATTTCATAAATCCAACTTCAAAACCTATGAATTCCCCAAACGCTTCTTTAGCATAAAGATAAGGTCCTCCATTTTCATCAAACCAACTACTTGCTTCTGCAAAGCAAAGAGCTATAGATACTGCAAGTGCCATACAAAATACTAATACTAATACACTAGATGGTCCTATCATTTGATAAGCTTGTCCTGGCAAACCAAATATTCCAGAACCTATAATTGCATTTATACCTAAAAGAACGATACTCCAAAACCCTAATTTTTTACCATTTCCCATAGAATCCTCCATAAATCTATTTTATTTTTACTTACTTGCCTCATCTACTAATGCTTTGAATATCTTTTGCATTATAGAATAATCTTTAGTCATCATTTCTGGGTGCCATTGAATTCCTATTACAAAATCTTCTCCTTCTTTTTCTATAGCTTCAACTACTCCGTCTTTAGATACTGCTGAAACTATATATCCATCAGCTATTTTATTTATAGCTAAGTGATGGAAACTATTAATATGAATTTCTTTTTCTCCTAGTATTTTATATAGTTTTGTACCCTCTTTTATAATTGCTGTGTGTGTCGCTACATTTGATAAATGTTGTTGATTGTGTTTTATATAGCACCCTTCTATTAAAGATAAATCTTGATATAGACTTCCACCACCATATACATTTATAACTTGCTCTCCTCTACATATACCTAAAATCGGCTTTTTCATTTCCAAAGCAAATTTTAATAACTTAAAATCAAAAGTATCCCTCTTTGGTAAAATTCCTCCCAGCTTTTGATTTGGTTCTTCCCCCCAATTTAGTGGATTTACATCATGTCCTCCAGATAATATAAGTGCATCCATATTTAATATTTGCTCTTTTATTATTTCATCATCGTTAACAATTGGTACAATATAAGGAACTGCCTTACACATAGCAACCGATTGTATATAATCATTGTTTACATATGCCCTTTCATATCCTGGGAACATCCCTCCTTCATCAATTAATAAACTTCCCGAAATTCCTATTTTTGCTTTCTTGATGTTTTCCATAAATTAACACACTCCAATCATTAAATAAAATTCGTTTTCAGTCACTAAATAATAGCATTTTATAATTTTTTACTATTATTATGTAATAAGCAACTAGCATGCCATTTTTAAATTTTTATGATAATATTTCTATTTGTATTTTAAATATATATAATTTTATCTTAGTATTTTAAGTACATTCAGAAACTTATAAAATTATAACTTAAAATGATTTAACCCATGCCCACTAAGTCTTGGCATATGTTAAATCACTTCAGTAAATAGGTTAAATAGGTTCATTATTTAACCTATTATATAACCTTATTAATTTGTTTTAATATTTCTAGACCGCTACTACTTAATTCGCTTCCTTTTCTACCTATTGCCGATATTATAATATTCATTTCCTTAAGCACCTGTAATATGTGCCTAGCTTCACCTTCCGTAATTAACACTCCATTTGCAGTAAGTTCTTTAACTATACTCGTTCTACCACAAGACTTATGTATTAAGTTCTGACTTGCAATACACTCCATTACGCATATAGTTTTGTCTATACGTGTTTTATCTATTAAATAATTAATTTCTTTACTGAAATCTTTCTTTATATTTATAAGATTATATGGTAAATCACTCAAAAGAACTTCATCCCCTGATGACATAGTATTTATATACATAGCTGTATTTATAAGCTCTCTTATGTTCCCTGGCCAACTATAACTATTTATTATATTTTTCACATCATCACTTATTTCTATATCTTTATTTATAAAATATCTAAGTAGCATATTTATATCTTCTTTTCTTTCTCTTAGAGGAGGAATTTGTATAGGTAATACGTTTATTCTGTAATACAAATCAGATCTAAATTTCTCTTCATTTATCATTTTTGATAAATCTCTATTTGTAGCAGCTATAACCCTAACATCAACATCTATTATGTTTTGTCCCCCAACTCTCATAACCTGACTTTCTTGTAGAACTCTAAGCAGTTTAATTTGAAGATATATAGGCATATCTCCTATTTCATCCAAAAATATAGTTCCATTATGTGCCTGTTCAAATAAGCCTTTTTTTCCTCCCTTTAATGCCCCTGTAAAAGCTCCTTCTTCATATCCAAATAATTCACTCTCAAGTAAATTTTCAGTCATTGCTGCACAGTTTATAGCTATAAATGGTTGATTACACCTTTTAGATTCATTATGAATTGATTGTGCTAATAACTCTTTGCCCGTACCACTTTCTCCAGTTATTAATACTGTATAACCAGATTTAGATATTTTCTTAGCTAGTTTTTTGGTGTTTTCCATATTGATAGAATTGGTTTTTATATCATCGAATTTATATCTCGCTATATGCCCTTTATCTTTAAGTATCTTACTTAAATTTTGCTCTAGTTTTTTTATATAAGTTATTTCTTGTATACAAAAATATATTCCTATATTTTTTCCAAAACTACTTATGATATGCTTTTTTACTGTTATATACTTGTTTTTAAACTTAAGAACATAATCATCAAGAGTCTTTATTTCTAATATAGTATCTAAGTCTTTATCGTGTAAATCTTTAATGTTTTCTCCTACTATATCTTCTTTTATTTCTAAAATATTTTTAATGCTTTCATTACAAACTTTTATATACCCATCGTTTGAAACTAATATTACTCCATTTTGAGATAATCTTATAATAGACTTCAATTCATCATTTTCTACAGTAAGATTTTTGTATGTATTGTTTACTCCAGAGTGGATACTTATAACATCCTCAGAATATCTTATTAATCTCTCTGTTATTTCCTTATCATCTATATTTAATTTAGTTAATATTTGTAAAAAAGTAGATATATCAATAAATCTATGCCCTATATCTATTATTTCTTCTATGTAACTTGGAACTAATTGAACCTCACCTGGAGTCACACAAACCTTTATATCTGTATATTCCTTTTCTTTATCATAAGGAATTAAATTTAAATGATTTATTCCTATATGATATAAAGTAGATATAGTCTCAACTATAGTCTGTTCATTATCATTTACTACTAATACGTCTATACCTTCCGGTAATGAAAACAGTTTATAAATATCATTTTGTTTAACGCTTCTGCTTATAATGACTATTTTTTTACTATCTTCTACATAATCTTTTATCTTTATAGACCTTTCACTAAGCATAACAAGAACTACATCATCCTTTATTATCTCACCTTTTTTTATATTGTTAAAAAAATAATTATTAATTTTTACAGTATTCTTAAAAATCATTTTTATATTATCATTTAAGAAAACTTCTAATCTAGATATTCCATCTGTAACTATGCCTATAGTTTTCATACTTATATCCCCTTTTATTATGCTATTTGTAAGTTTTTATAACTTAGATTGTCTAATATATGTATTTCTTTTACTATTATACACAATATAACTATTAATTTTACAGTAAAATAAGTACTGTAGATATATATTTTTAACTAATGATTTTCAGTAATCCAACATTTCTTAAATTCAAAATACTCTATAATAACTAATTTAGCTTAGAATATTTTATTGAATATAGCAACAATCTTTAATATACAATCTATGTAACATAAATATATGTACTTTGTTTTTAACTATCTTCTTTTATTTAGCATACTATATTGTAATTAATTTTTTGAACAAGGGGTGAATAATAATAATGAATTTTAGACGATATGACGGATGTATTTATAATTTAATTCATGTAAAATTCAACGAAGAAATGGAGAGAGACGGATTTTTTTATTACAATTTACAGTATCCATCATTTTACAATTTTAATAATACTTACTTTAATGTAAATCCCAACGTACTTAATAGCATAAATAGTACAATAAAAACTGATGCTTATACTTTTAAAAATGGATTACTTAAAGAATACAATGAAGGTCCACGAAATATTAATTACACAGTAATTTCAAATTTCAACGTTACCTTTAGCAAAAACCATATATTAAGCACCAAACTAAATCTAATGGCCTTTAATGGTAAATCTGTTGCCTCATACACTCAAATAAATAATTACAATGTTGATTTGCTTACTGGAAATACTGTTTTTCTTAAAAATATTTTCAATCCTGGTGTAGATTATATAAAAGCTATTACTGAATATGTTAATTATAAAATTCTTCAAAATCAAGAATGGTATTATAAAGATGTATTTATAGATATTCCACAAGATCAAGCTTTTTATCTAACAGATTCTGGAATAGTAATATATTTTGAATTAGATGAAATCGCACCTATGGAGTTTGGTATCCCTAAATTTTTGATTCCATTTGAAAAATTCAAAACTTATATTAATCCTCGTTTTTATTGTGATGCTCAAAACATTTATTCTCCTCCAGTTAGAAAGTCAAAACTAAGTAAATAAGCAAAAGGATAAAGTCACGTTATCGTGAATTTATCCTTTTTATTTTTATAATTCAGCTATATTATATACATCTAATCTAGCATTTATTATTTTTTTCTTTTTTACACCTACTAAAGCTCTTAATGTATCTAATGATGTCATTATTTCAGTTGAGAACTCTGTTGCTGTTCTTCTTATTTTAAACCCATCTCTTGTAGAATCATTACCTTTAGTAGCTGTATTTATTACTATATCTACTTCTTTATTTCTTATAGCATCTAATATATTAGGTCTAGACTCTTCTACTCTATTAACTATATCGGCTTTTATTCCATTTTCTCTTAGAGTATTTGCTGTTCCTTGTGTAGCTAAGAACGTATATCCTAATTCATTCATATCTTTTGCTATTTCTATAAATTCTTCTTTATCATAGTTATTTATAGTAGCTAATACTACACCTCTTTTATCAGACATAGTTTTTCCTGCACCTATAAATCCTTTACATAGTGCTTCTTCTAGATTTTCACCTATACCTAATACCTCTCCAGTAGATTTCATTTCTGGCCCTAAGCTTATATCTACTTTAGCAAGTTTTGACATAGAGAACACTGGTACTTTTACTGATACTAATTTAGGCTCTTTATATACACCAGTTCCATATCCTAAGTCTTTTAATTTAGAACCTAACATACATCTAGTAGCTAAGTCTATTATAGGTACATTACTTACTTTACTTATATATGGTACAGTTCTACTTGCTCTTGGATTAACTTCTATTATATATAGCTCATTTTTAAATTCTATAAACTGTATATTTACCATTCCAAGTACATTTAAATCTAATGCTATTTTTTTAGTATAATCTAATATTTTAGATTTTATTTCATCACTTATATTTTGACTTGGATACATTGTTATACTATCCCCTGAGTGAACTCCTGCTCTTTCTAAGTGTTCCATTATCCCTGGTATTAATATATCATCTCCATCACATATTGCATCTACTTCTATTTCTCTACCTACTAAATACATATCTATAAGAACTGGGTTTTTATTGTCTCTTTTAAATGCATTTTCTAAATATCTAGCTAATTTATTTTCGTCATAAGTTATTTCCATACCTTGACCACCAAGTACATAAGATGGTCTAACTAATACTGGATAACCTAATTTTTTAGCTTCTTCAATACCTTCTTCTACTGACCATATAGCTTTTCCCTTTGGTCTATTTATGTCTAGTTTTTCTAATAGTTCTTCAAATTTTTCTCTGTCTTCTGCTGCATCTATATCCTTAAAATCCGTTCCTAATATCTTTATTTTCTTTTCATCTAAGAACTTAGCTAATTTTATTGCAGTTTGACCTCCAAATTGAAGTATAACTCCATCTGGATTTTCTTTTTCTATAATATTTAAGACTTCTTCTTCAGTCAATGGCTCAAAGTATAATTTATCAGATGTATCAAAATCTGTACTTACTGTTTCTGGGTTATTATTAACTATTATAGTTTCTATTCCCATTTTTCTTAGTGATTTTACACAGTGAACTGAACAATAATCAAATTCTATACCTTGACCTATTCTTATTGGACCAGATCCTAAAACTATAACTTTTTTCTTGTCACTTATTTCTACTTCATCATATTGCTCATATGTAGAATAGTAGTATGGAGACAGTGCATCAAACTCTCCTCCACAAGTATCAACCATTTTGTATGATGGCTTTATATTGTATAACTTTCTTAATTCACATAGTCTTTCTGGACTTATCTTCATTAAATCAGCTATACCTTTATCAGAGAATCCTTTTTTCTTTAACTGTAGTAGGTACTCTTTATTTAAATCTTCTATCATCATCTCTTTTAATTTTTCTTCTTGTTCTACTATCCATTTAAATTTATTTATAAACCACTTATCTACTCCAGTGATTTGTTCTATCATTTCTAATTTATAGCCTCTTCTTATCATTTCAGCTAAATCAAATAATCTCTCATCATCAGGTACTACTACACTTTTCTTTAATAACTCTATGCTCTTTTCTTCAGACTCTGCATGAACTAAAGAGTATTTTCCTATTTCAAGAGATCTTATACCTTTAAGTAGAGCTGCTTCAAAGTTGCTTCCTATACTCATTATCTCCCCTGTTGCCATCATCTTTGTTCCTAGTTTTCTATTTGCTTGTTTAAACTTATCAAATGGCCACTTTGGTATCTTTACTACTACATAATCTAGTGTTGGCTCAAAACATGCATAAGTTTTCTTTGTTACAGCATTTTGTATTTCATCTAGTGTATATCCTAGTGCTATTTTTGCTCCAACTTTTGCTATTGGGTAACCCGTAGCTTTTGATGCTAGAGCAGATGATCTTGAAACCCTTGGATTTATTTCTATTATTGCATATTCTAAACTATGAGGATTTAATGCTATTTGTACATTACATCCACCTTTAACTTCGATTGCATTTATTATATCTATTGATGCAGTTCTAAGCATTTGGTACTCTTTATCGCTTAAAGTTTGGCTAGGGGCTACTACTATACTATCTCCAGTATGAACTCCAACAGGATCTATATTTTCCATATTACATACAGTTATACAGTTTCCATTACCATCTCTCATTACTTCATATTCTATTTCTTTCCAACCTTTTATACTTTTTTCAAGTAATACTTGCTTAACTGGACTTAATTGTAATCCTTGTGTTAGTATTTCTGTTAGCTCTTCTACGCTTTCAGCTATACCTCCACCAGTTCCACCTAATGTATAAGCTGGTCTTACAACTACTGGATATCCTATTTCATCTGCAAATTTTAATCCACTTTCTAAGTCTGTTACTATATCACTTATTACAACTGGTTGGTTTATTTCTCTCATTACATCTCTAAAAGTATCTCTATCTTCACCTTTTTTTATAGATTCTATAGAAGTACCTATTACTTTTACATTATACTTTTCTAATATTCCTGCATCATGTAGTTCAACAGCTAAGTTAAGTCCTGTTTGTCCACCCATCCCTGCAAGTAAACTATCTGGTCTTTCTTTTTCTATTATCTTTTCTATAAATTCTATTGTTAATGGTTCTATATATATTTTATCCGCTACTTCTCTATCCGTCATGATTGTAGCTGGGTTACTGTTTATTAATACAACTTCTATTCCCTCTTCTTTTAAAGCTTGGCAAGCTTGTGTTCCTGAATAATCAAATTCTGCTGCTTGCCCTATTATTATAGGTCCCGAACCTAATACTAACGTCTTTTTTATACTATCTATTTTAGGCATAATTTTTTCTCCTTATCTAAACGATTTATGATTTATACTAATTCTAAAAACTTATCAAATATGTAATCATTGTCTTGTGGTCCTGGACAAGCTTCTGGATGATATTGAACACTGTATATAGGTAACTGTGTATGTCTCATTCCTTCTACAGTATTATCATTTAAATTCACATGAGTTACTTTCATGTTTTCTGGCATTTGTGAAACATAGTATCCATGATTTTGAGATGTTATAAATACTTTATTTTGTTCTAAATCCTTAACTGGATGATTCCCACCTCTATGTCCAAACTTTAACTTAGATGTTTGACCACCTAAAGCTAGTGCTAAAAGTTGATGTCCTAAACAAATTCCAACTATAGGTTTTTTTCCAACTAATTCTTTTATATTTTCTATCACATCTTCTAAATCTTCTGGATCTCCAGGTCCGTTAGATAAGAATATTAAATCTGGGTTTATTGATAAAACGTCTTCTGGCTTAGTATTTGCCGGGAATACAGTTATATCACACCCACGTTTTGCAAATGATCTTAATATATTTTGCTTAACTCCAAAGTCCATAACTGCCACTTTAGGCCCATCTCCATTTATATGTTCTACTTCTTTTCTAGTTACTGTTTTTACAGCTGTTGTATTTGAGAAACTATCTAATTTAGCAGCAACATCTTCTAATGAAGCACTTTCTAAAGTTATTATGCCTTTCATAGTTCCATTATTTCTTAATATTTTAGTTAAAGCTCTTGTGTCTATACCTTCAAGTCCTATAACTTTATTTTGTTTTAAGTATGTGTCTAAATCCATTTCACATCTAAAGTTATTTGGATTATCACTTTTTTCTCTTACTATAAATCCTTTTACATGAACTCCTTTTGATTCTACATCTTCTAGGTTTATTCCATAGTTTCCTATAAGAGGGTAAGTCATTGTTACTATTTGACCATAGTACGATGGATCAGTTAGTACTTCTCCATATCCTATCATCGAAGTATTAAATACTACTTCACCTATGCTGTCTTTTAAGTATCCAAAAGCATTTCCTTCAAATATTGTTCCGTCTTGTAATATTAATTTCCCCTTCATATACCTTACCTCCTAAGCATTCTCTATTTCAGCTACTATACTAGTTGCTGATTCATTTGGATTTTGAGCTTGAGTTATAGGTCTTCCAACTACTAAGTAGTGAGCACCTCTTTTTATTGCATCAGCTGGAGTAACAACTCTTTTTTGATCTCCTACTTCTGATGTAGCTGGTCTTATTCCTGGACATACCGTTATAAAGTCATTTCCACATGCTTCTACTATTTTATGAACTTCTTGAGCTGAACAAACAACTCCATCTATTCCTGATTCTTTGGCTAACTTAGCTCTTTTTATAGCTAATTCTTCTGTGTTTAGATTACAACCTATATCAGCTAAATCTTGATTACTTAATGAAGTTAAAACTGTAACTCCTACTATTAATGGTTTTTCTATATCTAGCTTTGCTGCTTCTTCTTTTGCAGCCAATGCACATCTTCTCATACCTTCCATGTCAGATACATGTATTGTCATTAACCATACATTATCTCTTACTGCTGCTCTTACTGCACTTTCCATTGTGTTTGGTATATCGTGGAATTTAAGATCTAAGAATATTTTTTTACCTTTTTCTTTTAAATAATCTACTGTTTTACCTCTAGTTGAAACATATTGTTCTAGACCAACTTTAAATATATCTACACTGTCTTCTAATTTGTCTATTAACTCTTTAGCTTTATCAAATTCATTAGTATCAATTGCAACAATTAATTTTTCTTTTCCTTTTATCATATTGAATTCTCCTTTTTAATAAAGCCCAATAAAAAATCCTTACACCAAATAGAGGTGTAAGGATTTTTATCTATACATAGCTTTTATACGTTTTAAGCTATGAGATATCTTTCCCAGCCTCTCTGGACTAGTTTAAAAGACTTTATTTATTTTTATTTTTATTTTTTTATTAAAAAAACCCCTAACTAAGATAGCTAGAGGTTATAAATACAAATTTAGATAATCATTTTATATTTAACCTTTTTAGCCTCTCTGGACTATTTTAAGGAATTTTATTTTTAGTTTAATAGCTTCATACCCTCTCTGTGATAATTTAAAGCTTTATCTTGTTTACAATTATTACATTTATTACTTTTGATGTCAACTATTCTTTTTATTATTATTTATTATATTTTTTCTAATATACTAATATAATAATTTTTCCCTAATCTTTTTTTGGCATCGCTTTTTTGATATTCAACATCAATATCATACTTTTTACAAGCCATATCAAAATGTCTTAATGCAATTCCCATACTTACCTTACTCATATCCTCTAAACCTTTTTTTGGTTTTTCTTCATATACATCTATTCTATTTTTATAATTATAGAACATCCATGGCTGAGAATTTTTTATAGATGGAGCTACTGTAACTGAATTAAGAACTTTTATCCATTTTCTATCCATTTTTTTAGATATATGTTTTATCCTTTTTCTTCTTCTATGAGCATCCGTTAATTCAAACAACTTTTCTTCTTTTTCAGCGTATCCAAAAGCTATAGCCATACACGGTTTTTCAATTTCGTCTTCATCTTCAATTTCTTCTTCTATCTCTTCGTCTTCACATAATACTTTTTTTTCATGCAATCTTCCATATACTCTTTCTTCATCTTCATAATATACAAACTCTTCTATGTCTTCTCTTTTTATATCACATTCTAACCAACATGTTCCAAGTCCTAAAGTAGTTAATTGTAATACTATTTTTTCAATTGCAAACCCTATATTTTGAAGATAATCTTCACCCTTATTACAACTTACCACTATATAATGTGGCGCTTTTACCTTACATTCTTTTCCCATTAAAAAATGAATTAAATGACCTCGTTCTATAACATGAGCTGTAATTTTTAAATCCTTATTTAAATAAGTTATTTCGCTACATATTTTTTTTACTTCTTTCATCAAAGGCTCATTTATATTTTTATTTGAATAATTTCTTATAGTTCTTCTATAAAAAATAGCGTCGTATAACTCCATCTACGTCCTCCTACTTAATTGCATTTGTATGTTAAAAAATTTAAACTATCAAACATAATTAATTCCCTATAATTATACTTATTTAAAATTAAATTCATATGCAAAACTATTTATTTATTATGTGTTTAAATAGTAATTTACTTAATTAATAATTTAATAAAATCTATATATTATATTATAAGTTTTTTTCAATTTTTTTGTACAGTTTTACTATAAAAATATATATATTATTATAAATTTATTATAAATTTTATTTTTTTGGCTATTTTTAATTCCAATTATATATTAAAATATATCTAGAGTTAAAATTAGCTAAAATTAGGAGGTAATATTTATGGAATTTGAAAGAAATTTAGATAAATACGCAGAACTTGCAGTTAAAGTTGGTGTTAATATACAACCTGATCAAACTTTACTTGTAAGATCACCAATAGAGTGTGCTGCTTTTGCAAGAAAAGTTTTAGTACACGCTTACAAATGTGGAGCTAAAAACGTACATATAGAGTGGTCAGATGAGCAATCTACTTTATTAAAGTACTTAAATGCACCAGAAGAATCATTTAACGAATTCCCAAAATGGACTTCAGATCAATATGTTGATATAGCAAAAGAAGGTGGAGCTTTCTTAACTATATATGCTCAAGATCCTGATTTATTAAAAAATGTAGATCCTCAGAGAGTTGCTAATTTCCAAAAAGCTTCTGCTGTAGCTTTAAAAGAATGGAGAACTTACACATTATCTGATAAATGTAAATGGAGTATAGTATCTGTTCCAACTGAAGCATGGGCTAAAAAAGTATTCCCTGACGCATCTAGTAGCGAGTCTGTAGATAAACTATGGGAAGCAATATTTAAATGTACAAGAGTTTCTGGACAAGATCCAATAGAAGCTTGGAAAAACCATAATGCTGACTTAAAATTAAGAATGAACTTCTTAAATGACAAGAACTTTAAAACTTTAAAATTCAAATCATCAAAAACTGATATTACTATGGATTTACCAGAAGGACATGCTTGGTTAAGTGGATCTTCTAAAGACCCTAACGGAATTGAGTTTAATGCAAATATGCCAACAGAAGAAGTTTTCTCTATGCCTCATAAGTTTAAGGTAAACGGTATCGTTCATAGTACTAAGCCTCTTGTTTATGGTGGAAACGTTATAGACGATTTCTCTTTAACTTTTAAAGATGGAAAAATAGTAGACTTTACTGCTAAAGAAGGTGCTGAAACTTTAGGAAAACTTATAGATACAGATGAAGGTTCTCATTACTTAGGTGAGGTTGCTTTAGTACCTTTCAAATCACCTATATCTGATACAAATATAGTATTCTTTAATACTTTATTTGATGAAAATGCATCTTGCCATTTTGCTATTGGTGCTGCATACAGAACATGTATCAAAAATGGAGCTGAAATAAAAGATGAAGATTGTGACAACCGTGGAGTAAACCAAAGTTTAACTCATGTTGACTTTATGATTGGTTCTAACGACATGAATATAGTTGGAGAAACTTATTCTGGAGAAGAAATTCAAATCTTTAAAGATGGAAACTGGGCTTTCTAATTTAATATTTTAATATTTAAAATTTAAGGTATGCAATATGTGGTTTCTTAACTACAAATTGCATACCTTTTTGAATTTTAAGTATTTAGATAAAAAAAAAGCATCTATTTCCGTTATAGATGCTCATTGGGGGAGATATAGGAGATATTTATTATTTGGGGGAGTAAATATCTCCTATATCTTAATTATGTACAGAAAAAAGAAAGATATACATTTTAAACAAACTTTTTTTAATAAATAAAAAAAGATTAATAGAATTTTAAAATTCCACTAATCTTTTTTTACGTTGACGAAAAATATTTATATTAATTAATCTAAAATAGATTAATTTATACCTTAGTTTTGTTTGTTTATATAATAAATTTTTATTTACTATATTCTAATTCAGTCCATTCTATATTATCCATATATTGTTCAACTAAGTCATCACACATACCTGGATGTATAGTTTCTTCTGTAGAAATAGTTATAGTCGACATAGCTATTGCATACTTTACAGTATCAACTACATCTATGTTATTCATATATCCATTAGCAATACCTGCAACGAAAGAATCTCCTGCTCCAGTAACATTAACAACTTTAACATTGTTAGCTTTTATCTTACCTTCACTAGTTCCATTATTGTAGTATATTCCATCTTCATCTAATGTTATAAATACATTTTGTATTCCTAAGTCTATAAAATATTGACCTGCTTTTCTTAAATCTTCATCATTGTGTATTTTAAATCCACACATTATTTCAGCTTCATATCTATTAGGCTTTATTGTATGGAAATGACTTATTAAATGTTTTACATTTTTTGCTTTTGCAGCAGATACTGGATCTAATATAAATTTAGTTTCTCCGCTAAATGTTTTTATTATATATTCTACTATATCAGGTCTATCTGAATCTAGTATCATATACTCTGAATTTTTTATTATCTCTGCTTTAGAATCTATAAATTTTGTAGTAAACATATCTATTATTTTCATATCTACTACAGCAGATACCATTTCACCTTGCTCGTCTAAAATAGCCATATATGTAGGTGTATGACCATCTTTAATAATTAAAGACTCACTCATATCGTATTTCATCTTTTTAGAGTGCTCAATCATTCTATTTCCAGGCTCATCATCACCTAAAATAGATATAAACTTTGTATTGACGTTAACTCTTGCCATACATTCAGCTATATTTCTACAAACACCTCCAAAAGAAGTCTTTACTTTACCAGGATTAGAATCATTACATCTATAATTTCTATCTGTAAATCCGCAAATATCAAAAACTGATACTCCGAAAACTAATGCATAAGGCAGTTTTTTTTCAATCATTTTATTTACCCTCCCTAAGAATCACCTACCTATTTTATCATATTTTTATTAGTTTTTTCTATATATTTTGTATATTCTTATCATTTCCAGCTATTTTTTTGTCGAAGAATGTTATTTTTTTAAAAATTTTATTTTTCAAAATGTAATTTAGCTATTTCTATTGCAGATTTAGCGTCTTTAGAATAGTAATCTGATCCTATCTCTTTTGCATATTCTTCATTAAGCACAGCTCCACCTACAAATACTTTTACATCCATATCTTCTTTTCTTAGTGCCTCTATTGTTTCTTTCATGCTCACAACAGTTGTTGTCATTAATGCACTTAGTCCTATTAATTTTATTTTTCTCTTTTTTGCTTCCTCAACTACCACTTCAATAGGCACATCTTTTCCTAAATCTATTACTTCATAACCATAGTTTTCAATCATAATTTTAACTATGTTTTTCCCGATATCGTGAATATCTCCTTTTACAGTAGCTAAAATTATTTTGCCTTTATATACAGATTTATCATTTTTTTGAAGCGAACTTTCTTTTATTACATTTAGTGATACTTTAACAGTTTCTGCACATTGAATTAATTGAGGTAAAAATATTTCACCATTGTCATATTTTTTTCCAACTTCATCTAATGCAGGTATTAAAATTTCATCTAAAATTTTATCTTCAGAATATTTTTGTAAAAGTGATGTTGTTATAGACTTGCAATCTTCTTGTAATCCTCTTTCTACTACTTGCTTTAAAGTTAACTCACTATTGTTTTCTTTTGATTTATTTATATTTTTATTATTTGTAATAGTATTATATTTATTTATATATTCAACACAATTTTTATCTATATTTTTTATTACCTTAAATGAATTTATAGCTTCCATCATATTTTCTTCATTAGGATTTATTATTGGTAAATCTAGCCCATATCCTAAAGTTAATGTTAAAAATGAACTATTTAAAGCCTTTCTATTTGGCACTCCAAAAGAAATATTAGATACTCCTAGTATAGTTTTTACTCCTAGGTCTTCCTTAACCATTTTTATGCATTTCAAAGTCTCTATCGCTTCTTCTTGCTGTGCTGATACTGTTAAAGAGAGACAATCTATGAATATATCTTGTTTTTTTATACCATATTCCATAGCTTTATCTACTATTTTTTTAGCTATTTTAAATCTATCTTGAGCTTTTTGTGGTATTCCTTTTTCATCTAATGTAAGGCCTACTACACAAGCTCCATATTTTTTTACTATTGGAAGTATACTATTTAATGACTCTTCTTTGCCGTTTACTGAGTTTGCTATAGTCTTTCCATTATAATATCTAAGACCTTGTTCTAATGCTTTTATATCTGATGAATCAACTTGTAGAGGTACATCTATTACTGACTGTATTTCTTTTAAAATTCTTGGCATCATTTTAGATTCATCTATATCTGCTAGTCCAACATTAACATTTAAAATCTCTGCTCCTGCATTAATTTGCTCTAATCCTAAATTTATTGCATAATCAAAATTTCCGTTTTTAATAGATTGTTGTAATAATTTCTTTCCTGTTGGATTTATTCTCTCCCCCATAACTGTAGGTGCTTTTATTTCAACACATTTAGATGGTGAACAAACTATACTTTTTACTTCTTTTTCTATCTCAACTATTTTAAGTTTATCTAAGTTTTGTGATATTTTATTTATAAATGATGGATTAGTACCACAACATCCACCTATTATTGATGCCCCAGCCTCTATAAATTTTTGCACACCTTCATAAAAATCATCCTTGTTAACATTATATATAGCTTGACCATCTATTATATCTGGTAAACCTGCATTAGCTTGAACTATAACTGGTATAGTAGCTGTTTTGCATATTTTTTTAACTATTGGTAATAACTGTTTTGGTCCTAATGAGCAATTTACCCCAATTGCATCTACTCCTAACCCTTCAATAGTTGCTACCATGCTTTCTGGCATACATCCTGTAAAACTTCTTTCATTTTCATCAAATGTCATAGTACAAAATACAGGTAAATTAGTATTTTCTTTTACTGCTAAAACAGCTGCTTTTGCCTCATATAAATCCATCATAGTTTCTATAATAATTAAATCTACTCCAGATTTTTCCCCTTGTATTGCTTGTCTTTTAAAAACTTCATATGCATTATCGAAACTTAAAGTTCCCATAGGTTCTAGCATCTCTCCAATTGGTCCTATATCAAGTGCTACATATCTAGGTTTTGATTTATCTACTTTCTCTATTGCAGATCTAGCCATTTTTACTGCATTTTCTACAACTTCTTCTACTGTATATCCAAGCTTATCCAATTTTAATCCATTTGCTCCAAATGTATTTGTAGTAATTACGTTACACCCTGCTTCTAGATATAATTTATGTATCTCCATTAATTTTTCTGGATTTTTAAGTGCAAATATCTCTGGGTTCTCACCTATTTTTAATCCTTTTTGCTGAAGCATTGTTCCCATTGCTCCATCAAACAATAATATATTATTTTTTATATACTCTACTACATTCATTATCTACATCCCCTTTTTTGTATTTACAAGTTTTATGGTTCTCACAATTTAAACATGAAGGTTGTACCCTATTTATTGTTTTGTGCGTTATACCCATTATTGCAACTACTGATTTCCTTGGAATCATTATTCCACTATCATTTATTGTTAATCCTATTTGATTTTGAGCATTTAGTAAATTTAATATTTCTTTATTTAATTCTAATGGTAAATCTCCATAGCCTGGACTATATCTCATGGTTATGTGTTTTCCTTTTTGATTTAATTCCTTTTCAATATTAGACTGTACTGCATCACATACTTCTTCTATTGCAGTAGTTGCACATGCATCCAGTATTATACTTTTGCTTAGTTGACTATATGAGTATTTTCTTATTTCTTTTTCAATTTCTATTCCTAATGTAGCGCTAATAATAATACATTCGTCACAATATTTTAATATATTATATAAATCTCTACTTTTTAATTTTAAGTTACTACCTTTTATAAATATTTTATTATAGCAAGCATCCTTATTTTCTATTAATATAGGATAAACCCTCAAAATATATCGAGGGTTTATCTTTTCTTTAGTTATTTTTATACACTCATAAATATTATTTTTAAGGTTATCACTTATGTATTGACCTTTATATTCTAAATATCTTAAAACTTCTTTTTCATCTATCTTTATCAGATTATCAAATTTAAGCGACATATTATCTATTCTCCGTAAATATTAAGAGAGAATCCTTTTTCTAAAGCTTCCCTAGCATATTCCTTTGCTCCAAATAAAGATAAATCTTTATAATTTCCACATTCTATAGCACTAGCAGCTGGCATTTCATTTACTTTTAATACCATATCTAATGCACTCTCTAGTCCCTCTTTTACAGTTTGCGGTTCTACTTCTCCCCACATTATTAAATAAAATCCTGTTCTACATCCCATTGGAGATAAATCTATTATATTGTCTAATGTTTCTCTTAAATAAGTGGCTAATAAATGCTCTAATCCATGTATAGCAGCTGTCCCAAAAGTTTCTGCATTTGGTTGTAAGAATCTTAAATCAAACTTAGTCACTTTATCTCCATTTACTCCATCTAACACACAACATTTTCTTATATACGGTGCTTTTACCTTTGTATGGTCTAATTTAAAGCTCTCTACTTTTTGCATTTTTTTATCCTCCCTTATTTTAAATTATATATATTATACTTCAAAATGTTGGAATAATCTTATATAACATTTTTTATAATAGAAATATAATTTGTAATTTTTTAAATAAATTATATTTAACTCTTATAACATAAAAAAGCAATCTGTTAAACACAACTTTTTAATGTTTCACGCTAAACCTTTATATGAAGACTTATTGTTTAGTATTAGCAAGTTTGTTATAATATTTTAGATAATTTTATAAAAATTTAATTAACTAAAATATAAATACTTATTGATATAGTATTTTTTAATGGAGGATATAAATATGTCTATGAAAAAACTTCTTAGTAAAGCTCGTCAAGCTATACAAGATTTTGATATGATACAAGAAAATGATAAAATAGCAGTTGGACTTTCTGGAGGTAAGGATAGTTTAACCTTACTTCATATTTTAAAAAACTATCAAAAATTTTCACCTCAAAAATTCGAACTAATAGCTATTACTCTAAATCCTGGTGGAGTAGATAATTCCCCTTTATACAAATTATGCGAAGATTTAGAAGTTACTTTTTATGAAATTCAAACAAACATAAAAGAAGTTGTATTTGATATAAGAAAAGAAAAAAATCCATGTTCTTTATGCGCAAATTTAAGACGTGGAGCTTTAAACAGTAATGCAAAAGAATTAGGATGTAACAAAGTTGCTCTTGGACATCATAAAGATGATGCTATAGAAACTTTTTTAATGTCTATGTTTTACGAGGGAAGAGTAAATTGTTTTTCTCCAAAGAGCTATATGGATAATCAAGATTTAACAATAATAAGACCTATGGTGTATATAGAAGAATATATGACTAAAAAAATTACTAAAGATTGCAATTATCCGGTTATAGAAAATCCATGCCCTGCTAATGGACATACTAAAAGACAAGATATAAAAGAGCTTATAACAAAATTAAATGTAGATATGCCTGGAGTTAAAAACCACATATTTGGAGCATTGAATAATTCAGAAAAATTATTTATATGGGATAAAGATAAAATAAAATAAATATCTATTTTGAAATTTACACATAAAAATAAGTGTTCCAATTTTTTGGATACACTTATTTTTGTATATATTATCCTAAATTTGGAGCTAAAACATCACTTGGTATAGTGAACTCTACTAATCCCATGCATCCTGGTGCTACTTCATATTTATCAAAACATATTACTAATTCATTTTTATCATTTATATAAAATCCTTGGTCTTTATTTATTTTAGTAAAATTTCCTTCTTTCATTTGCGGATCATTTAACCAGTATACTTTATTGGTATCTTTTTTCATTTGTTCTTGCATTTGTTTTTTTATATTTTCACTTATTATATTTACATAATCTTTTGTACTAAACATATTTTCAAGTGTAAGTGCTGTTTCATTTTTCTTATTTATATTATAGAACTTTCTTGTAGTATTAGATGAGCCTTGTGCCTCATATTTATAAACAATTAAAGATAATACTTTATCATTATTTGTCATAGTTTCCGACCATGATTTAACCATTTTCCTTCCTGGTATATTATCTTTTTCAAGTTCTTTTGTTTCTTTTATATATTCTTGATATAGTTTTTTCGCATCTTTTTCCATTTCTTTATTTATATTTTCTTGTAATTCTTTATTTTTTAATCCCTCTACTTTAGAAACACCTATTGATACCTCAAATCCATTTTCATTTAAACTGTAATTTGATAATCTAATTACTTTAACTATATCTCCAACTATAGGTATCTGTTCTAATGTATTTGCAAATGCTGGACTCAAATTAATTCCACATACTAAAATACCTATTGCTGCCACACTTGATAACCATCTCTTATTAATTTTCTTTTTCCTCTTTAATGTTTCATCTACTACATAACTTAAATTATCTGGAATCTTTATATTTTTATAGTTTTCATTTAATTCTTCTAATTTTTTATTTTTCATAATTATCTCCTTCTATGTCCTTGTTTATTTCGATTTTTAATAATTTTAGAGTTTTATAAAGTCTAGTTTTTATAGTATTTTCATTTTTATCTAATATAGTTGCTATGTCCGATATTTTCATATCCTCAAAATACCTTAGTATTACTAGAGTTTTATCTTCTTCACATAAATTATCTAAAGCTCGTTGTATATCTATTCCTATCTCTATATTGTTATCTATAATATGGTCAGCAGATATTTCCCCTCTCTCTTGAGTATATTTTTTATTTTTTCTTATGTAATCTATTGCTGTATTTATTAATATTTTATAAAACCATGGCTTTATAAGGTTTATATCATTAAGTGTTTTTATCTTAGATAGTCCTTTGCATATAGCTTCTTGGACTATATCTAATGCATCATCATTATTTTTTACATAAGTGTATGCTATTTTATAAAATGTATTTTGATTCTTTATAATATAATTTTTAAATATATTCTCTTTTCTTTTCTTATCTAAGCTTAGTAAGTTCATGTTTCTTAAAGGCCTCCTTTTCATCACATATATATAGACGCACTATCTGGCTTAAAAAGTTTTAATTTTATTAAAATAAAAAAAATATGGATTTTTATCCATATTTTTTATAATTAATATATCTATGTTTAATATTATTAATATATTTATTTCAACATATCTTTTTCTATAATATTTGATAAAGTTTTACTTCCATCTATTATTACAGATACCCCATTCCCAGGATGGGTTGACGAACCTATAAAATAAAGTCCATTTACATTTTCATCTTTCATATGAGGTCTAAAATAAGTAGTTTGATTTAGCTTATGGCTTATTCCAAATGCAGTTCCATTATAAGAATTAAATTTACGTTTTAGCTGTATCGGTGTTAAGTATGATTCATATAATATTTCTTTGTTTAGATTTTCTAGACCTTTTACATTTTTTAATTGATTTATAATAATGTTTCTAAATTTTCTTATGTTTTCTTTGTTCCACTTTATGTTTTTATATTCTAAATTAGGCACTCTCACCATTATATTGAGTATACTTTCAAAAGGACCTGATATAGATTCATCTATTTTGCTTGGATAATATAAATATATTGATGGAGATTTTGGTAGTTTACCTTTAAATGGGCTTTCAATATTTTCTTTGAAATTGTCTCCTATATACATATTGTGTACTTGTAAATCATCATATTTTTTATTAAGACCTAAGTACATAATAAAAGTTGAACAAGAATAGTCTTCTTTTTTTATTTTCTTTGTATTATTACTTTTCCCTTTATTAATTAAATTAGTTATAGCATAAGGATAGTCAGCATTACATACAACTATATCAGACTTATAAATTTCTTTATTAGATTCAACGCCTACAATTTGATTCTTATCTATCAATATTTCTTCTACATTATTTTCAGTTTCTATTACTCCACCTAGTTCTAATATTAATTTTTTTAAAGCTTCTATATATTTATAAAAACCACCTTTTATATACCATAATCCATATGTATGTGATATAGCTGGTATTAAAGTGTACAGGTTAGAACTTGTGTATGGGTTTATTCCTATATACATAGATTGAAATATTAAGTATTCTCTTAATTGTTTATTAGAGATTGTCTTTTTTAAGTAGTTGTTCACATTAGTAAATGGCTTTATTTTCGATAATACTTTTAGAGATTCACTAATCGATACATCGTTTATATCTGTCATTGGCTTGTCTAAAAAATATTTTTTACTATAGATATATTTTTCTAAAGATTTGGATGTAAAGTTTAAATATTCAATAGATAACCCCTCTTGCATATCTTCTAATACTCTTACCATTTTGCTTAAATCACTATAAAAATCTCGTCTATCTCCATTATAATAATTAACACCATATATAGGGTCTATTTTTATTAGCTCAAAATAATCTCTATAATCTTTACCGACTTCGTCAAAAATTTCAGTGTATATTTTAGGAGTCATTAGTATAGATGCTGTTAAATCAAATTTTGCGCCATCTATATTTTTTATATTAACTTTTCCACCTATTTCTTTTTCTTTTTCTAATATGGTTACTTTGTATCCCTGCTTAAGTAATCTTATTGCTGTGCAAAGCCCTCCGACTCCCGCCCCCACAGTAATTACGCTTTTCATAATTTACACTTCCTTAAGTACTAATTTTTTATAATATAATTAGTATTCCTCTTAAGCTTATTATTATTTGTAATTTTTACAAAATAATAGACCTACAAATGCCAAATCCTAAGGTGTTTTGAGGTCTTTATTCTTAATTATATAATTTTTTTATATAACGGCTTTACTGAGTTATCTATTCTTAAATTAAGCTTATTTTGAACCATATATAATAATACAGGAACGTACATATATGTTAGGTACCCCTTAGTATTAAATACTAAAAGTATTAATAAAACAGAAGATATTATTGATGTTATTACAGAAGCTTTATTACTTTTCTTAAACAGTTTAACAGTAATACCAAACATCAAACCAAATAGTAATATCATCAATGAAAATATAATAAAAATTCCAAATTGTTGTAAGTTTGCTGGAACTTTAGGAATAAATGAATATCCTATTACAAATATATATGTCAATATTCCAAATAAAATATATGTTTTACCCATAGTACTTTTTTTAAATATTAGTAAAACTGTAAACACAAAGTAAAAAGAACTTAAAAAGCTAACAAGACCCATACAAATCACCTATCCTTATTTAAAAATAAAACCATAAAGCTCTTATAAAAGCCTTATGGTTTTTGAGTAATTTTATAAACCTAAAATCATAGGTCCAACAGCTAATATAATTACTGTTGCTATAAATATCATTACTAATAATTTAGTTACAAACTTAATCCATGTACCATATTCTATCTTTGATATTGCAAGACCACCCATAACAACTCCTGATGTTGGAGTTACTAAGTTTACTATACCTGAACCAGCAGAGAAAGCTGAAACTATAATCTCTGGTGCAATATTTAACTTTTGCGCTAATGGCGCAAATATTGGCATAGAAACTGAAGCAAGTCCAGAAGTTGATGGTATTAAGAATGATAATGCTATGTATATTAAATATGCCATATTAGCAAACAGCATACCTGACACTCCACTTAACACTCCTGATGCTTTATCTAATATGTATAAATCTAATCCTGAGTTTGCCATCATGAAAGATACTCCTCTTGATATACCTACAACAAGAGCAACACCTACCATATCAGCACATCCATTTATAAATGCACTAACTATGTCTTCTTCAGGCATTCTGTAAACTAAACCTATTACAACAGACATTAAGAAGAACCATACAGTTAACTCTGGGAACCACCATTTTCCTAATGGAGATCCATTAAGCCATGAAGTTTTATCAAATATTGTTATACCAAAATCATTCCATGGTATAACACTTGCTATCATTACTGCAAAAGATAATCCAAATAAAACTAATACTATTTTTCTTTTTCCATTTAACTCTAAAATCTCTTCAGAGTTTTGACTAAATGCTTCACTAGCTGCATCTAACTCATGTTTAGATAACATTGTAGCATTTTTGTCAGCATATATTTTTTTAGCATATCTCATAACATAGACTATTGCTATTAATAAACTTACAATCCATAATATAGCACCTAATGCTATTGTAGTACCTTGGTTTATAGTAACCCCTGCTGCTCCTGCTGCTGATACAGCTGCTCCTATAGCAAATGGGTTTACTGTTGATCCTAAAACCCCTACTCCACAACCAAGTAATAATGTAGCTGCTCCTACTAATGGATCGAAACCGGCTGCCATCATAGTCGCAGTTATTAGTGCATAAAATGCTAATGATTCTTCTGCCATTCCGTAAGAAGTACCACCTAATGAGAATAATAACATTAAAACTGGTATTAACATTAATTCTTTACCTTTTAATTTTTTAACAAGTCCTCCAACTCCAGCGTCTAAAGCACCTGTTTTTGTTACAACTCCTAAGAATCCACCTATTATAAGTACAAATAATGCAACATCTATTGCACCTTTAAGTTGACCTTCATTCCATACACTCATATAATTAGTTTCTGAGTCATTTATAGTTTTTAAAGCAGCTTCTACTCCGCCTTTATCCATAGATGTACTTATTTGCTCATCTAGATCTAAATCTTTTATACCAACCATACCTGTTACTGGTGCCATAACTAAGTCAGATAACTGAGCTTTTTTAACCCCAGGCACAAATTGAGTTATTAGTGCGATTGCTATCATTATTGCTAATAATACCGTATAAGCAGATGGGAACTTAAATTTCTTTTTCTTGTCTTTTGACATCTTACATTTCCCCCTTTATTTTTAATTTTCTCATTATTTTTAAGAATTAATCTCTATAAAAATCGTTTAAAATATAACATTCAATTCAATTATATAATAACATTTTGTGTAAATAAAGAAAATACTATTCCATACAAGAATAATATTTCCTTTTTAAAATGTTCTTATTATTATGCATCAAAGGTCTATCTATCTTTACATATTATAGTTCCTGTTTTACCATGTAAAGCTTCTTTAGCTTTTTCTAGAGAAGTTATTAATGCTTTTCCGTTAGTAGATGATGCTACAAAATCTACACATGCTTCTACTTTAGGTAACATAGATCCTTTTGCAAAATGCTCTTCAGCTATATATTTAGCAGCTTCCTCTAAGTTTATAGAAGCTAATTCTTCTTGATTTGGTTTGTTGAAGTTTATGCAAACTCTATCAACAGCTGTTAATATTACTAACATTTCTGCATCAAGATCTTTTGCTAACTTAGCACTTGATTTATCTTTATCTATAACTGCTGCTACACCTTCTAAAGAACCATCTTGTTTTTCTATTACTGGTATACCACCACCACCAACAGTTATTACTATACTTCCGTTATCAACTAATTGCTTAACAGTTTCTAATTCAACTATTTTTTGTGGTTGTGGAGAAGCAACAACTCTTCTATATCCTCTTCCTGAGTCTTCTACAAAAGTAAAAGCTTTTTCAGCAGCTATTTTATCTGCTTCTTCTTTAGTATAGAACATACCAACTGGCTTAGTTAAGTTTTTAAATGCTTCATCTTTTTCATCCACTACAACTTGAGTTACTATTGTTGCAACGTTTTTATTAAGTTTTCTAGCATTTAATTCATTTTTTATTGATTGTTGTAAATGATAACCTATGTAACCTTGACTCATTGATCCACATTCTGCAAATGGCATACTTGGAGTATTAGCACCATTGTTAGCTGCAAAATCCATAGCTAAATTTATCATACCTACTTGTGGTCCATTACCATGTCCAACTATTACGTTATATCCTTCTTCTGAAAGATCTACTATTGTCTTTGCTGTTTGTTTAACTAATTTTAATTGTTCTTCTGGATTGTTTCCTAGTGCATTTCCACCTAAAGCTATAACTAATCTCTTCATAGTTTGACACCTCTATCTAAATATATTTTATACAACTATAACCCCCATCTAAATTCTCCGATATCAAAATGGGGGTTACATGTTTTACTTAATTTAACTTTATTTCTATAATCTATTGTCCTATAGTAGCAGCCATTATAGCTTTTATAGTATGCATTCTATTTTCTGCTTCATCAAATACAACTGATTGTTTAGATTCAAATACTTCATCAGTAACTTCCATTTCAGTTATACCAAATTTATCAGCCATTTCTTTTCCTGTAGTAGTTTTTGTATCATGGAATGCTGGTAAACAGTGCATGAATATTGCTTCTGGGTTAGCATTGTCCATAACAGATTTATTAACTTGGAATGGTTTTAATTGAGCTATTCTAGCTTCCCAAACTTCAGCAGGTTCTCCCATAGATACCCAAACGTCAGTGTATATAACGTCAGCATTCTTAGTTCCAGCCATAACATCTTCAGTTAATGTTATTGTACAACCATTCTCTTTAGCTATTGCTTCACAAGTAGCTACTAATTCTTCAGCTGGGAATAATTCTTTTGGAGCACAAGCTGTAAAATTTAATCCCATTTTAGCACAAGCAACCATTAAAGAGTTACCCATGTTGTTTCTAGCATCTCCCATGTAAACAAAGTTTACACCTTTTAATCTTCCTAATTTTTCTTCTATAGTTAATAAGTCAGCTATCATTTGAGTTGGATGGAACTCATTTGTTAATCCATTCCAAACTGGTACTCCAGCATGAGCAGCTAATTCTTCTACTATTTCTTGCTCGAATCCTCTATATTCTATACCATCATACATTCTTCCTAAAACTCTAGCAGTATCTGCTATAGATTCTTTTTTACCCATTTGAGAACCAGTTGGTCCTAGGTAAGTAACACCCATACCTAAATCCATTGCCCCAACTTCAAATGAACATCTAGTTCTAGTTGAGTCTTTTGCGAATAATATAACAGCGTTTTTGCCTTCTAAAGTTTTATTTACTACTCCAGCTCTTTTTAAATCCTTTAAGTTTTTAGATAAGTCTAATAAGTATCTTATCTCTGCACTAGAAAAATCTAATAATTTTAAAAATGAACGTCCTCTTAAGTTAACTGCCATGGTAAAATCCTCCTAATAAGTTATATTATATTTTTTAAAAATTTAGTTTAATTGGTGCTTAAAGGTTAAATAATAAACCTTTAAGCAATGTGTAATATATATATGTTTTCAAGCTATTTTTATTTAAATATTAATTCTTATACTTCTCTAACTAGAGGCATTGACATACATCTTGGGCCCCCACGTCCTCTTGATAATTCACTTGATGGTATAACATGTATCTTAATACCATTATCAACTAATAATTTATTAGTTATGTAGTTTCTAGAGTAAACAACAACTTCACCTGGTTTTATACATAATGTATTTGAACCATCATTCCATTGTTCTCTATCTGCTATAACTTTATCTCCGCCACCACATTGGATTAATGTAACTTTTTCTACTCCAAGGTATTTAGCTAATACATCTTCTAATTTAGCATTAAGTTCTTCTATTTTTAATTCGCCTTCTACATTACCTTTAGTTATTTCAAATACTTGTAATGGTCCTTGTATTCCTGGATGAATAGTAAACTTATCAACATCTATTTGAGTAAATACTGTATCTAAATGCATCATAGCTCTATTATTTGGAATATTGAAAGCTAATATTGTTTCTATATCTTTGTTTTTGCTTTTAAAGAATATTTGCTTCGCTATATGCTCTATTGCATCAGCTTGAGTTCTTTGAGATATACCTATAGCTAAAGTTTTTTCAGTTAAGTTTAATATATCTCCACCTTCTATGTGATATTCAAAGTCTCTATCATAGAATCTTTCTACTTGACCTTTAAAGTCTTTATGATATTTGAATATATAATCAGCATATAAAGTTTCTCTGTTTCTAGTTACTGAGTACATTTTATTTAAACTTACACCTTCTCCTATTGTTGCAAATGGATCTCTTGTGAAGTATAAATTTGGCATCGGATCAGCTACAAATGGATAATCATCTTCTGCTAAATCAGATAAACTTTTCTTACCTAATTGTGGTAATTCATGTTTATTTATTCCTGCCATTGTTTTTCTTATTAAATCTTCATTGTTTTTAAATCCTTTTAAGAACTCATAAACATTTTTATGTAATTCTGGGCTTGTTATTCCAGCTTCTTTTATAAATTGTTGTATAAATTGTTCTTTTATTTCCTCATCAGCTATAACTTCAGCTGCTAATTCATGTAAATAAACAACTTCTACTCCATTTTGTCTTAATATCTCTGCAAATGCATCATGCTCTTGCTGAGCCACCTCTAAAAATGGAATATCATCAAATAATAATCTTTCTAGATAATCAGGTGTTAAGTTTTCTATTTCTGAACCTGGTCTGTGAAGTAAAACTTTTTTCAACGTTTTGATTTCGCTTGTTACTTTAATTCCCATAACTTTTACCTCTCAATCTGTTGTAAAATTTTGTCTAATAAACTCGTTAACTATATATTATTAATAGTTAATTTATTGACAATTTTATTTTTAATTTCTTAATTACCAAAATTCTATATATTTTTAAAAAATTTATATTAATCATTAAGATAAACGTTTTTCATAGACTTAAATTGTTTTCAACACTTTTTTATATAAAATAAATCTTATTTATATAAATGTAGTTTAGATGGATTAATCTTATTTTTGATTATATTTTAACATTGAAAACGTTTGTTTTAAGCTATTTTTTAACTTATCTTTTTAGTAAAATATAAATTTCATTAAAAAACCAACTAAAGTTTTACCTTTTTATACTTTCAAATAGCCCATTACTATTAGTTATATTAATTGCGCCATTTTGTTGTATGTTCTTATCAATATAAACCTCAAACTCTTTTTTCTTATTATCTATTACTTCTAAAATATTACCTGGTATTGAATATATATATTCTAGTATACCCTTTGTATCATTTACTATTAATTCATCTTTATACAAATGTTTATGTATATCAGTAAAGTACTCCTGTAATATATATTCTCCATTATCTAATCCAAATTTGTTTGAAAGTTTTTCTTCAGAAATTTTTATGTTGCTATTAAACTTTATCATAAGTTCTTCTAACTCTTTCATATGGTCCCCACCAATAGTTGAACAATAAAAACGTCCGCCTACCTTTAGAACCCTTTTTATCTCAGAAAGAACTTTATCTAAATCATTCATATAAAATAGTATGTGATTAGCTATTATTATGTCAAAGCTTTCATCTTTGTAGGCAATATTATTTGGATCTACAATTTTAAAATTAAAATTTTTATTATATCCATCTAAGTTAAGCTTTGCATCATTAATCATATCTTGGCAGACATCAGTTAAAGTTACTTCTACTTTATCATTTAGATTTTCTATATTTTTAGCCCATAAAGCTCCATTTCCACATCCTATTTCTAAAACCTTACTTTTTTTTCTTAATTTTATATTTTTAAATGCCCAGTTGTACCACCCATGCTCATTAGAGCTAAATCTATCTTGCAGTTTAACACTAGCATTTAAGTTTGATGAATCTACATATTGTTGCAATAATTCTTTTTCATTTTCTAGGATTTTTATTATGTCTATAGTTTTGTTCCAGTCTAAGTCTTCATCTTTTTGAATACTAACTTCTGCTGTCTCTATGGCATTTAACACGGTTTTCATATGGTTTATTTTGTTTTTGATAATATTTTTTTGTAATTTCAAAGAATTTACCATATCATCTTTTTCAAAACTATATAATTCAGTGTTCATAACTTCGTCTAATGATAGACCTAAGTATTTTAGAGCTAATATTTTCTTTAGCTTTATAAAATCCTCGTTTGAGTATAATCGATGACCTGAGCTGTTATGATGTGATGGCTTAAGTATACCTTTAGCATCGTAGTATCTAATGGTTCTTATTGTCACCCCAGCCATTTTAGCAAATTCACCTGTAGTGTATAAATTTTCTTCTTTCACTATATCTCCCCCAAGTTATTGCCTAATATCATTTTATAAGATTACGTTACGTAATGGTCAATAAGTATTTTTGAATTTTATTAAGTTCCTTAAAAAATAATATTTTAGCTTTTAAAATCTTTCCTCAGCTTTATTTTATAAAGCTTTTGCCCTTTTAAAAAAAATTAATTAAAACTGTTTATTTTATATTATAGCATCACTTTTTGTCATAAAACAAAAAATACTACCTGTTTTTGGTAGTATTCTCCGTTTTATATGTAATTTTGAGATTTATTGAGCTTGTTGAGGCTCTAATACTTCATTTTTATTATCTTCTTTTTCTTTTCTTTTCTTTTCTATTTTTGCTATTAAGAAGTCTATTGTTAGTCCATTAATTACAACTGCTGCTAAAGAATATACACCTTTTCCTAAACCAAAAGTAAATCCTCCAAATATAACAACAAGTAAATCTACCACTAATAATGATACTCCTATATTAAAGTTTGTATATTTATTTAATATTTTAGCAAGTATATCTGTTCCACCTGTAGATGCATTTATTGAAAATGCGATTGCTAATCCTATAGAACATACTACTGTTCCTAACAATACCGCTAGTATCATATTATTTGTTAATGCATATGAATGGAATACTTTTTCCATAATATCCATAGCAACTGATAGCATAATACTTGCATATATCGTTTTAAATCCAAAATCTCCACCTATTAATATAAATGAGATTGTAAATAATATTAGATTACCTATAAATATTATAGTTCCCATTGATAACTGAGGTATATAGTGGTTTATTACGATAGCTATACCACTTAATCCACCACCTGCTATTTCATTAGGAGCATAAAAATACTGTATACCAAAAGCAACTAAAACAACTCCTATTGTTATTAACACGTAATCTTTTAATATATTTAACTTATTAAATTTTTCCATTCTCTTCATTCCTTTTCCTTCGATATGATTATTAAATTTCGAATTATTTCTTAGCTTAAAACATACATATATATCATATATAATACTATTTAAAATACATTTAATCAATAAAAACAGTCTTATCGCTAATGTTTCATGACAATCCTTATATATGAAAGTTACTAATTAAAGGGGTGATTTACATGACTATGCATGGTTTGGAAAATAAATCTTTATCTAAATTTCTATCAAAAAATTTAACAGAACTAAAGTCAAATGGACTTTATAACAAAATAGATTTACTTCAAAGTCCCAATGGTCCAATTATAAAAATAAACGATAAAAATTTAATAAATTTATCATCTAATAATTATTTAGGTTTAGCTACAGATGATAGATTAAAAAAAGCTGAAATTGATGCAACTAATAAGTATGGTACCGGAGCTGGAGCTGTGAGAACTATAAATGGTACTCTTGAAGTTCATGATATTCTTGAAGCTACTATTGCTAAATTCAAAGGAACAGAATCTGCTATAGCATTCCAATCAGGATTTAATTGTAATATGGGTGCTATCTCTGCTGTCATGGACAAAAACGATGCAATTTTATCTGATGAATTAAATCATGCATCAATAATAGATGGTTGTAGGTTATGCGGATCTAAGGTTATAAGATATAAACATTCCGATATGAATGATTTAAGAGAAAAAGCTAAGCTAGCTAAAGAAAGTAATCAATATAATAAAATTATGGTCATTACTGATGGAGTTTTTTCTATGGATGGGGATATTGCCAAATTACCACAAATTGTTGAAATAGCCCAAGAATTTGATTTAATTACATATGTTGATGATGCTCATGGATCAGGCGTTACTGGAAATGGTGCTGGAACATGTAAGCATTTTGGCTTATCTGATAAAATCGATTTTCAAATTGGAACTTTGTCTAAAGCTATTGGAGTAGTAGGTGGATATGTTGCTGGGTCAAAGGATCTTATTGATTGGTTAAAAGTCAGAGGTAGACCTTTCCTATTTTCAACATCTTTAACTCCTGGTTCTGCTGCTGCTTGTACAAAATCTATAAATATTCTTATGAAAAATGATTATTTAGTTAATAAAGTATGGGAAAATGGAAATTATTTAAAAGAAGGTTTAAAATCTTTAGGTTTTAATATAGGCAAAAGCGAAACACCTATAACTCCTTGCATAATAGGTGATGAAACTAAAACTCAATTATTTAGTAAAAGACTTTTAGAAGAAGGTGTCTATGCTAAATCTATAGTTTTTCCTACTGTTCCAAAAGGAAGTGGAAGAGTTAGAAATATGCCAACAGCCTCTCATACAAAAGAAATGCTTGATAAAGCTTTAGCTATTTATGAAAAAGTTGGAAAAGAATTAGAAATAATATAATTTTTATTTTAATTTATTAGGAGGAAAATAGATGAAAAAAGTGCTTATTACTGGAGCCTCAGGTCAAATTGGTTCAGAACTAACTTCAAAACTTAGAAGTGAATACGGTGTTGATAATGTTGTTGCTACTGATATACGTTCTACTAGTGAAATTATAAATAATGGCTTGTTTGAAACACTTGATGTTATGGATATTGAATCTATGGGCTCAGTTGCAAAAAAATATAATGTAGATACAATAATTCATTTAGCTTCTTTACTGTCTGCTGTAGGTGAACAAAATCCACAATTTGCTTGGAAGCTTAATATGGGTGGGTTAAGTAATGTATTAGAAGTTTGTAAAGAACTTAACTGTAAATTGTTTACACCTAGTTCTATAGCAGCATTTGGTTCTAATTCTCCTAAAAATTTAACTCCTCAAGATACTCTACAAAGACCTAGCACTATGTATGGTGTAACTAAAGTAGCAGGAGAGTTACTGTGTGATTATTACTTCAATAAGTTTAATGTGGATACTAGAGGTGTCAGATTCCCAGGTCTAATATCATATGTAACACCTCCTGGAGGTGGAACTACAGATTATGCTGTTGATATATATTATGAAGCCTTAAAAAATAAAAAATATGATTCATTTATAGCTAAAGGAACTCAAATGGATATGATGTATATGCCAGATGCACTTGATGCTATAGTTGATTTAATAGAGGCTGATAGTTCTAAATTAATTCATAGAAATGCATTTAATATAACAGCTATGAATTTTGATCCAGATGAAATTGCTAATGAAATAAAAAAACATATCCCTGACTTTGAATTTGGATATAATGTAGATCCAATACGCCAATCAATTGCTGAATCTTGGCCTAACTCCATTGACCCAACATGTGCAATAAATGAATGGGGATTTAAGGTTAAATATGATTTAAGTAAAATGACTGTTGATATGTTAGAAAAATTAAAAATTAAAGGAATTGGTTGTAACTAAAAAATCCCTGTATCTATTGATACGGGGATTTTTACTATTTAAAACGTAGAACTACGCTTTTTTAACAACACTAGATTTTAATTTCATAGCTCCGAAACCATCTATTTTACATTCTATATCATGTCCATCAGATGCACCAGGAACTAAACGTATACTCTTAACTTTTGTTCCTATTTTTATAGATGATGAACTTCCTTTTACTTTAAGGTCTTTGATTACTGTTACAGCATCTCCATCATTTAATATATTTCCATTTGCATCTTTTATAACATCTGTATCTTCACCATTTCCTGATTCTAAAGACCATTCATGAGAGCATTCTGGGCAAACTAAAAGACTTCCATCTTCATAAGTATATTCTGAATTACATTTTGGGCAATTTGGTAAATTTTCCATAATTATATTTCCTCCGTTCATTTTTTCAATTCTCTTTTATAAGCTGTAGAGAACTTATTATAGAATTATATAATATCATATTCTTGTTATATTGACAAATTCCACGCAATATTACCAATATCTTTTATAATTACTTATATATATATTTGCAATTTTTATTAATTTACCTTCTTGGAATTTAGCTCCTACAAGTGTAACTCCTATTGGCTCCCCAGTAGTTTTGTATCCTGCTGGTGCATATATCATAGATGCTTGATTGCTTAATGATATTATCACATCCGCGTCTTTTAATATATCATCTATAACTTTACCAGCATTTTTTCTATTTTTATTAAAGTCTACTATATCCTTTAAATCATTAATTCCTTTAAATTTCGCAATTTCAAGATATTTGTTAACATCATATTTGAAACCAATTTCTAATGCTTTACTCATTTCTATATTATACGCTTCTTCTTGGAATTTAGATTCTACTACTTTAGCTCCCATACCTTCAAATTCTTTTTCTATTCTATTTAGAATATCAATCTCTTCGCTTCTAGCTCCTAAAGGTTTTACGATTGCTACTTTAAGACCTTTTACAGAGTTTTCATCTATATATTTAGTATAGTCTTCTTTATGTTGTTGTCCTTCTTTTGTCTCAACATCATTTGCATCATATCCAGATATAGCTTCAAGTATTAAAGCTGAATCATCAACATTCTTTGCTACTACACCTGCTGTATCTTGTGCCTCTACTATTGGAATTATTCTATCTCTACTTACTGTTCCTATTGAAGGCTTTATTCCAACAACTGAATTTTGACTTGAAGGATATATCATCGATCCAGCAGTTTCAGTTCCTATTGACGCTACTGAAAACCCTGCTGAAACAGAAGCTGCTGATCCTGAACTTGATCCACCTACATCATATTTTCCATAAGGATTATGTGTTTGACCTCCTAATGCTGAATACCCACTAGATGACTTATCAGACATATAATTTGCCCATTCACTAAGATTAGTTTTACCTAATATAATAGCACCTTCTTCTCTTAGTTTTTGTGCAACAAAAGAATCTTTATCTAAAACAGAATCTTTTAGAGCATATGCACCTGCAGTAGTATGCATTTTATCTCCAGTTCCTATGTTTCCTTTTAAAGTTATTGGAATCCCATATAATTTCCCTTTTTTATCTCCTGAATCTTTTTCTTTTGCAATTTTAATAGCATCAGGATTTAATTCTATTATTGAGTTAAGTTTATTTATATCATACTTTTCAATTTTCTTTAAATAATATGTTACTAACTCTTCACAAGTAATTTGTTTTGTATCATACATCTTTTGTATATCAAGATCTTCTTCATATATCTGCCACCTCATTTTAATTTTATTGTTGCCTTAATTTCTTTTTTAACTTTATGATTCTATTTTGATATTACATATGCATACAGCTTTAAAATTATTTAATTATCTTATATTTAATTTTAGATTGTTATAGTAATACTAACTTTTATATTTGTTTATATATAAATCACCTTTTTTCGACAATCCCCTTTCCTTAAAAGCTATTTTACCCTATATATTTCAATTCCAATATGTTTTTTGTGTGAATCTTATTAACATTCGTTACGTATATATAGATATATAAAATAATCATTATTGTAATACGGATTTTATGCAAAATAAAAACCGCACCACAGTGTGATACGGTTCTTATTTCATATATTTAAATATATAATTAATTCTAATTAATAAATACTATTTCTTTATATACTTACATTATCTCTTCATTCTCATTATTGTAACCTATATTGTTTTTTGATGGTATGAAGTTACCTAATATACCACCTATTAAAACTGGAACTATCCAGTTAAATCCTATACCATCAAAAGGTAACTTATGTATAAATGACATTTTAATTCCCATGCCATCAACAACTGTAAGCACACTTACTATTAAAGCTACATATGTAGCATATTTAAATGCATTATCATTTTTAATCTGTTTATTAAATAATGTCATTAATACTAGTACTATTGTAGCTGGATAAATAACTGTTAATATTGGTGCTGAGAATTTTATTATTGTACTAACACCAAAGTTTGCTACTACTGCACTAAATATACATACACCAATTACTATAGTTTCATATTTTACTTTTCCATTAGAAACCTTAGAAAAATATTGAGCTGTTGCTGAAACAAGACCTATAGATGTTGTTAAACAAGCTAATGCTACTATTAATGCTAATATTATTTTTCCTGGTTGACCTAATAACTGTTCTGTTATGTTTACTATTAATGATGTTTGATTTATATCAGCTGGATTTATACCCTTAAACTGATGTGCAACTGTAGATCCTAAATATGCAAGTCCTCCATATACTATGAATAAAGCTACCCCTGCAACAAGACCTGCTTGTAATGTTAATTTAATTTTATCAGATTCCTTAGTATATCCCTTTTGTCCAAGTGATATTATTACTACAGCTGATAAAGCTATCGCACCTAATGGATCCATTGTTTGATATCCTTGTTTAACTCCTTCTGCAAATATTCCCTCTATTACTGCTGGTTGATTTAAATCTCCAAGTGGTGATACAATTCCCATAACAATTAAAAATATTAATGCAATTAATAATGCCGGTGTTAAATATTGACCTATTATATCTACAACTTTAGATGGTTTTATTGTAAGCACAAGTGTTAAACCAAAAAATATTACTGAAAATAATATCGGACTAAATCCTCCAATAATAGGTGCTACACCCATTTCAAATGTTGTTGCTCCTGTTCTTGGTATTGCTAAAAGTGGTCCTAAACAAATCATGATTGATGCTGCTAATACTCTAGATAGAACTTTTCCACTTCTACCTAAAACCTTGCTTATGTCACCTTGACATTTTGCTGCTGCTAATATTGCTAATAAAGCTAATCCAACGTCTGCTATAACAAATCCGCTAAACCCTAGTAACCACTGGTTACCTGATACAAGTCCTAAATATGGTGGAAATATTAAATTTCCAGCACCAAAGAACATGGCAAATAAGGCAAATCCTACAACTACTGTATCTAGATATTGTTTTTTCATATAAACCCCCTATAAAAATTTATAAGCATTTACTATATTGAGGTAATTGTATAGATTTTTATTTTCAATTGCAACAATTTTCAAAATATTTAACATAATTTTAGCATTTCTCTAATTCTGACCTTATTCGACATATAATTTTATTAGTATTTATTAACTTCCTTTAACCAGCAGTGCATTCTGTAAAATAGTATCGACTAATAATATTTAATTTTTTACAAAAAAATATATCCTAATATTTTCACATTAGGATATATTTTAAATTTAAAGACTAAATTTATTAATTATTTTAGAATTGGTTCTACTCTGTGCTTAGTATTTTTTTCATATATATAAGCTATATTTATCAATTTTCCGTCTTGGAATTTAGAACCTACAAATGTAACTCCTATTGGTTCTTTATTACTTTTATACCCTGCAGGAACAGTAATTGCAGGATATCCTGCTGGTGCGTAAGCGATAGACGCTTGATTACTTAATGATACTATTATATCTGCATCTTTTAGTATATCATCTATGATTTTGCTACTTTTTTCTCTATTTTTGTTTATTAATTTTTTATAGTCTTCAATAGAAGTTTTTTCTTGTAGTGATTTTTCTAATAAATCTTGTCCATAAGGAGCTCTATTAGCTAAATCTTTTTTGTTAAATTCAACTATATCATTTAAATTATTAACTCCATTAACTTTTGCTATCTCAAGATACTTGTTAACATCATACTTAAATCCAATCTCTAAAGCTTTACTCATTTCAATTTTAAGAACCTCATCTGAAAACTCAGTTTTTATTACTTGAGCACCCATATCTTTAAGTTCTTTTTCCACTCTATCCAAAATTTCATTTTCTTCATTTCTAACTGCTAAAGGCTCAACTATCGCTACTTTAAAACCTTTTGCAGAATTTTGACCTGTATATTTAGTATAATCTTCTATATATTTTTCTCCTTCTTTTGTGTCCATATCATTTACATCATATCCAGATATACTTTCAAGTATTAAAGCAATATCCTCAACATTTTTAGCTACTACACCCGCTGTATCCTGTGCTTCTACTATTGGAATTATTCTATCTCTACTTACTAGACCCATTGAAGGCTTTATTCCCACAACTGAATTTTGACTACAAGGATACACCATTGATCCAGCAGTTTCAGTTCCTATTGAAGCTACTGAAAATCCACCAGCAACAGAAGCTGCTGATCCCGAACTTGATCCCCCTACATCATACTTTCCGTAAGCATTATGTGTTTGACCCCCTAAAGCTGAATACCCATTAGATGAGTTACTAGTCATATAGTTTGCCCATTCACTAAGATTAGTTTTTCCTAGAATAATAGCGCCTTCTTCTCTTAACTTTTGTACAACGAAAGAATCTTTATCTAAAATAGAATCTTTTAACGCATAAACTCCAGCAGTAGTATGCATTTTATCCCCAGTTCCTATGTTACCTTTTAAAGTTATTGGAATACCATATAATTTTCCTTTTTTGTCACCTAAATCTTTTTCTTTTGCAATTTTAATTGCATCAGGATTCAATTCTATTATTGAGTTAAGTTTGTTTATATCGTATTTTTCAATTCTCTTTAAATAATAATTTACTAACTCTTCACAAGTTATTTTTTTTGACTCATACATATTTTGTATATCTTTTATATTTGAACCCATTAGTAATTTTTCAATATTTTCAAATCTACTTTCATCCATTTTTTCAAGTTCATTTCTGAATTGTTCTATGTTAATTTCATTTTTTGATTCTGTAATTTTTTCCTCATCATATTGATACTTTATTTGTTTTTTAATATTTTTTTCTATTACAGCAGTAACAAATTTTTTAGTAATTTTTCTAAAACTAAACACAGCTCTTCACCTCATTTTAATATTATGATTATCTTTTTTATTGTGTATTATAGAATATTTTAATTTAATTTTAAAATTAAAATATTGCTTAATTTTCAATTTAATTTATACTTATTATACTCCGATTTAATTAAATTATTAATTAAGCTTTATATATAAAATATATTTTTGGAAAAACAGTACTCCTTAAAAGCTATTTTAACATATACATTTTGATTTCAATGTGTTTTCTTTATGAAGTTTATTAATATTGTTCTAATTAGAAATATATACATAATATTAATTTTTAATATTTATATAAAATAAAAAAACCGAAACTTAAAATTATATATTAAGAATCGATTTTTTTATATATTTATAGTTTTCTAAATTTATGCTGCGGTCTTCCTACTTTTCCATATTCTACGAGCTTCTCTAGATGACCCTCTTTTTCCATGTACTCTAGATACCTTCTAACTGTAACTCTAGCAACTTTTATTCTTTCTGACATTTCTTCAGATGTAAAATATTCACTATTCATTTTTCCAATTTCATCCCATAAAGATTTATATGTATACTTATTGAACCCTTTTGCAAGCCCTTCATATTTTTGAGTTACTTCAGAATTTAAAATTAGTTTATCTAATTTACTTTGCTCTATTTCTTCAACTTTTTTAAACTCAGAGTGTCTTTCCTTAAATTGAATAAGAGAATCTTTAAACCTATCAAAATCAAAAGGCTTTATCAAATAATCTATCGCTCCATACCTAAAAGCCTCTTGAACTCTTTCTATTGTCTTATCTGCTGTAATTAATATTACATCAACACCAATTTCTTTGGTTCTTAACCATTTTAAAAAATCTATCCCATTTTCATTTGGTAAAAAAACATCTAATAATATTAAATCTGGTTTTTTAAGTTTAATAAAATCTTTTGCCTCATTAAGACTACCTACAGCCTTACACAAATTAAACCCATCCACTCTTTTTAAAAATCTAGAATTAATTTCTCTCACCATTGGATCATCTTCAATAATCATTACTTCAATCAAACTACTCACTCCTTAGCATAGGTATAGTAATATTCCAAATAACACCTTTATCTACTTTTAGTTCAATAGTTCCATTAGCATCATCTACTATTTCTTTTACAATATACATACCATGTCCTCTATCACCGTCTTTAGTAGTAAAGCCTTGCTCATAAATTTTATCTATATGCTCTTCTCTAATTCCAGGACCATTGTCCTCAACCTTTATTTTAAGATATTCATTTTGCTGTTCTATTTTTATATAAATTTGCCCTTCTCCATCATTACTAACTGCATCTAATGAATTTTCTATTAAGTTACCTATTATAGAAACAATATCTTCAGAAGTCATAAATTGAGGTAGACTATTAAATATAGAATTTTCATCTATTTTGAATTTAACTCTATTTTCTTCAGCTTTATTATATTTAGAAAACAGTATTGCAGATAAATATGAATCTTTTATATTTTTAGTTAAAGTACTACTTATTTTATTTCTACTTTTGGCTACATCTGATATAAACTGTATCGCTTCTTCATAGTCTTCAAGCTGTATTAATCCTGTTATAGTATGAAGTTTATTCATAAATTCATGATTTTGAGCCCTTAATGACCATGCCATCTTTTTAACTCCAGTAAGTTCTTCAGCTAATTTAGTTAACTCTGTTTTATCCCTAAACGTAGCAATAGCTCCTACAATTTTATCTCTATCTTTTATAGGAATTCTATTAGTCATTATTACTGTATTATTTATTCTTTGCTCTTTTTCAAACTCACCTTCCCCAGTTTCTAATACAGTAAGTAATCTTGTATTAGGGAAGAAGTCTTCTATATTTTTTCCTATCATTTCATTTTTCTCAGTTTTATTCCCATAGTGTAATATATTTAGAGCTGAGTCATTTATAATTGTTATTTTTCCTCTATCATCAATAGCTACTAATCCTTCATAAATAGCATCTAAAATTCCCATTTTTTCATTGTACAATCTTGTTATTTCTTCTGGTTCAAGACCCAGTAAAATATTTTTTATGTTTTTTGATAATAAAAATGCTCCGATAACACCTACCGTAAGTGCACCTAGTGAAGTTAAAATTATATATAATATCGCTATTTTCTTTGTTTCTCCAATACTCTGTAATAGTGTTCCTACACAAACAAAACCTATTTCTTTTTTAGTTTCTGTATCATAAATCGGAATAAAAGCTCTTAAAGATTTTCCAAGTGTACCTGTAGCCTCTGAAATATATGTATCCCCTTTTTTAACAACTCTACCTTCATCCCCTCCAACAAATTTTTCACCTATTTTGTGTGGATTTGGATGTGAATATCTAATACCGTCATTGTCTACTACTATTATATATTCAATTTCGCTTAATTTTTTAAGTTGTGTATCAATATATGAACTAATTTCTTTATTAGAATCTTTTTTATTAAGTGCATCTATAACTTGTTTAGAATTCGCAATTATTTCGCCGACATTCATCACGTTAGTTTTCGCCGTACTTTCAATGTTTGTATTGATCCAAGATGCAACAAAAAAAGTTATTATAGATATAGATATAAAGACTACTGCAATAATCAATATAGTAAGCTTAGTTTGTAATTTCATCTTTTTTTTCACATATGTCACCTCGTTTTTGTGTATAAGGAAATCATTATCCCTATCCTATTATATAGTACTGTGCTAATAGTTGTCTTGTATTTTGACAATAAAAAATTGGATACATCCAAAGTACATATATCCTATCAAATTAAATGAAGAAATAATTATTTAATATAAATTAAATTTTTAATCTAATTTTAATGTTGCTCTAATTGTAACCTAAGATTTATTGAATACAATACAAGTATAAAGATGGTAGATACAACATTCTTTAGTAAATGTAAAGATATAGTGGATAAATTAAATAATATAAGCATAGAAGTATATAAAGATAATAAGACAGCTTTGAAAGTACCTAGTACAGCGGCAATAATAGCTGCTATTGTAGGATTACCTCTAGTAGTTATAGGTTTGATTTTAGCAGCATGTAGTGGTTATAGAATAAAACTTGAAAATAAAAACGGAAATTTTAGTGATATAAATGAAAATCTTGATATAGTAACAGACAAAGTAAAAGACTTTAGTAAAAAAGTATAGATTAATTTAAAAATAGGATGAGCTACTTATTCAACTGTGCTCATCCTATTAAATTTAGTTTTATCAGGATGCTAATCCATCATTTATTTTTTTCATTTGTTTATTTTTAGCTAGTTTAAATACATAAGAAACAATGAATGGACAAACTATAGCAGATACTACGCATGCTGCTGCAACTTGTGCTGTTGCTACCGTTGCTATCGTAACAACTGTTGGATCTATAGCTGCAACCGCTGCTGGTGTTGCCACCGCATTTCCTGCTGTTGACCCTGTAGCCAACCCAATTATAGGTTCTTCTTTAAATAATTTAAGTAACATATAAGCTCCTATTCCAGTTAAAGAAGCTATTACTCCTAATAATATTCCAGGTCCACCTGCTGTTATGATAGTTTCTAAATTCATTCCTGTACCTAATGGGAATGAGAAAAATGGTATTAATAATAGCTTACTACTTCCAAGAAAAGCTCTCATATCTGAATCTAAGTTACCTAAAATCATTCCTATTACTATCGGAATCATTACTGCTACAAGCGACATAATAGGAATTTGAGCAAGCCCCGATGCTCCTAATGCAACTAATGTGAAAAATGGTCCATCTTTTAAAGATAATAAAGCATAAGCACCTACATCAGTTTCATCCCCATATTGTGAAGCAAGAGACGCATATAAACCACCGTTACAATTTGTTAATGCAGCAAGAATAGCTAATGGTGATAGTCCTAAAACTCCAGAAGGTCCAAAAATTTTACCTACAAGTATACCTATTCCAGCACCTACTATAAACTTACCTGTTATTAAAATTGCACCTTTTTTTAATGCTTTTGGCGCTAATTTAAAGTTGATTTGTGAACCAATTAAAAACATAAAACAAGCTAAAATTGTTGATGATGCCTTTGGTCCAAATAATGCAGTTGTAAAACCACCAATTTTTAAAACTTCAGGGAAAAATGTATTAACTAATACTCCTAAGAAAAGGGGAACAACCATCATTCCCCCTGGAATTCTATCTAGCGTTTTTTTAATTGGAATTTGCATATTGATTTCCTCCCATTATATATATTTATATTCTTGCTACTCCACTTTCTCTTGCAGCTTTTTTTATAGCTTCAGCTACATTACTTGCAACAGTTCTATCTAACGCATATGGAATTACATTATTTTCATTTAAATCTTCATCTTTTATCATAGAAGCTATAGCATATGCTGCTGCTATTTTCATTTCTTCATTGATTTCTTTTGCTCTAACATCTAAAGCACCTCTAAATATACCTGGGAAAGCTAATACATTATTAACTTGATTTGGGAAATCTGAACGACCAGTTCCTATTACTCTTGCCCCTGCTTCTTTAGCTTCATCTGGCATAATTTCTGGAGTTGGATTTGCCATAGCAAAGAATATAGAATCTTTGTTCATAGACCTTACCATATCCTTTGATACAATACCTGGAGCAGATACACCTATAAACACATCAGCTCCTACCAACGCATCAGATAACTTTCCTTTTATATTATCTGGATTTGTAATTTCAGCTAATTTCAACTTAGTATCGTCAACATTTTCTATTTCTCTATGAAGTATACCTACCTTATCACAAACAATTAAATTTTTAACTCCAGAAGATAATAATAATTTTGATATAGCTGTTCCTGCTGCACCAGCTCCATTTACAACTACTTTAATATCTTCTATTTTCTTTTCAACTACTTTTAAAGCATTTATTATACCTGCTAAAACAACAATCGCTGTTCCATGTTGGTCATCATGGAATACTGGTATATCAAGTTCTTTCTTTAATCTTTCTTCAACCTCAAAACATCTAGGAGCACCTATATCTTCTATATTTATACCTCCAAATCCAGGAGCTATAAGCTTAACAGTTCTTACTATTTCATCTACATTTTTTGTATCTATACAAATAGGAAATGCATCTACATCTGCAAACTCTTTAAATAGTATTGATTTCCCTTCCATAACTGGAAGCCCAGCTTTTGGTCCTATATCACCTAATCCAAGAACTGCTGAACCATCTGTTACTACCGCAACTAAATTACCTTTCGATGTATATTTGTATACGTTTTCCTCATCTTCATGAATTCTTCTACAAGGTTCTGCAACCCCTGGTGTATATGCTAAACTTAAATCATCTCTTGTTTCAATTTTTATCTTACTTACAACTTCGATTTTACCAACGTTTTCCTCATGTATCTTTAAACTTTCTTCATAATAATTCATATATATCATCCTTCCTTTTTTTGTTGTTTATTTTTATGACTTAATAATATCAAGTATTTATATATATTAAAATATTTCGAAAGTTTAAAATAAGTTTTGGTTATAAAGAATATTTTGACATTATATTAACAGATAATATAATAAAAAAAAGCACACCTATAAGTTATAAGTGTGCTGCTTAAAATAAAAATTATTTTATTTTTTCAAAAGCTATTCTTTTACTTTTATCTTCTAAATAAATTATTCCACAATACTGAAACTTATTTTTTTTAAGTAGATTTTGCATAGGTATATTTTCTTCATGCGTATCTATTTTAATGCTATGTACACCTTTACTTAAGCAAAGCTGTTCTACATTTTTTATAATTTGAGATGATAATCCTAATCCTTTGTAACTATTATCAACCGCCATTCTATGAATGACTACATACTCATCATTACTAATCCATTCACCATCATAAATATAATCATATGTTTTCTCTTTATCAAAAGAAACTACTACTGTAGCAATAATATTGTTATCCTTTAACAGTACATAGCTATTTTTATGTTTAATATCATTCCTTATTGTTTCAATGTTAGGATAATCATCTTGCCATTGGTTGATACCTTGTTGTTTAAAGTAAGCTTGAGCCTGTTTAATAATGTTCATTATATTATTAATATCCGTTTCAACTGCTTTTCTAAATTGCATCTTAATTCTCCTTTTGAAAATATTATGGTAAACGATTACCTGCTGCGCGATAGATTTCATACCATTGAGCTCTTGATAATTCTATATTACTAGCTGTACATATATCTTTTAAACGATCTTTATTTGTTGTTCCAACAATCGTCTGCATTTTAGCAGGATGTCTAAGGATCCAAGCAACTACAATCGCAGATTTGCTAACTCCTTTTTCTGTTGCAATACGTTCTAATACAGTATTTAACTGTGGAAATTTATCATTATCTATAAAAATACCTTCAAAGAACCCATATTGAAATGGTGACCACGTTTGTAATGTAATATTTTTCAAACGACAATATTCTAATATACTACCATCATGATCTACAGATCCTTCAAATAATGTATTAGCTTGAATTCCACTATTCACCATTCCAGAATGCATAATACTAAATTGCATTTGATTTACGATAATTGGTTGTTTTACACAAGATTTTAGTAATTCAATTTGCATACTTTTAAAGTTGCTAACACCAAAATTACGAACTTTTCCACTTGATTGTAAAATATCAAAAGCCTCTGCAACTTCTTTAGGTTCCATTAATGTATCTGGTCTATGAAGAATAAATAGATCTAAATAATCAGTTTTTAATCGTTGTAAGCTTTTATCTACAGAATTTAATATATACTCTTTAGAAAAATCATAATATCCATCTCGAATAGAACATTTACTTTGAATTTGTACTTTATCACGAAGTCCTACTCTAGAAGCTAACATCTTACCAAAAATTTCTTCACAATAACCTTTACCATAAATATCCGCATGGTCAAAAATAGTAATGCCCTCTGACATAGCAACATCTACATAACTAGATAGTTCTTCTACAGACATTTTATCAATCCTCATACAACCTAATACGATTTCAGAAGCTTCAAGTCCAGATTTACCAATATCAATTTTCTTCATGTTTATATCCTCCTAAATGTTTTGTATATCATTTATTTATTTACTTTGATATAATCAATTTTAAACCTTAAAGTATACTTTAAGTCAACATTTTTATGGAGGATTTTTATGAATTATACTATCAAGCAAGTTTCCGATATGACAGGACTACCACCATCTACGCTACGATATTACGAGAAAGAACATTTATTACCAGAAATAAATAAAAACACATCTGGAATTAGAACTTATACTAAACACGACTTAGACTGGATTTCTACTATAATTTGTCTAAAAAATACTGACATGCGACTAAAAGATATAAAAAAATTTGTTAATTTTTGCGCTTTAGGTGACTCTACATTACAAGATAGGAAAGAATTGATTTTAACTCACAAACATACTGTTGAATTAAAAATTGCCGAATTGCAACATCATCTTGAACACATTAATTTTAAATCCGATTACTATGAAACTGCCTGCAAAGCTGGAACCTAAGCACAACTCAAAGAATCTAAATATCCTGATAAATTTATTAAATAACTATTCAACTATTTTAATAATAGACTTTAATCGTCAAGTTATTTACCATAATGGGTACACATAAAAAGCAATAATCTAATCAAGATTATTACTTTTTATTGTTATTATTCTATTTAAAAATTATTTAGAATTATTTCTTATATGTGCTGCCACTTTAACATCTTCTGTTTTTATATGTTTAATTATCCAACTAGCAATTTTGCTATTGATTTCTCCAACTAAAACAATACTTGGACCTTCTGATAAAAGCTTCTTATTTACGCTTTCAACTGCATCTATAAAGTACTTATGGTATTCTTTATGATTTTTGTAATCAGGATATTTATACTTCATTTGTAAAACTTCTTCATGTCCAAAGTGAGTTTTTGTATAAGAAGATAAAAACTTTACTGTATTTTCTAGTTCAGATCTACCCTTACCCTTGCCACAAGCTTCTAGTAAATCATTAATTGCTTTTATTAGTTCCTTATGTTCTGTATCAATTTGTACGTTACCTGTTAATAACTCATCAGACCATTTATATGCCATTTTTCTTCCCCACAATCTATCAATATATTTTGGTAAATATTAACAGAGATTATACCATTATATTTTACTAAAGTCAATTTATAAAATAACGTTTATATTATACTTAAATTTTATATTTTATATTGGTATACTTATTCTTTAATAAGTATTTATATTATGAGTATACATATATGACTTTGGACAAACTAAAACTGAAATTTAACGACAAAGGAGCATATAACAATGAAGAAAGTTTCAAGAAATTTATTATCATTATTTTTATTCGCTTTAATTTTAGTACCATTTAAATCTCAAGCTTTAGAAAGTACCTATTCTACAGATACACATTGTAACAAAGCTACTTGCAACTTGAAAATGGAACAAAGAAAGCTTTGGATAGATCATGTTTCATGGACTAGAAGTTTTATTGTAAGTGATTTATCTTCACTTGAAGATAAGGGCCCTGTATTAGAAAGACTTTTTAAAAATCAAGATGACATTGGAAATTCAATTAAACCTTATTATGGAGAAGAAGCAGGAAACAAACTCGCTACCTTACTTAGAGAACATATAGAGCTTGCAGGGAAGGTTACTGACGCTGCTAAAAATTCAAATAAAGATGACTTAGAAAAATATAATAAACTATGGTATGAAAATGCTGATAAAATAGCTAATTTTTTAAGTTCTGCTAATCCTAATTACTCAAACAAAACTCTAAAAGATATGCTATATATGCACTTACAATTTGTTACAGATCAAGTAGTTTCTAGATTAAATAAAGATTGGAATACAGATATTAAAGCATACGACAAAGGTGAAAATCATATGATTGAATTTGCTGATATACTTACTGATGGGATAATAAAACAATTCCCTCAAAAATTTAAATAGTTAGCACATGCAAATTTATAATAAAAACCGTATCACTCATTTGTGATACGGCTTTATGTTATATATATAAATATGTTTTGCTAATTTATTATCTTGATAAAATTTTTATAACTACATAGCCCTAGCTGGAAATACTATATCTAAAATTCCAACAACCATAGCTGCTAATATTGCTCCTATAATAGAAACACTCATATTAGGAACTAAAAATTGTGCTAAATATATTATTGCCGCTGCAATTATAAATCCTTTTACACCTTTTCCAAAAGGAGATGCATCAACTCCCATAAATGACTCTACTAGATAATCTAATCCACATATTACAACAGCAGCTATCAAATATGACCATATTCCATAGATTGTGAATCCTGGAGTTACAAATGATGTTATCGTTAAAATAATTGCCACTAATATTAATCTTCCTATCCATCTTAATAAACTATTATTATTTTCCATAAAAACTACTCCTTTAATAAAATATTATTTTGGACAAAGTTTTTAAGTTACTATCTAATTGCTTTGTCATTACTAAATCTCCATACTAAATAAAAGATATATATTTATATCCTAGTATTATTTAATATTCTTATATTTTGACCACTATATTTAATAATATTCTCTATGCCATTATTTATATAACAAAAAATCGCATCATTTCCTATGATACGATTTTTTATCTATTAATTTAAGTTAAGACTTATTAAATCTAGTTGCATAACCACATTTCTTACATAAATCCTCAACAGCTTTTCTTCTAGAAAACCCATCATATATATCAGTTGATCTTTTTGATTTTAATATATCATTTAGAGATTCTTTAAATATATTTCCAAGAGATATATTCCCTTCACTATCTAAACAACAAGGCACTACAGTTCCATCAACTAAAACTCCCATTTGATTTCTAAGTGCATGACAAAAAACATCTTCAGTAATATTTGCTATTTCAATATCTGGCCATTCAAATTTTTCTGCCATATTTAAATAAACTTTATCCTTAAGCTTAAGGTTATTAGTTTCTTGAAGCTTTTGTGCTAAAGAAAAATCTAAATCTAAGTTTTCTTGCAACATCTTTAAAATATCAATATTTAATCCATTAGCTCCCTTTAAATCTTCGTTATCAATATTCCATAGTCTTATAGAACAAATTATATCTTTGCTAGCCTTATTAACAAATTCAGTAACGTTTTTTATATATTCTTCAAGCTGTAAAGTTTTTTCATTTGCTTCAAAACTGTGAAGTGAAATATTAACTTGTCTTAGTGCCTCTGAATTAATTAATTTATCTGTATTTTTATTTAACAACGTTCCATTTGTAGTTAAATTAACCTTTAAATCATTCTTAGCACTTTCTTTTAAAAAGTATTCTATATTTTCATTAAGCAATGGCTCTCCCATTAAGTGAAAATATATTTGATTAGTAAAAGGCTTAATTTCCTCTATTATATGATTAAACTCATTTCTATCCATAAACTTATATTTTCTTTTTGTTTTAGGACAAAAATCACAGCTCAAATTACATATATTTGTTATCTCTATATATACGCTTTTAAATCTTTTCATTTTACTTCCTACTTTCTGTCTTTATATCAAATTTTTTATAAAAAATTTAATATACGCTGTTAACCTTAGTTATCTGACTATTAGAAGCAAAGAAAAAAGCACTCTATCCAGTAAAGATCAGTGCTTATTTTTTAAAATTAAATATAGTTTAATTATTCTCATAGCCCTAAAACAAAATAAATGTTCTAAGGATGCTTAGTGTTGACGCACTAAGCGTTTTTATTTACATGACTATTATATCAGATTTCAATCTAAAATAGACACTCATTTTATAACTTCAATTCCTATGGATTATTTATTATATATTAAAATTCGTCTTCACGTTCTTTAAAGAAATTATAATATGTACGTACATTTTCTAGTTCTGTCCATTTTTTTACATCAACAGGAGTTTCATCAAGATCATATATTTTAGCACCTTTTATAGCAAGCATAAATGGAGAATGTGTTGATATAATAAACTGGCATCCAAAAAAGCGTTCAGCATCTTCAATATACTTAACTAATTCTACCTGGCGTTTTGGAGAAAGACTGTTTTCAGGTTCATCTAATATGTATAATCCATTTTCACCTATTTTTTCAATAAAATATCTAAATGCATTTTCTCCATTAGAATATTCTCTTACATTATCCATTAATTTCTCACGTACAAACTTCGATTGAGTTTTACTTCTAGCATAGTTTATCTTTTTTAATTCATCATAGTCTTCTAGAGAATTCATTTTAAAATTAGAGTATTTTGTATATAAGTATTCTTCAAAAATTTCATCTCGTTTTTTATCAATACCTTCATTGATATTTCGAATGTTCAACATATGGTCAAATACATCATCACTTGTTATAATTCTGCTATTTTTAGGTATTTCACCTTCTATATACATCTCACATAAATTAACATAGTCACAATAAAAATTAGATTTATTATATATAGAATCTCTATCTAATTCTGTTTTTTCTGCTATTACATTTAGTGCTGTTGATTTACCTGATCCATTTCCACCATATAAAATAGTAATCGGTTCAAAATCAATTCTTTCAAATCTATTTTTTGATAATATTTTAAATGGATAAAATGAATCATAGCAAGTTCTTTTTTCTTCTATTATAAAATCAAACTCTATATTTTCATTTGGAAATATAAAATTACTTAAATATATCATTTTTTATTTTCCTTTCATAATTTTATACAAAATACGTATCACTTACTTGTTATACCCTTTTTACTTATATATTCTATACCTGGGCATGTTTTATTAGATTCCCATTTTGATACAGCTTAGCGAGATACATTTAGCTTTTCAGCAAGTTGCTCTTGTGATAAATTTCTTTCTTTTCTTAGATTCTTTAATCGTTCTCCTAAATTCAATTTAATCACCTCATCTTAACTTAAATTATATTTATATATTGATTTATTCAAAATCATTATATAGTTGCATTTTTGTTAACTGATAGTTGCATTATTGATTCTATGCACATTTTAATTAAAATACAATAATAAATTAACCGTATCACTTATTTGTAATACGGTTATTATATTAATCATTTTTATATATACAAACTCTCGGTTTATTATTTTATACTTAAAGCTTATATACGTTACTTATAGTTTGTTTAACTCCATATCATCGCAACTAAAAAAACAATAACTCCCGTTATTATCGTATCATTTAAATAAGGACTTAATACCAAACCTATTACTATTAACATTCCTGTTATTATCGCTTTTCTAATTTTATTAGTACAATTTTGTTTTTGTGCTTCTTCATCATAAAACTTACAATCCAATAACATTCCTGATGGAATTCCCTTTTTTATAATCAAAGGATAAAGTGATTCACTCAATTCACCATTTTTTATATCCGAGCTTACAACAACTAGAGAAGTCATAAAAACTGTTCGTCCACACGATAATTGCTTAGATAACTCTATATTAAATTGTGGAGTTTCCTCATCATTTAAACAATCAGCTATTTCTTTTTTTACCGAATCTTTTGATAGTACTTGTTCAGATAATTCTCTTATAGCATAAATTTCTTGTGCTAATTTTTTAAGTTTATTTGGATTTTCCTCAAAGTATTTTTCATAACTATAGATAAAAACTGCAGGACAATCATGCTTATTTTTATATTTATATAGTAATGTATTCGCCATGACTACAGCACCTAAAACTAATTCTCCTTCTAAAACCAATTCTTCTCTTCTTTCAAAAGCTGCTTCATACCCTTTAGATACCTTGACTACATAAGGCTTTTTTGTGGAAAACATATTCTTATACTTTTTTTTAAAACTAATATCATGCCTTTCCTCATAAAAGGTATTTCTCAATTCATTAAATAACATGGTTCTTAACCCTCTCATCTACTATTTCTGCCTTCTATATTATATCACTTACTTATGACATAGTTTTACCTGCCTTACTTTAAATCTTCTTTTTTACTTTTACTATTAAAATAACCAATAATAGCACCTATAGCCGCATACAAAAAACATTAGCGATATGCCAAATTAATATATCACTATAAAATTCACCAAATACAAGCCCTATAAATCGTCCAATAAATCCTGCTATGCCCATTTGTTCTAATGTAAATGTTCTTAATAATTTTATTTAATTTTCGCCTAACTTATATTATATTATAAAATTTATTTATTTTATATATGTTAAAAAGGATGGATTACTTATGTTTTTAAGTAATCCATCCTTTTTAATGTATATGTTATTAAATTATTATTATCCTAATATCTGTATTTCTATATTTTGTCTACCAAAGCTATTACAGTCTGCTTCACTATTCATAAATATATCTATTTTATTACCTTTTATAGCACTTCCACAGTCTTCTGCTATAAATACCTTATCAAACTTAGGTATATATACTTTAGTTCCATATGGAATTACTGAAGGGTCTACTGCTATAGTTCCCCATTTAGGAGTAGTTCCTGTAGCTGTTATAGTATGTCCTGAATATGCACTTGCATTTACAGTCATTGAACGTCCATTATTATTGTTAGAAGTTGTAGTTTTATCTTCTTCCTTATTGTTGTTAGAAGTTGTAGTTTGTTCTTCTTTAGTATTATTATTTTGAGTAGTATTTTGTACTGCTTTATTTTCATTTGATTCTACTTTATTATTATTTTGGCTATTAGCTTTTTTAGCAACTGAAGCTTCTTTTTCTAATTGTCTAGCTTGAGTTTCTGTTAATATATAATCTTCACTTACCCAACCAATTTTTTTATCATCTGATGTAATTTTGAACCAATTATCTTTTGCTTCTAATATTTCAACATCTGTTCCTTTAGTTAAAGAATCTATTTTCTCTTCTTTTATAGATTCTCCTTTTCTTACATTTAACTTATTAGCAGTTACTTTACCTTTTTCATTACTAGTATAATCTGAATGTATCCATCCTTCATTATCGTCAACTTTAATTTTGTTCCATCCCTTGCTTTTTTCTAATATTTCAACAACAGTACCTTTATTTAAAGATTCTATTTTAGATTCTTCTATAGATGGTCCTTTTCTTACGTTTAATGTTTCCGCTCTTACTACTTCTCTTTCTGCTGCGTATATATTGTGTGTTGAAGTGTATAATCCTCCAGCTACTAAACCTATCGTTAATATTAATGATTTCTTTATATTTTTATTTATCCTCATAAAATACCTCCATTTAATTAATAAAATTTATATATGATTAACTATCCCGTTATAAAATTCATGCTTTTAAATTGTTACCGTTTTGTAACTTATTTCTAAGTTTAATACATTTTATCCCCTTTGTAAACACCTAAGGCCTAAAAAGTGACAAAATAGTTACAAAAAACTACAAATAACAACCAATTGTAACAACTTTTATTTGTTACAATTCTAGGGGGTTGACCTATATTTTTTGAATTTTATTATTTTCATAAAGTTTTTTTATATTTTTTTACTTTAAATACAAAAACCGTATCATTTACTTATGATACGGTTCAATATTTTTTATTCTAAATAACATTTATTATATTTAATTATTTTGTATTCTTACTATAGATTCCCATCCCTTATTTTTTGCTATAATATTTATTGGGAAAGATTCTATAGCTTTATTAAAATCTTCTTTTTCTACAGTATTAAAAACTTCTATTATATCATCTATATATAAATCTTTTTCTATTATACTTTCAATTATTTCAGATATGTTTTTATCTTTTTTCATATCTAAATTATTATTATAAATATTCATTAATTTCTCTACATTTTTATTAGCGTTTTCATATATATCTATTTTTTTATTTATTTCATTTGCATCTTTAGAAAACATATCTAATGATTGTAACTTTTTGCTATCATCACTTATTTTTTTCACAGAGTCCTTAGTATCTTCATATTTTAATATATCTTCTTTTGATTTTAGTATTAATTTATTTCTCTCTATTATACAATCTTTAATATGTTTCTCTCGTGAACTTAAGTTTACATATTTATTCTCTAAATTGGTTATTTTTTCATATCCTAAAAATATACCACCTAATATTATTAAAACTACTATTATCGATATTATTTTATTATCTTTTAAATTTATTTTCATTTTTGTATCTCCATTTATAATAATTTTGGTTATTTGTTTAACATTTATATAGTAGTATTTTTTTATTATCCTTGGATAGCTTTTATCGGATCTAAGTTTGACGCTTTATAAGCTGGTATTGATCCAAATATAACACCAGTTAATATAGATACTACTACCGCTTTTAAATACACCGCTACTGTTGGAATAGCCTCTATGCCTAAATATCCTGATGTATAGTCAGCTATAAAGGTTCCTACAATCATTCCAACTATTCCACCTATTATGGTTATAACTACTGTTTCTATTAAAAATTGCAATAAAATGTCTTTAGGTTCTGCCCCAATTGCTCTTCTTATACCAATCTCTCTTTGTCTTTCAGATACTGACATATACATTATGTTCATTATTCCTATACCACCAATAATTAATGATACTTTTGATATAACTGAAGTAAATTTATTTATAGTTTGTTGCATATAATCTAATTCATGAGCTTGTTCATTTCCACCTGTTAACTCATAAGTTCCATCTTCTGTTGACTTAATACTTTCTAGCATTGATTTAATGTTAAAGGATACTTCATCCACATCGTACCCTTTCAAAACAAGTATTTCTAATCCACTTATCGTACTTCCAAAACTTTGCTGATTTGATAATTCTTCGAGTGCTTTTGATGGTATATATACTTTTGGTTGCCTATACTGTGAATCACTTGAACTGAACTCAAGGTCTTTTAGTACTCCTATAACTTCGAATTGTTCTCCATTTATATCAACTGATTTTCCTATTGCACTTTTAGGTTCTTCTTCAAATAAGTTATATGCTGTTGTATACTCAATTACTATTGTTTTTCTATCTAAATCTTCTAATGAAAATCCTCTTCCATACTGAATGTCTAATTTAAGTTTATCTGTATACTCAACAAATTCATTAAATTCATCTTTATCCTCTACAAATAATTGCCCTCCATAAGATAATCCGCCAGATTGACCGTATTTAGGTGTAACACGCTCTATTCCTTTTATAATAGATATCTTATCTATATCATCAGAACTAAAAGGTTCAAAAAAATCTGGATTTATGTCGCTTTCATAGTTTGGACAAAATTCTATCGTTTGCTTCCTAAATTTAGAGTCATCTAAATTTTTATTACCTACTGACTCTATTCCATTTCCTATACTTGAAACTACTATAACCGATGTTATTCCTAAAACTATCCAAATCATAGCTACTGCAACACGTAATTTGTTAGTTTTTATATTTTCTATTGCATTTTTTATAATTATCATAGCTACAACTCCTCTACTACTACACCATCTTTTAATCTTATTATCTTAGTTGCATATTTTACAAGGTCTTGATCATGTGTAACCATTATTATTGTTTTACCTTTATTATTTAATTCTTTTAAAAGCTCCATTATATCTCTGCTAGTATCATTGTCTAATGCCCCTGTTGGCTCATCTGCAAATATTATATCTGGATCATTAACCAAAGCTCTTGCTATGGTTATACGTTGCTGTTGACCACCTGATAATTCCAATGGTTTTTGATTTATTTTATCTAATAAATCTACTATTTCTAGATTATTTTTTATTCTTTTGTCTTTTTCCTCTTTTGAATATTTGTTATTATATATCATTGGGAGTTCAACATTTTTATATATAGTTAATGTTGGTATAAGATTAAATTGTTGAAATACAAATCCAATGTTATTATTCCTAAACTTTGATCTTTCTTTTTCACTTAACTTAGTTACATTTTCTTCTTTAAATAGATATTCACCTTCACTAAGTCTATCTAGAAAACCTAGTATATTAAGTAATGTTGTTTTACCACTGCCTGATTTTCCCATTATAATTACAAAATCACCCTTTTTTATCTCTAGATTTATAGATTTTAAAACATGTAATTTATCTTTATCCAAAGGATAATATTTTTGTATATTTTTAAGTTCTATTATATTATTAGTCAAATTAATATCCTCCCTTCCTATTGTTCTATTTCATCCATACTTGTATAAACGATTTGACCATCTGTTATATTTTTACTTTGTATATCTTTTACAATTTCATCGCCTTCTTTAACTCCTGATTTTACTAATGAAAAATCTTCTTGAGTTTTACTTATACTAATTTCTGATTTATATGCTACATTATCTATTATTTTATATACATAGCTTTTTCCGTCCTCTGTTATTATCGATTCAGTCGGTATTTTCTTTTCATCACTTCCATATAAGGCCATTATTTGAACATGTAATCCACTCTTCAAATTCTCTTGATTTTTTAAACTTATATCAACACCATACTGAGTCATACCTGAGCTAACTCCAAATCCTTGATCTGAATTTTCACTTTCAATAGGTCTTTGTCCTATTTTAGCTATACTACCTTTATAGTTTTGCTTTGTAGCTATTGCAGTTAATTCAATATCTTGGTTTAAAGATATCTTGTATGAATCTCTTTCATTAACTTGTGCACTTGCGTAAAAATCTGTAGTTTGTATAGTTACAACAGGCGAACTTGCATCTTTATTTTGCGATTTATCATTTACATAAACAATTCCACTAAATGGTGCATATACGCCTTGATAAGCTGTTTTATTTAAATTTGAAATCTGTGTATTCAAATCTTTTATATCCATATCTATTGCTTTTTTACTTTCATCATCAGGTGCATTTTGTCTTTCTTTTTTCTTACTTGCCATTGCTGTCTTTAAGTTATATATTTCATTTATTTGAGATGTATTTTTGCAAGTAAATAAAAGTGTTCCTTTTTCTACATATTGCTCGTCATCTACCTTTATTTTATCTAGTTCACCTTGTTCAGAATTTACAAATAAATTTTGTGAGTTTTTTGGTAATACCTGTCCACTCATATATATTTTTTCTTTACCTGCTACAGTATATAATTCAACTAAATTGTTCATTTGTTTTTTATTTGACTTAATTGATGAATATACAAAAGCTCCTGCAATCAATATAGATGCTATTGTTATTGATAATACTATTTTTTGTTTTTTGTTTAAATTTATTTTTTTCTTCATAATAATCCTCCACTTTTATATTTGTATTTTAGTTTTATTTAACTTTTCATTTAATACTTCGAAAAGTAATATATAAAATCTATCAAAATTTTATATTTTTATAATTTTTTATACTTTATATATAAAAATAGAGCTATATACAGTGTATATAGCTCTATTTTTTAACCTATTTATTATTTTCTAAATCTATTATAAATTCTTCTCCTACTTTTTTATAGCTAGTTTTATATTCTTCATTGTTGTTTTCTATTACTTGTATATATGGAGTAAGATATAATTTTTTAGCATTTCTATCAAATTGTTTACTCTCTTTGTCATATTCATATTCTGAAAAACCTTCTTGCATATAACCTGATCCGGGTCTAAACCCTACCTTATTGCCTAAGTTATCTTTTCCTTTTAAAAGAACTTGTCCATACTCTACTTTTCCTTTTACACTTTCATCTAATTTTATTTCTTTTTTATGATCTGTTATCTTTAAATTTATTTTTTGATTAATTACATTACTTTTATAATTTTCTAAATAAAGAATAGCCCCTGTATCTAACTTTACTTCCTTATTTAATTTTATATCTTTTGTATTATTTATAAGTTCCTCTCCATTTACTTTAAACTTAAATGTCCAAGGACCTATTATTCTTTTTTCATATTCATGGCTATCTCCATTTTGAATACCTGCATCCATTATCCTTAATTTAACATTTATATCGCCCTTATGCTCTTTATCTAACTTATAACCTATAATAAATTCTTCTGTATTTTTATTTATAATTGTTGAGTATCCTTTTGAACCATGATTTATTTTTTTTCCATTTATATATAGATTTTCTGATATTAAGTAAAGTCTTTCATTTTTTTTAAGTTCACCATCATACTTTTGAGTTAAAGATACTATCAATTCATCCCCATCTAATAAAACCTCATTTATTTTTACAGTTATTTTTCTTTTAGTTATAGACTGCTTAATGTTAGTTGTATATTTATCTAATTCTTCCTCTATTCCTAATCCTATTTTTATATTTTCAGTTATATCACTTATTGCGCTATACGCATATGCACCTAATTTCGTTTGATAAACTATCCCAACTACAATTAAAAGTATTGATGCTACTGATATATATTTTTTATAATTTTTACTTGGTTTGCTTTTTATATTTTTTCTAAATTCTTTTTTTAATTTCATTTTCTCTATATCTGTAAAATCATCTTTTTCATATTCATCTAAATTAATTTCTATATCATTTAACATATCATATATGTTTTTATTTTCATTATTCATAAGCAATTACCTCTCTTTACTTTTAAATATATCTCTAAGTTTTTTCTTTCCTCTTGATACTCTATTATACACAGCATCTCTATTAATCCCCATATCTAAAGCTATTTCATCTATTTCTTGCTCTTTTACGTATAGCTTTATAAATAATTCTTTATCCTTTGGCTTTAATTGATTTAGCATCCCCTCAAGCTCTTCACTTAGATCTTCTTTAATAACTTCTTCATGTATATCATATTTTGAGCTAATACTTAAATTTTCTATATTTTCAATGCTTACACGCTCTGAATACTTCCTCGAATAATCTATTGATTTGTATTTGGATATACCTCCTACCCAATTTTTAAAACTACTTTTATTTTCATCAAATCTCTCAATATTGTTCCATATTGCAAGTATTATATCATTTATACATTCATCTTGATGATTTTCAAGTTTTGATAAATGCTTCTTAACTACTGTTTTTATTATCCATCCATAACTATCTATTACATATTCTAAAGCTTTTTCATCTTTATTTTTTAATCTGGATATAAAATTTTCCTCTGTTATATTCATTTCCGTTCCTCCAGCAAACTTTATCTTTGAATTAATCCCGTTCACTTAATACTTCGTATAAGTTAGGGTAATATCTATCAAAGTTTAATTGTTTTATACAAATCTATATTTATACATACATATTTTTATATATATTTCAAAAAAATATGTATGTATAAATATCTTCAAAATAAAATAAAGATATAGAATTAATACTATCTTCCTATATCTTTAATACTCTATTTAATTATTTGATTTTATATTTATCCATGCGTCATCATATATTTTTTTAACATCCATAGGTAAATCAACATAAATTTCACACCTATCCATTATTTCTTTAGGCATGTATGCGTTAGGATTATTTTTTACTGATTCTGGTTGTTCTAATCTTGCTTCTTTATTTGGAGTTGTATATCCTATCTCGTCAGCTATTCTTAATGCGCTTTCCTTGTCACTTACAAAGTTTATAAATTTTTCAGCTCCTGAAACATTTTTAGCATTCTTCGGTATGCATAAGCTATCAATCCAGAAGTTTGCACCTTCTTTAGGCACTACATATTCTAAATTAGGATACTCATCTTGTAAATTTAAGCCTTCTCCAGACCAAATCATATTTATATCAGATTCTCCTACTGGAATCATTGTAGTTCCATTATCAACACCATATATTGGATCTACTAATTTTCTTTGCTTTAATAATAATTCTTTAGCTTCTTCAATTTCTTTTGAATCAGTTGAATTTAAAGAATATCCAAGTTTCTTCAAAGTTGCTCCCAGTGTATCTCTATAAGTATCAAACATAAAAACTTTATTTTTATATTTTTGATTCCATAGTATGTCCCAACTATCCACTTTTTCTTTTACCACATCTTTATTGTAAACAATACCTACCGTTCCAAACATATAAGGAACTGAATACTTATTACCTGGATCTATAGCTAAATTTAAGTAACTTTTATCCATTTGAGATATGTTCTTTATATTGTCTTTATTCAATTCTTGAACAAGATTTTTTTTGATCATTCTAGTCATTAAAGCATCAGATACTAAAATAACATCATACTTTACTCCACCAGTATTGACCTTTTGATACATTGTTTCCATATCATCAAATGTTTCAATGTTAACTTTTATACCATATTCCTTCTCAAATTCTTTTATAGTTTCTTCATCTATGTTTTCTCCATAGTTAAAGAAGCTTATCTCCTCTGAGGTTTTTTTGCTACATCCTACAAATAACGTTCCTATCATTACTATACAAATTGATAAACTTAATAATTTAAATAATTTCTTCATACTTCACTTCCTTTTGTTTAGGTTTACTTAGATTTCAAATATTCTTTTGTATTATATCATTTTTTTGAATTTCTATTTATACTATTTATTATTGCTAAGCATTAAATTTCCCAATAATAGTTAAATTATCAATACAAACCTTATCAAGAATATTTTTATTTCACCCCTTAATCTTTTGTATTTTAATCAGATTCCTTTGTAACATATATATATTAATCACAGTATTATATAGAAATCAAAAATATTAGGTTGGTGATAATATGAAATTTAATCCTGATAAACTAGAAACAACGTTTATCGATCCTGTAACTCCATATAGTCCTATCAAAGGTAGAAAATATACACTTACACATTCTGATGAAACGGCTATAATGTTTTTAACTATCGCTAATGAGTATGATTATAGTGCTATAAATAAAGATTTAAGAGATGAACTTTTGGGAACATGGAAAACACATGATGATTCTTACGGACTATTTTTATATGCTTATATTGGAGATTCTAATTATTTGTCTTCTCTTGCTAAATACGGTGCTTTTAAATATCATATGAATTTAGCATTGCAAGCTATAATTTATGGCGATAGAGAATTACTAAAAGAATACCCAGAACTTATTAATTCTCCTATTTATATAAAATTTGATTCTTCTATCCCAATATTTGATAATTATGAGTTTTATGGATATATAAAAAACTATATAATATAAAAAACCGTATCACTTACTTATGATACGGTTTTTTGTGCTGTACTCTACTTCGTTTAGTCTCTAGCCTATTATTTAATCTAATATACCATCATCTATTAGAGTTTAATTTAGTTCTTTTATTTTTCAAACAGTTTATACTATTTTTTACTATTTTTAAACCATTCTATTGTTGCTTGTTCCATTTCTTTTGGAAGTTTATTCTTATATACTTGATTATATAACCACTCTAAAGTCTTATTTTCTAAATACTTTTTCATCTCATTCTCTGCTTCTAACATCACTACTTTAATTAAACAAGGACACTTAGTATGCGTATCTGGTAAATTATCTTTATCTAATAGTATATTTTTTTGCCTAACTTCTGCACATTGAAAAAATGATTCATTTCCTTCTATAGCTTCAACAACATCCCAAAACGTTATCTCATCTGCGCTACGAGCTAATGCATATCCACCTTTTACACCTGGCACAGATTTTACCACTCCTGCTTTACTTAACTTAGCATATACTTTTGATAGATATGTTTCTGATATACCTTGAAATGTTGCCAAGTCTCTAATTCCAACAGATTTACCTTCTTCTAAATTTACCATATATAATAAACAATGTAGTGCATATTCTACCCCTACTGAAAATTTCATTTAGTTAATGCTCCTTCTCTAAAATAATATCTTTAATGATACATTATTAATAATTGTTATTCAACCCAATATGTTAATATCAAATCTTGCTAAATTATATTTTTATTGTTGACATGATTTAATAATTATTGTATCCTAATTAAAGACAATAGCTATCCACTATATAATATATCTACAATAGTTATTTTATTTTAAATTACGCATAACACATAGGAGGAATACAATATGTTTTCAGAAAAATTTTTCGAAGTATTAAATAAAGAAGGTGTAGTTTCTATAGTAACTAGTGGGAAAGATAGCGCTCATGTTTCAAATACATGGAATAGTTATATAGTTATCGTAGATGAAAATAAAATTTTAATCCCTGCTGCTGCAATGATAAATACAGAGGAAAATATCAATATAAATTCTAACGTTAAGTTAACTATTGGTAGCCATGAAGTAATGGGATATAGATATATGGGAACAGGATTTTTACTTGAAGGAACTGCTAAATTCTTAAAATCGGGAGATCATTTTAAAATGATGATGGATAAATTTCCTTTTTTAACAAGAGTATTAGAAGTTACAGTTAGCTCTTGTAAGCAAACTTTATAAACTATATTTTTAATTTAAGGAGATAATTATGCCAAGAAGAATTGATATATCAAATTGTGTAGGTTGTGGAAATTGTGAAAGAGTGTGTAAAGTTGGATGTATTACACAATTAGAAAATAAAAAAAGATCGATAAATGAATCTGTATGCGTAGACTGTGGAGCTTGCCAAATGGCATGTCCTAAAAAATGTATATCTCCAAATCAGTAGAAACAATATTATATACTAACATAAAATAGATTTCTATTCTCTAAAAAAATAGTTATATTTAAATATATAAATTTATAAGGCTTAGGATATCCTAAGCCTTATTTGTTAATTTACTTTTCACTTTTAAGCCATTTTAATGCATTTCTTAATTTTACTGGATTTCCATACATTAGTGTAGCCATTCTATATATCTTAGCACCACCCATTCCTGCTAATGCTGTTGATACTATTAATATCAATGCAGATATTATGAATTCCATTGATGTAACAGCTCCTGTTGCAACTCTTACTATCATTGTCATTGGAGATGCAAATGGTATATATGAACAAACCTTTAAAAGGATACTGTCCCCATTAGTTAATCCATACATACTAATAAAGAATACTACCATAAATATCATCATTATAGGACCAACACTTGTTCCTATTTCTTCTGTCTTTGATACTAAAGCCCCTAATGCTCCAAATATAAATGAATAGAATAGGTAACCTAGTATTCCAAATATAGCAAATGTAACTATCAATTCTGAAGGAATTTTAAATATACTATCTAGCATTCCATTCCATACTTCGCTATTTACCTTATATGAAATAAGCGCTGATGACATTATTACTACAACTTGTATTATACTTGCTATTGCACCTGCAATAACTTTACCAAATATTAAATTATTTGTATTTGTACTCGTAACTAATACCTCTATTGCTCTATTGCTTTTTTCTGCTGTTATACCCATAGCAATTAATTGACCGTACATTATAATCATCATATATATAATAAAAATTAATATATACGCATAAAAATAATTATTTGCACTATCTTTACCTAATATTTCAACATTTGAATCTATTTGAGCATTATAAATTTTATCTACCTTATTGAAGTCTATTCCTTCGCTAGTAATTTTATTTTCTCTATACTCTTTTTTCAACAATTCATCAAATATGTTCTTATTTTCATCATCAAACTTAGTATTTTGAACAACATAGTCATACTCAGTCAAACTTTTAACATTGAAACCTGCTTCTACACCTTTATTTTCAACTAACTTATTTAGCTCAGCTTGATTTTTTACCACTTTCCAACTTGAGTTTGGAAAATAAGCATTTAACTTTTCTTGATTAGAAATAATATTCTTTTCATCGTATATTGCAAACTTAGTTTTATCTTCTTCTAATACCTTTTCCGCTTTTGTTTCATTTTTACCTTGGTTTGGTAATATAGATGACATATCTATAAAGTTAGGTAGTGATAAGCCAACAATCATTGCTAGTGCAATTATTACAGTACTTATTATAAAAGATTTTTTTTGAAAATAACTTCCAAGTTCAAATTTTAATACAGTAAGAAATTGTTTCATTATTCTTCGCCTACTTTCTTTACAAATATATCTGTTAAATCTGGTTCATACATAGAAAATGTTTCTATCTCTATATTTTCTTTTAATATATTTTCTAATAATTGATTTTTCTTTACACTATCAAATAGCTCTAATATTAAATAATTCTTTTTAACTTCATTTACAATTACTAAATCCTTAAACTTATCTTTACATATAGATTCTAAAGCACTTAATGTCAAATTATTTGCGCTTAATATTAATCGATTGTTACCAAATTCTTTTTTTATTTCTTTAAGATTTCCACTTAATACTACCTCACCCTTATTTACTATAGCTATTTCTTCACAAAATTCCTCAACATAGCTCATTTGATGGCTAGAGAATATAACTAATTTATTTTGGCTTATTAATTCTCGAACAGTATCTTTAAGTATTTGTGCATTAACTGGATCTAGTCCACTAAATGGCTCATCAAGTATAACAATCTCAGGATTACATACTAAGGTTTGTGCTAATTGAACCTTTTGCTGATTCCCTTTTGATAAACTGTCTAATGTTCTGTTTGCATACTCCTCTATACCTAACTTTTTAAGCCATACTTTTGTACTTTCTTTTGCATCCTTAGCTGGTACACCTCTTAACTGTGCTAAATAAACTATCTGCTCTGTAACTTTCTTTTTAGGATATAAACCTCTTTCTTCTGGTAGATATCCGATTTGATAATTTCTTGGTTCAAATTTCTTTCCATCTATTAATATTTCTCCACAATCAGCTTTAAAAACATCCATCAATATACGAATTGTTGTAGTTTTTCCTGCTCCATTTCTTCCTAATAATCCAAGTGCCTTCCCGCTTTCAACTGAAAATGATATTCCATGTAATACTTCGTTTCCCGAAAAACTTTTCTTTAGTCCTTTTACTTCTAACTTCATAGTTTCCCCCTCTTTGAAAAAAATATTGTCTATTAATTAACATACTACATTAACAACCTTTATATTTCAACTATTTTACATTTTATGTTAAAACGCTAAAGAATATATTTTTATTTATGTATATATTAAATAGTTTATATATTCAACATAAAATAAGCTATATGAAGTATTTATTACTTCATATAGCTTTGTTATATTTATAATATATATTATTTTATCCAAGTAACTATTTCGTCCATTCCTTGTCTTAGTTTTTCACCTGGATCATTAACTCTATATCCAAATGCACCACATAATGCAATATTAAACTTATCTGTATCTAATAATCCTCTATCAACTAGTATTTTCTCTACAGCTTTACGGTCTATTCCACCAATAGGACAAGAATCTATTCCTTGCATAGCTGCTACATTCATCATATTAGCTAAAGCAATATGAACTTGTTCTGAAGCATATGCCTCAAGATCACTATCCTCTTTAAAACGAGCTTCTTCTATAGATTTCATAATACCTTTATAAGTAGATACAACATCCTCTGGAAGATGTTTAACTTCCTTTAATAAATGGTTTATGTAATTAGAATCAAATCTTAATTCTTTAGCAGCTCTACTTAAATATACTACTAAATGGCTAGATGTTGGCATCTGTACTTTTCCACCCCAGCATACTGCCCCTAATTCATTTTTTAACTCTTGATTTTCTATAACTAAAAATTTCCAAGGCTCTATCCCCATAGAACTAGGTGAAAGTCTTCCAGCTTCAAGTATTACTTCAAAATCATCATCACTTATTTTCTTGTTAATATCAAATTCTTTACATGAGTGTCTAAAGTTTAAAACATCCATTATCTCTTTTTTATTCATTTAAATACCTCCTACTTTTTACTTTATATATTTTTCTATACCATCTAATTTTTTTATTAACTCATTAAAATCTTTTAAATACTTAAAGTATTCATCCTCATTTAACTGTGTATTGCAACTTAATTCTTTTGGAATATTCATAGCTTTTTTTTCAAGTTCAATCCCTTTTTTAGTTATTTCAATATAAATTTTTCTATCATCTATATGATCTTTAACTCTATTTAGGTATCCATTACTTTCTAATTTAGTTATAATAGGAGTTAATGTTCCTGTTTTCATTTTTAATTTATAACTTATGTCCTTAAAACCTATTTTATTATCTTCCCATAAAACCATCATTACTAAATATTGAGGATATGTTAAACCTATCTTTTTTAATAATGGCCCATATATTCTAATAATACTCTTTGAAATTGAATATACCTTAAAACAAAGTTGATTTTCTAATTTTAACTGTTGATTCATATATAATTCTCCTAAAATCTAATATTAATTCTCATTAATAGCTATGTCTAAAGTTTCATAATTTTATTTTCTTTTAGTGATATTAAAGCCTCTGGTGTATGAGTTGATAAGTATACAGTGTCATTTTTCTCAATAAATTCTCTAATATTTTCTAAAGTTTCTTTAGCTAAATCTCTATCTTCAAATACTACTGAAAGTGCATTTTTTCTAAGTGCTTCATCCGTATAAGTTACATCTCCGTGGAACATATAGTTTAACCCATCTAATTCAAGTACTACTATTGAATTTCCTTTTGTATGTCCATATGCTGGTAACATATATATATTCTCAGCTATTTTTTCACTTTCTTTAAAGTTTTTATATTCTCCACTTTCAAATCTAACTTTAACTATATTATCTGCGTTTAACTTCATTGCTTCTGCTTCTATTTCTGATATATATATTTTAGCATTATTAAATAGTCTAAGCTCTCCTGTATGATCAGGGTGTTTATGGGTAACAACTACTTTGTCTATATCTTTAGGCTCATATCCAACTGCCTTTAAAGCCTCTACAAAATTATTAACTTTAACTCCAGTATACATCATTTGGTCTGGTTTTTCTTCCATATCAGGTGTTTCAACCGGTACTCCAGTATCTACTAATATAACTTCTTTACCAGTATCTATTAAATAATTTTGTAGACTAGCTTCATATTTTTTAGATTCATCTATATTTTCCTTTTCCACTGATCCCCCAAAAGCAAAAGCTTCTTTCATATATCCATTTTTATAAAATTCTAATGCTAATATTTTCATATTTACCACTCCTTAAAAAATTTAATTTAATTTTATTTTTAATCGTATACGATTTATCTTATACGATTATATTATTCCTATTTTGCATTTATGTCAACACTAATTTTTTAATATGATAAAAATAAAATAAGCTAAATGAAGTATTTTACCTCATCTAGCTTTATCATAGTTATAATATATATTTTAATTTTCATAAAAATATTTTACTCCTCCAAATATCTATCCCTAATATATAGTCCCTCTACATTGCAAATATATTTTACAATATCTAAGTTCCCATTTAATCCTAAGTATACATTGCTATACAGAGAATTTATATCTAATGCTATCTCTAGGTCTATCATATATACTGTTAAACTATTTCTTTCCCTTAGTGCTAATTTCATTAGTGAATTTATAATATCATAATCAAAATCAATTTCTTTAAAATCAAACATAGAGTCTTTTACTTTTTTAAGATATTCTAATTCTTTTTTATCCAATACCTTTTTTAGATACTTTTTACTCTCATTATGAAAATATCCATCTGATATTATTATGTCATCACTATAACTCATTATAAGTAACAACGCTCTTAAAAATTTCTCTTCTTGTTTTAAGTATCTTGTCTTATCTTTTTCTAAATCCCAAAAAGTATCTAATACTCCATATGCAGAGTTAGCTTTCATTTGCATTGGAAAGCTATCAATTCCAAAATATCTCTTTTCTAAAACTGCCTTGTCTGTTTTGTCTAAATCTATATAAGTACATTCTTCAAATTGTTCATCAAAGTGAAAACCTACAAAAACTTTCTTTAATTTTTCTTTTAAAATATTGTATTTACTCATCTTAATTCCCCTTTAACTGAACTCTATTATAAATTTCATACAAGTATCATTTAATACTAATATAAGAAGTACTAAAGATTTTTTTCTAATTAACAAATTCTTATAATATTTCAAAATAAAAACCGTATCACTTACTTATGATACGGTTCTCCATATAACACTCTAAGGAGCACTATAATATTATATTATCATAAATTCATCTAACATATCATTAAACCACTTAAATGCTATAATTAAAATTGCATAATCATCATCTGATATAGACTTTGCATGGGCATCTATTCGATACTTATTTATTACATCTATAAATGTAGTAAACTTACTTTTATCTACTACTATATTTTGAAATAAAGTCCATTCTCTAGTTATTATGTTTTTCAAGTCCAACAGAAATAGATAGTTCTCAAATATATCCTTTATGTCTTTATCTATTAGATTTAATCTTCTCTTTTCATCTATTGACTCTAGAATTTTTTCTTTTGCTTTTTTCTTTCCTAAATTACTTATTAATGTTGCAATAATTAGTTTTCTCAATGCTGTTTCAATTGTATTTCTTTCTAAACTCACTTTTTGCCATACTGCCTCTTTACTATTCGGCTTCATCTTACTTTTATATCTCTCTTTTATATAATCTGATATTGAACTTATTGTAATATAATAATTGCCTCTATCTTCTTTTAATATTCCATAACCTATTAAATGATTTATCTCATTATCCAGGCTAGTTATTTCTTCTTTAAATTTTTCATTCCCATATATTGATAGTAATTCTAATAAACTATATTCCTCTGGATACCATTTTTCAAGTATATTCAATATTAAGCTAATATATTTTGATATTTGCTTATCATACTCTTCTTTTCTCTCTGAATACTCATATTTTGTAACATCATAAGGTCTTATAACCCCTGCTTCACTATTAATCAAACTACATATATGTCTAATTAAAAACGGATGACCACCATAATCATCAGTTAATCTAGCAAATATTTCTTCATCAAAATTTAATCCCATGTATTTACCTATATTGCTAATCATTTCCTTCACATCTTTTATTTTAAATAGCTCTAAGTATGTTGGATTTACCATTCCAAATATAGGATTATCATAGCCATTAACATTTGGACTTTCTATACATAATGGATTTACTCCAGTTAGTATAAATGATATTAAACTACTATCTTTTTGAAATACAGCTCTTATCGTTTGCCACAAGTTTATAAAATCATTTCCATTTGCCCAATGTTCAGTTGTTGAAGTCTGAAAACCGATATGTTCAATTTCATCTAATATTATTAATATTCTTCTATCATTTAATTTCTCTTTTATTTTAATTATATCTTTTTCAAACATACTAGCTGCCATACGCTCAGTATAGCCTTCCTCTTTACCTATCATCTCATTGTCAATATTATACTTGTCTTTTATCTCACTAATTATATGATATAACAATTCATTCCACTTTCCTTTATGTACCGCTGGATTCTGACAATCTATATATATGGAGTTTCCACCTCTTAAATTTATAACTCTCTCTAACGCAAATAACACTGATGTTTTACCTATCTTTCTTAATCCAAATAGTCCACCTTGCTCCCCTAAACTATACTTATCATATAATGATTGAACTATATTATTTCTTCCAAAAAAATAAGCATCCGTTTTAAGTGGTGACTCTAGTGCAAATAAATCTCTGTTATAAAAATACTTTCTTAGCCTATTGTCCAGCTCATCTTTCTCTAAATTTTTATCAAGTATTTCTTTATATGTAAATGGAACTAAAATTTTTGAGTCTTTGTTTTCTGTATTTATTTGCTTTATTACATCTGCAATTTTATTGTCTTTGCTAACTATAAATATGCATACTTTATCTAATCTATTGTCAAATTCAGATAAAGTTTTATCTATAAAGTCCAAAGTTCTCCTTTCAAAAGTAGTATAAGGAGAAAACAGAAGTAAAACTTCATTAAACATATTAAAACTTTCTTTTAGCTTTTCTTCTGGTTTTAAAAATGCCATTACATATTCTGTCGTTTTGAATCTTCCTTGCTTAGAGAATGTAACTCCAAAAAATTTTCCGAATTGATTTGTTATATATTTATCATGACTACTTCCCTTTAAAACTAATCCCTTTTTTACTCCTGTAACAGTTGTATATTTAAATTCGCTCATAATCCCTCATTCTATTCCATTTTTAACCAACATAGTATCATACTGTTCCACAATTAATATTTTATCTACTAAAAAGGATATTTTTTTATTTAAGATTGCATTCTTTAGCTACTTATTTTGTTATATATTCATTTATTTATCACGCTATAATAAATATGTTGATTACCTAACTTATTATTTAAGCATGTTCCATTACTTGTGATACGATTTTCCGTACCTTACTCTACGGAGCACGTTTCTTAATTTATATTAAACAATTTAAATCTATTTCATATCCTATTTTTTTCATTTCTTTTGCTATTTTAAATTGCCATGCATTATGTTTATCCATTGGTGTATACACAACCCCTGATATATCATTTGGTTTTTCAATATCATCCTTCACTAGTGCGCAAACATTGAATCTTCCTATTTTTCCTATTAAGTATCCATGTTCAAATATTACATTCTGCCTTGCTCTTGGATTCAAACTATCTCTTTTATCCTTACTATTGCCAACATCACAAGGAGTATATATCACTATTCCAAATCCAACATTTGAATATTCTTCTATTTTTTCTATTATAGTTTTTCCGCCACTTGCCTGTTCATGAAGTATTATGGGCTTTAACCCTAACTTTTCTATAAATCTAGCAACTTCTGTTTTTGCTAAATCATCATGACCATGTACTATAAATATCCTTTCTTTATCTATATGTACTACCTCATTTATTGATGAATTTTTACTTCTGATTTCTTCCACCTCTTTTAATAAATCTCTAGTTATATCTATTATATATTCGTTATAACTTAAAATATCTTGTGGTGATACATACATTATAATCCCTGGACTCATATTCTTATTTTCTTTATCAGACAACAAATGTACAGATTCTTTTGTAGTCATAACTTTTAGCCTGCTAATTTTATTTCTACTTATTGTGTAACCATCTACTATGAAATCTCTATTATCTACATATGGCTCTACTATATCCCTTATTAATGCCCCCTTGTCCTGTATATCTAAATCATACAATTCTTTCGATTCCGTTTCAATTAAAACTTGATAATACATTACTTCAACCCCTTTACTATAAAATAATTATTTTAAATTTATATCAATATTATATATTAAACTATATCTTTATACAATTTCTAAGCAAATACAAAAGGAAGGGTTATCTTTTTCTTTAGGCAACCCTTCCTTCATTAAGTATGTTATTATATTATCATTTATTTGTATATCTATACTATCTATCCCTCCTTACTTATTTATTGCTATCTTTAAAACTAGTGAAGATATTAGTTGTTTCCTTTGTTGACCTATACTCATTTCTAAAAATACTTACTTAGATCTTTGCATTACTTCCTTTATTATTTTAAACCTAATAGATGTAGTAAACATTTCTTATATTATAAATTTAGTTTTAAATTTAAATCAATATTTATAACATTATTCCTCATTACTTTTATCTGAAAATTTATTAAAACTTTTTTTCATCTCTAGAATTTGTTTATCTATACTTACTGGTTGAATATTTAGCTTACCTATATCTGCAAGTTGCCTACTTATTGGTTCAAGATTTAGTTTGCCTATACTTGCAAGCTGCCTGCTTATTGGTTCAAGATTTAGTTTACCTATACCTGCAAGCTGACTACTTAAATTAGCAAATGCTCTATATGCACGGTAACCTTCTTCTACATCAAATTCTGATTTAGTTAATTTATCTATGGCAAAATTCACTTTTTTTATTATCTTATTTAAAGTATTTCTACACTCAGCGTATTCACTATCACTAAATACTTTACTATGAGCTACCTTATTTCTATATCTTCTAATTATAGAAATAGTTTCCTTCATATCCTCTATATCTACTTCATTTTTAAAAAATCTCTCCCAAAGAGATTTTGGTCGACATAGCGATAACCTTTCTATTATTTCATCCTTAGTCATATCTTGTAATTTAGTTTCATCCAAAATACCCTCTTGTAGCATGTTATCAAATTTATAATCTGGATATGGCTCAAATAGATATATTTCTAAATCATACAAAGTCATCTCTTGTAATGCACTCTCCCTCAATTTAGATCTGTTTTTTCCATTGCTAGTATCTTTAATCTTACCTTCAAGTTCATTACTTATTGTTTCTTCATACCACCTTATCCCAAATGTATTAGTTAATATTAAGTATGCTAATTCTCTTATTTTTCTTTCAAACTTATTTAGTAAATTATAAGCTTGATTGCAATAATAATTAGAAACACCATCATATGAAACTATAATATTATAATCCTTACGTATTTCACCTTTATTAATTAAATCATTAATTTGGCATAGAATTTTAGCATTACTTCCATCATCTTTACTCAACATTATACATAGATTAAACATATTTAGATTATTTTCATTATAAGATACCTTATATGTTACTATATATACTCTTTGCTTAAAGAAAAACTTAAACTTATCTTCACCAATATCATCAGAGATTTTATTAAGTACATGATAATGCTCTTCTCCTTTATTTATCTGTCTATTTAAATGCTCCTTTAATAAAAATATATAGTTTATATTCATATATTTTAACCCCTTTTTCTGAAACCGCGCACCGTTACTTGTGATATGATTCTTCGCACCTTACTCTCCGGAGCACGTTTTTATTTTTTCTTTGTTGGCTTGCCTTTTGAACCTAAGTTTAATATGGCATCAGAACACAGACTAGTAAGAGGTTCTCCTATTGCTCTTTTATAATTAAATCCTAATAATTGCATAGTTTTTAAAGTATCGATACTTATCAATTCTTTCAGTTTTTCTACGCTGTCTAGGTTTTTATTATCAGGAGTCATTAGTTTTAATATCTCTAGTATTTTAGATACAGTGTTATGCAAATGCTTGATGTCTTCGTCACTAATTACTACTTTATCGAGCTCCTCTTTGTAGGCCTGAGCTATCGTTACAGCCTCTTCTCTTTCAGATAAAATCTGATTTATAATTTCATCATATGTATTTCTGACTATTTCCATATTTTTTTCTAGTTTCACTGATTGTATCTTGCTATGAACAGCTGTTGTTGTTCCTTTTGCTGCTAACTCATTTAAAGTTATCTGCATGTTTGTTATTAGGTTAAGGGATTCTTTATCCATATAACTGCCCCACTCCTTTTACTATGTATTGAATTTTTTAATTATATTTAAATCTGCTGGTTTTACATAAATCAGCTATAAAACTTCAAACTTAGCATTTGTAGTTATTAATTAATATTAATTAAATAAAATATTTGCATCAATCTTATATTCTTGCTTTTTCATTTCTTTTAATATATGTGTTTGCCATGCTTTATTAGGATCCATATTTATATAGACTACTCCTGATATATCATTTGGAGTCTCAATATCATCTTTTACTAATGCACATACATTTTTTCTACCTATTTTACCTATTAAATATCCATGTTCAAATACAACATTTTGTCTTGCCCTTGAATTCAATTTTTTCTTATTATCTACACTGTTACCAACATCACAAGGTGTATATATAACTATTCCAAATCCAACATTTGAATATTCTTCGATCTTTTCAATTATTGTATTTCCTAAACTGGCTTGTTCATGAAGTATAATTGCTTCAAGACCTAACTTCTCTACAAATCGAGCAACTTCTATTTTAGCTTCACTATCATGCCCATGAACTATAAATACCTTATTCTTATCTATATTTAACTCTATACCCCCACCTCTATTAGTCTTTATATAACTTGTTTCTTCATAATCATTTATTTCTTTCAAATATATCTGAATATCTTTTTCTATCTTTATATGAATCCTAGTATTTGTAACAAACTCATTATCTTGTATGTCCCTTTGATTTTCTGAGTACCATTCCCCTAATTTGTTTAAAGTGTATCTAATATCTGTTGTTTCGCTATTATTTATTGCTTCCTTCAATTTTTCTAAAATGTTAATAATATAGCTATCATTTGTATATGCCTCTATACTACCCTTAATACCATCAATCTCTAACTTTAATTTTTTTAATATATCCACAGAATACTCCTCCCTACAGTACTGAATAATTGTAGATTTATTATATAACAAATTTTAAATAAGAACAATTAAACACAAGTATATAAAAACATAGAATAATTCCTATATCCTCATTCTAAATAAAAATAAGGATAAATCAACTTAGTCGTCAATATTATCCTTATTTTAAATAATATATATTAAATTAAAACTATTTAAATAAAATTTTTCATATACAAACCGTGCTCCCCTACTTGTGATACGGTTCATTATTATTTATTCTAAACGCTCTATAAACTTGCTCCAAAAGTATCAGCTTCATCATTTGATGTGGAAAAGTCATCTTAGAGAAAGATAACTTATAATCAGCCCTACTTAAAACCTCATCACAAAGCCCTAACGATCCACCTATAACAAAAGTTATATGACTATGCCCTCTAACACCAAGCTTGCTTATAGTATCTGCTAACTCCTCAGACGACAAATTCTTACCATCAATAGCAAGAGCTATAACATAACTATTATTCTTAATCTTACTAAGTATCTTCTTACCTTCTTTATCCTTAACTATCAACATATCCTTTGGACTTAAATTTTCCGGACACTTTTCATCATCAAGTTCTACTAAATCTAATTTGCAATATTTAGATAATCTCTTGGCAAACTCTTCTATCCCTAACTTTAAATATTTTTCTTTTAACTTTCCTACACTAATAACTGTTATATTCATAAAACTGTCTCCTTAATCCGTTCTTATCTAAAATTACTACTTTATACTATAAACATCCGATATCTGTTCTCTAGATAAAACATCTAACTTAACATCTTGTCCAACTATTATATCGCTTTGACTTAATATTCCCTTAGAAGTTTCATATGCTAACTCTGGAAAGTTATTTTCTTTACTTAAATGGCCTAATAAAATTCTCTCAGTTCCCTCTTTTATAAGTTCAACACAAAAATTAGCTGCATCTTCGTTTGATAAATGGCCTTCCTCAGACATTACTCTCTTTTTCAAAGCATATGGATAAGATCCCATCATAAGCATATTAGGGTCGTAATTTGATTCTAGTATAACTAGCTTAGATTTATATAAATGTTTCTTTAAATTTTCTGTTATCATTCCTATATCCGTAGCTATAGACATCTTTTCATTGTCAGCATAGAAATTATATCCTACTGCATCAGATGCATCATGAGATATAGAAAATGGTCTCACTACCACATCCCCTAGTGAATATGTTTTATCATTTTCAAATACCTTCATATTATGGTCCTTAATATCCCCTATCTTATCTTTCATAGCGCACCATGTTTTTATATTTGCAAATATAGGTAAATCAAATTTCCTAGACATTATTCCCGCACCTTTTATATGGTCTGAATGTTCATGTGTTATAAATATCCCTTTTACTTTATCTATATCTACCTCTATATCGTTAAGTCCAGTTGTTATTCTTTTGCCACTAAGACCTGCATCAACTAATATAGATGTATCCTTATATCCTACATAATGACAGTTCCCACTACTTCCGCTTCCTATTGAACAATATTTTAGCATTCAGTCACCTCATTTTCTCATAATCATAAGATATATTATACCAAAAAAACAGAGCATTAAATAAAAATTTAATACTCTGGGTAAAATTTACTTATATTCTCTTATAATTTTATCTATATCTACACCTTTACTGTTCCACATATCTACAAACTTTGCTCCATTTACATTCTGATACATATATGTACTATAGTATTGTTTTAGTGTATCAAAGAATACTTTATCTCCAACTTTATTTCTAACTTCATTAAAAGCTACAGCACCTTTAGTATATACATTTAAGCTATATTCTGTAGAATCTTTGTACTTAGTTGTTGGCTTAAATATATTTTCACAAACTTGATTTTTTGTTTGAATTTGCATAGTTTTAATTAATTTATCTCCAACTTCTTTTCCATATTTCTTTTCAAAATATAGAACTGTTGAATATTCAGTAAGTGCTTCATCTAACCAAGGTTCACTTATTTCATCATTTCCTACTACTGAGTACCACCATTGATGAGCTGTTTCATGTGCTATTACATACTCTAATAAAAACTTGTCTTTTTTATTATATAAACTTTGATCTATCATTACTAATGTAGGATATTCCATGCCACCTATGTAAAAATCACTTGCCATTACAGAATATGTATCATATGGATATTTGCCAAATAGTTCACTAAAAATTTTAATAGAATCTTTAGCAATTTTAGTAACATCGCCTGAAATTTCTTTATTTAAATTATATGTATTTATAGATACATCTTTATATGAGTCTCTATTTATATCAAACTTAGTACTAAGTACAAAAGCAAAATCTCTAACTTTTTTTGCTTCTATTTTATAAAGTGTTTTTTCTTTATCTGATTTTTCATTAACTACTTTTCCTGTAGAACCCATTTTATATTTTTGTGGAATTAGTATATTTATATAAAAATCACTAGTTTCACTATAAAAAGGATCTCCTAAAGTTTCATAACCTTTTAAGTTCCAACCTCTTTCATCTTGAACACAAGCTATAGGAAACCAGTTGGTTACATTTATAGTATTATCTCCATAGCCAAATCTTCCTTCTGAATTAGGTATCTTAACATTATATTTCATATCTATTGATGTTTTATCTCCTGGTTTTAATTGCTTATCTAGTTTTATTTCTAATAAATCATTCTTTTCACCTTTTATCTTGTATTCTAATTTTTCATTATTATTTAAAATATTTTTTAAATCTATGTACCCTTCATTAAAACCATTAGGATATGCTTGTTTCATTTCTGATTTTTCAAAAGGAGCAAATTCTTTTCTAGAAAATGCATTAGGATATATATGGAAGTATATTTTATCTAAATCATTTTTTGTGTTATTTACATATTCTATATTCTGATTACACATTAATCTTTTGGTCTGATCATCAAAGACTACATCCATAGTATACCTATTTATGCTTTTTTCAGTAACAGCATTTGATGTTTGGACACTTTTTTTATCCCTTTGTAAATATAAACCTCCCCCTCCTATCAACAAAGCTAATACTAGTATTCTTGATAAGTTTTTTCTTACTTTTTTACTTAAATTTATTACCAAATTATCCCCTCCCATTTAATATGAATAATTTATTTATTTTTATACAAGATAAATTTATAATGATTTTTATGCTATAATTCATTGTTATGACTTATAGCTTACAATTAAAACTATATATTTATGATATAATCTAGAATGAGGTGATAAAATGTTTTTTAAAGAAGTTAATGAAACTGACTTAGGCGAAACTGCTATTGCAAATATCTTTATAGATATATTTATGCCAATGGCGGACGGGTTATACGTCAAAGTTTATCTATTAGCATATAGAATAGTTTGCGACCGAAATAATAATCTTAAATATGATAATAATTCAATTGCTAGAGATTTAAACATTCCTCTTTCTGATGTAATAGCTGCATGGAAATTTTGGCAAAATAAAGGAATAATCAAAATGCATAAAAATGAAGGATCTGATGATTTTGATTACTCAATAGAATTTTTAGATTTAAAAAGATTATGTACTGAAAATACATTAATCAATACAGCATCAATAAAATCTGATTCTGATAGAATTGCTTCTACAGCTGAAAACCCTAGTATAAGCAAAATGTTTTCTTCTATAAGTAAGATAGTTGGGAGATATCTAGAACCAAGTGAAAGCACCGCTATAATGGACATAATGGAAAAATACAATGTAACTTATGACCTAATGATTTATGCTTATCAATATATAAAGGATTCAACTGGTTCATCAAAGCCAGTTAAATATATGGAAGGTGTAATTAGAAACTGGTATGACTCTAACTTACATACTACTGAAGATGTTAAAAATAGCTTTGCTTTAAAAAGTGAACGTTATAATTTATATAAAACTGTATTCAATGAATTAGGATTTTATAGACAAGCATCTAAACCTGAGAAGCTCACTATAGATACTTGGTTAGATGATTACAATATGGACATAGAGTTAATACTTGAAGCATGTTCTAAGGCTAAAAATGTGTCAAATCCTTCTATTACATTTATAAATGGTGTAATTAAAAAGTGGAATGAAAAGAACGTTAAAAATTTAAGTGATTTAAAATTATTTGAAGAAGAATATAAGCAAAATAAAACTAATGAAAAAAAATCTTCTGCTTCTCATAATAAAAAATCTCTTCCGACAGTTAAAACTAGGTTCCACAATATAAATCAAACTTTTAATAAATATAGTCCTGATGAACTTGAAAAAATTCTTCAAGAAAGTCAAAAAGATAAATTTAAGTAGGTGATTAAATGAACGAATTAACTTTAAGAGATATATTAAGATCATATGAAAAAAGAAGAGACTTAGCTAAATTGCAATTAGAAGAAAGACAAAAAGATGTTTATTCTCAAATTCCAGAAATTAAAGATATAGATGAGGAAATATCTAAATTAGGATTAAGCCTTATAAAATTGGTTCTTCAAAATCCTAAGGATAAAGATTCTATTGTAGCTGATGCAAAAAATAAAATAGACAAACTAAAAGAAAAAAAAGAAGCTTTACTAAACAAATTTAATGTACCTAGTGGTTATTTAGAGATTATATATAATTGTAAAGTATGTAAAGACAAAGGATTCTTGCAAAGTGGACAAAAATGCAACTGTTTTAAACAAGAAATAGTAAATGAAGCTTACAAAATGTCTAACTTGTCTAGAATGCTTAACACTCAAAATTTTTCTAATTTTGATGGTTCTTTATTTTCTCCAAAAAAAGCTGAAGGCTTTAACGTTTCTCCAAGACAAAGCATAAGCGAAATTTTTAATATATGCGATGATTTTGTTAAAAACTTTGAGGTTGATAACAACGAGAACTTATTATTTTATGGTGATACAGGCTTAGGAAAAACATTTATGAGTAACTGTATAGCTAAAGAAATTTTAGATAAGGGTCATATAGTTATATATCAAACGGCCTTTAAGATGTTTGAGATTATAGAAGATTATAAGTTTAAAAATGCAGACGAGCATATAAGTAAAGATAACTATAATAACATTTTTGAATGTGATTTATTAATTATTGATGATTTAGGTACAGAACTAGCAAATTCATTCACAAATAGTGAATTATTCAATATTTTAAACACTAGATTACTAAACGGAAAGAAAACAATAATCTCTACAAATTTAACTCCTTCTCAATTAGGAGAAGACTATACTCAAAGAATATTCTCAAGGATATTTGATAGGTTTAGAATGGTTAAATTTATAGGAGACGATTTAAGATGGGCTCAACAAATATAGTAGAAGATGTTAACACTATCTTCTACTTTTTTTTATTTTAAATTATATTTAATTTCAAATAAAAAAAACTCTTAGAAAATCTAAGAGTTTGATTGGAGCTAGTGATAGGAATCGAACCTACAACCTGCTGATTACAAGTCAGCTGCTCTACCGTTGAGCCACACTAGCAAAGTATTTAATTGGCGACCTGGAAGGGACTCGAACCCTCGACCTCCAGCGTGACAGGCTGGCATTCTAACCAACTGAACTACCAGGCCGCATTTTAAATGGTGGGACTAACAGGGCTCGAACCTGTGACCCCCTGCTTGTAAGGCAGGTGCTCTCCCAGCTGAGCTATAGTCCCGGGAATTTGGTGACCCATAGGGGAATCGAACCCCTGTTACCGCCGTGAAAGGGCGGTGTCTTGACCGCTTGACCAATGGGCCTAAAATGGTGATCCATCCGCGACTCGAACGCGGGACACCCTGATTAAAAGTCAGGTGCTCTACCGACTGAGCTAATGGATCATATCTTAGTTGTCTTTCGACT
>CAMTIM010000026.1 GCA_947072565.1 uncultured Peptostreptococcaceae bacterium | reverse complement strand
TGAAATAAGTGAAGAAGATAAAAAGCAAAAAGAAAAGTTTGATAGAGTTATAGCTACTATGAAGGACAAAGATAAAACTACTTTTAGTTTTGTAATGTATCCTGAAAAAACTCCTATAATAGAGGCGTATAGAGCTAGTGAAGAATTAAAAACTGTAGGAATTGAGACACAAATGGTTATAGCTAACCTTATAATACCAGAAGAACAAGCATCTACACCTTTCTTTAGAAATAGAAGAAATATGCAAGAAAAATATCTAGGTGAGATAAAGGATGACTTTAAGAATTCTGAGGTAGTTAGAGTACCTATGTATGATAAAGAAATTAAAGGAATTGATATGTTAACTAAGATAGGTAATAGCATATTTTAATTAACTACAAAATAAAAACAGCTTAGGAGAAAAATAAAATGGCAGAAATAATAAACACTAATAATTTTGAATCAGAATTAGAAAATGGAGTGGTTGTAGTAGATTTTTTCGCAACGTGGTGTGGTCCTTGTAAAATGTTAGCTCCAGTATTTGAGGAACTAGGAAATGAAATGAAAGATAGCGCTAAATTTGTTAAAGTTGACATAGATCAAAGTATGGATATAGCTAGAAAGTTTATGGTATCAACTGTTCCTACGATGATGATATTTAAGGATGGAAAGCCAGTAGAAACTATGGTAGGATTTATGCCTAAAGAAACTATAAAAACAAAAGTAGAGGCTCATATATAATAAATTATAAAAGTAAATAATTTTGTAATTTATTATATCAAAATAAATTGATATATTGATTTACAATTAGATTAAAAAAGAATACCATATAAAGTATAAGTTAATATTTCTATTTATAGAAATATTAAAAAGGGGGATAATTAAATGTCTAAAAATTGGTATCCAGTTATTAATTATGATAAATGTAGTGGTTGTGGCAAATGTGTAGAGAACTGTAACTTTGGTGTCTATGATAAAAATGAATACCCAAATCCAAAAGTAGTTTATCCAGAAGGATGTATAGAAGGTTGTAATGGTTGTGCAAACTTATGTCCAAGTGGAGCTATAAAATATAGAGACACTAGAAATAGTGGATGCTGTGGATCAGGATGTGACTGCAACAGTAATGGGGGATGCTGTTAAGTTTAAAATAAGATGAATCAATAAAAAGAGGAAATTAAAGCAATTTAATATTCCTCTTTTTTTAAGAATGTAGAGTGTTTAAATTAAGGGGAGATAGGTATGAATAGAGTAAAAAAAATATTAGTATTATGTACTATTTTTTGTGTAATAGTAGGTATTTGGTTTTATAAAAATAAATCAATTGAAAATGATAATACAGATAAATTTAAACTAGATGCAACAGATTATTTTGATATTGAAAAACTTAAATCTGAGGGATTACCTATAATAGTTGATTTTGGTTCAGATTCATGCACTCCATGTAAAGAAATGGCTCCAGTATTAGAAGATTTGAATGAAGAATATAGAGGTAAAGCAATAGTAAAATTTGTAGATATATCAAAAAATGGTGATGCAGTTAAAGACTTTCCTGTAAAAGTTATACCAACTCAGTTTTTTTTCAATTCAGATGGAACTCCTTTTAAACCTAAAAATGTACAACAGAGTAATTTAATGATGTACTCATCACAAGAAAATGAAGAACATGCTTTTACAGCACATGAAGGTCAGTTAGATAAGAGTGATTTTGAAAATATATTAAATGAGATGGGGGTTAATTAATGGAATCATTAATTAATACAATATCTCAAACAATGACATCAAATTTATGGTTAGCTCCGATACTAGCTTTAGTTGCAGGTATACTTACATCTTTATCTCCATGTTCTTTGTCTAGTATACCTTTAGTAATTGGATACGTAGGTAAATATAATAATGATACTAAAAAATCATTTAGACTATCAATTCTATTTGCTTTAGGAATGGCAACTACATTTACTATTTTAGGAATTGTCGCATCTTTATTTGGAAGGCTATTTAATATTAATTCATCTTTATGGTACATAATTTTAGGAATTATTATGGTTTTAATGGCACTTCAAGTGTGTGGGATATTTAATTTTGTTCCTTCTAGTTATGCGGGAAGTAAAAATAAAAAAGTTGGATACATAGGAGCTTTTGTAGCAGGGATTTTAGGTGGATTATTTTCATCACCTTGTTCTACACCAGTACTTGTAGTTATATTAGCAGTTGTAGCTAAAGAAGGAAGTTTGCTTTATGGAATAGCATTACTATTATTATATTCAATTGGTCATAGTGTACTAGTAGTTATAGCAGGAACGTCGACATCTACACTAAGAAAGATTACTAACTCAAATAATTATGGCATATTAAGCAATACTTTAAAGATTTTAACAGGTTTAATTATCTTAGTTTTAGGATTTTATATGTTTTACTTAGGGTTTTAGTTAAATAAAGGGGGAAATTTTTATGCAAATATATTTAGATAATGCAGCAACATCTTATCCAAAACCAGTTGCTGTAGCAGATTCAGTATATAATTTTATGATAAATAATGGTACAACATCTGGAAGAGGGTCTTATAAAAAAGCAATGGAATCAGATAGATTAATATATGAAACAAGAAAGTTAATAGCAGATTTATTTAATTTTAATAATCCTAAGAACGTAATTTTCACATCTAACGTAACTGAATCTTTGAATTTAGCTATAAATGGAATTTTAAATGAAGGAGATCATGTTGTAACAAGTTCGCTAGAGCATAATGCTGTGTGGAGATGTTTAAAAACGTTAGAAAGAGACAATGGCATATCTATAACAAAGGTTAAAGCAAGTAAAGAAGGATATACAAATCATGAAGATGTTGAAAAAAGTATAAAAGAGAATACCAAGTTAATAATATTTACTCATGCATCAAATGTTTTAGGAACAATTCAACCAATAAGAGAAATTGGAAAAATAGCTAAAAATCATAATATACCATTCTTAGTAGATGCAGCACAAACAGCAGGAGCATACCCTATAGATATTCAAAAAGATAATGTAGATTTATTAGCATTTACAGGTCACAAAAGTTTGCTTGGGCCAATGGGTACAGGAGGATTAGTTGTAAATTGGGATAAAAAGATAGAACCTTTAAAAGCTGGAGGAACAGGTGGAGATTCAGCCTATGAATATCAACCAGATTATTATCCAAATAGACTAGAAACAGGAACTTTAAATGTAAGTGGATTAGTTGGGCTTAGAGAATCTATAAAATTTATAAATAAAGAATCAATAGATAAGATACATAATAAAGAAAAAGAATTGGTTAAATATGCTTTAGATAAATTAGATAAAATAGATGGACTAAAAATTTATGGACCAAAAGATAGTGAAAAAATTGTAAGTGTAATATCATTTAACATTAAAGGTTTACGACCTGAAGATGTTGGGTTTGAGTTGGATAATAAATATAGCATAATGGTTAGAGCTGGACTTCACTGTGCTCCAAATGCACATGAACTTATAGGCACAAAATCTAAAGGATGTGTAAGAATAGGTATTGGTTATTTCAATAAAAAAGAAGATATAGATATATTGGCAAATTCTTTAATTGAAATTATAAAAACATATGAAATTTAGGGGGTAAAAGTATGTATTTAGAAGAAATAAATTTAAAGTTTATAGAACCCTGCACAACGGGAGGGTCTAAAATTAAAATAAGAGCTGATTTATCAAGAGATATATGTGAAATATTTCCGTATTTGAATTCTAATATAAAGTCAGCTATGTATAACAAAAAAGGGCAGACTATAACATTTAAAGTAGAGCAAAAAGTAGTCACGTTTTTTGCTAAGGAAGTTGCTATTACAAAATTACTTAATGAAACTGATGCATATGAAATGATGGATTATGTAAAGGGAATAGTAAATGAAGTTTATGAAAATAAAGATAATATAACACCTTCAGATGAAATGAAAAAATTACCTAGCCCTATTGAAATATACAAAAATTTACCTAAATTAAATTGTAAAACCTGTGGAGAAATGACTTGTATGGCTTTTGCAAGCAAATTATTAAATGGGGAAAAAAGTATAAAAGCTTGTAGACCGTTGTACGAAGATAGTAATATAGATAAATTAGAAAAATTGGAAGTAAGCATTTTACTTTTAGGATATGAAATCTAAAATTTAAGGGGAGATATTAATGAAAAATTGTGGGAACTGTGGAATAGGGAATAAAAGAGAAGATGGAACTATTGAATGTGTTAAGTATAAAAAAATAAAAAATGCACTAGATAACAGTGAAAATTGTTTGTATTATACAGTGTTTAGATTTGAAGATGGAGAAATTATGAATCCATTACAGCACCTACTTTTGAAGGAGCAAGATTTAAAAGCTAAGCATATGAAAAATACAATATAGATATTGCATTTTTATCTTAAAATTTAATATGTTTAGTGGGAAAATTATTATTTGAAATTGAAATAAATTAATCAATAAATAGACTAAAGCCTATTTTATGCATATTATTATACGACGAGAGGATGTTTTAAGGTGAATAATCTAAACAATGGAGATTTAAAAAACATAGTTAGAGATAGTTATAAAAAAATTGTAACATCACAACCTAAGATGGGGTGTTGCGCAGGAGGCAATTCTAAGAATGTAGGCTATTGTGGAGAAGATATTTCTAAGAGCATAGGCTATTCTAATGAAGATATGGATGCAGTTCCAAAGAATTCTAATCTAGGACTTGGATGTGGAAATCCTCAGCTAATTGCAAACATATGTGAAGGAGAGACTGTACTAGATTTAGGAAGTGGCGCAGGATTTGACTGTTTCTTAGCATCTAAGAAGGTTGGAGAAAATGGACTTGTTATAGGGGTTGATATGACTGCGGAGATGTTAAGCCAAGCAAGAAACAATGCAATTAATAATAATTATAGCAATGTAGATTTTAGACTTGGAGAAATTGAAAATCTTCCTGTAGCAGACAATGCAGTTGATGTGATTATATCAAACTGTGTTATAAACTTATCTCCTAATAAGCAAAGAGTATATGATGAAACTTATCGTGTATTAAAAAATGGTGGTAGGTTAGCTATTTCAGATATAGTACTTATGAAGGGTTTAACTGAAGAAATGAAAAAAAATGAAAAACTTTATTGTGGCTGAGTTACAGGTGCATCTTCAGTTGAAGAGTTAAAATTTTATTTAGAAAAATCAGGGTTTAAAAATATTAGCATAGAGATTAAGCCTGTATCTAAGGAATATGAAGAACAATGGGGACAGAATTTAAATGTAGGTGAATATATTATGTCTTCAGCAATTAAAGCAATTAAATAGAATAAGGAAGTTAATAAAATTACCCATCATTATATATAAAATAACGTTAATAAGAAAAATGTAGCACCTTAGAAAATGACTAAATAATATATACTAATATGGTTGAATATGTTAAAATTTAATTAAAGAAATCGAAAATTGAACAAGAAAAAAGCCAGGAGTGTAATAAGTTTGGCGACTTACTCCTGACTTTTATATCAACACTCTTGATAAGAGCGAACTCTCATAAGAGATTTTTTATATTATTATGTATTAATATTATCATAATAATTCATATATATCAATATTTTTGATATATAAATAATATAAAATTTATTTCACATAAATTTTAAAATCTTAATTCATATTAAGCGATAATTTTTGTGAATTAATCTGAGAGAACTCCTTATCTTTAGTGTCAATTTACTGAAAATAGAGGGGTATTTTTTATGAAAATGACAGACTTTTGCAACCATTTATATAATGAAAGTACAGATGGTTACATACAAATATTAAAATTAAATGAAAAAAATAGTGCTGGTGAACGTACAATTAAAATATATAATACGAGAAATGATGGGTTAAGAGAGATTGTAGAAGTACTTCATAATGAAAGTGATGTATTTTTAGCGCCAAATACAATGTATCTACCTAAGAGAAGAGTAGAAAATATTAGGCAGTTTAGAGCCTTATTTCAAGATATAGATTGTAATAAATTAGGGTTTGAAAAAGCTGAAACTGTGTATATGATATGGATGCTATATTATGATGGAAAGGTTCCAAAGCCTACTATGGTTACAGATAGTGGACAAGGAGTTCATCTTTATTGGAGAATAGAAAATGCTCCATATGGGGCTTTAAAT
>CAMTIM010000025.1 GCA_947072565.1 uncultured Peptostreptococcaceae bacterium | reverse complement strand
AAAGATTATGTGGTTATTATAGCAAAGAGGATACACCTGTTCCCATTCCGAACACAGAAGTTAAGCTCTTTAGCGCTGATGGTACTTGGTGGGCAACTGCCTGGGAGAGTAAGACGTAGCCACGTAATCTTTTTTTGTGTTTAAAAATAGGGCCTTCATTTGAAGGCCTTATTATAGTTGCTAGATAATTTGCTAGATAAATTAAATTGTGAAATTTGGAGAAACTATATGAGAATTCAATTAATTATTTGAGTATAAATTAGTAAATAACTTAAAAGCTAAAATCTAAGGAGCGATACAGATGAAGAAAATTGCATTAATTTTAGTTATAGTAGGAGCACTTAATTGGGGTGGAATAGGTGTTTTTGGAGTAGATTTACTAGGCAATGTTTTTGGTGGAACATATGAAATTGTGAGTAGGATGATGTATTTTGCAGTAGGTATTGCTGGAATATACCTATCTTTCACATTTGGTCAAATAATTAATAATAATTCTTAGAAGTTAAATAAAAGTCGTTGATAAATTTTATAATATCAACGACTTTTAGCTATATAAGATATAATAATTAACTTTAAAAGAATTAAATTTAATATAAAAAGTAGTTTATTGTGTTTAATAGAAGTTTATAAATTTATAGTAATAATAAATATAACTAATTTAAAAATAATATAATTTTTAAATTAATATAAAATTTATAGAAATTGTGTTTGATTTAGTTATAATAAGATATATTAACAAATGTAAGGAGAGTAAAATGGACACTTCAATCATAGATAAATTAAAAGAAATATTAGATACAAATTTAATATCATTTCATATGCCAGGCCATAAATTAGGCAAAGTTTATGACAAACTAGGATACTCAGATATATTAAAAAACATATATAAAATGGATACAACGGAGATAGACGGAACGGACAACTTACATTCACCAGATGGGATAATAAAAAAATCTCAAGAACGAGCTTCTAAGGTGTTTAAAAGTGAACATACATATTATTTAGTTAATGGAAGTACATGTGGCATACAAGGGGCAATAATGGCGTCATGTTTACCAAAAGACAAAATTATTGTAAATAGAGACTGTCATCAGTCAGTTATAAATTCTTGTATATTAGGAGACATAGAACCTGTATATATAAAACCTAAAATCAACATACAAACAAATATAATAGAAGGAATAGAAATACAAGATGCCATAGATTCAATAGATAATAATTTGGATGCGAAGGCTATTTTGGTAACATATCCAACTTATTATGGAAAAACGTATGATTTAAAAAAAATATGTGACTATGCGCATGAAAAAAATATGGTGGTTATAGTAGATGAAGCACATGGATCTCACTTGGGCTTAAGTGATAAATTGCCAAAGACTGCATTAGAACAAGGTGCAGATATAGTTATACAAAGTACTCATAAAACCTTACCTTCATTTACTCAATCATCTATGATACATATACAAGGCAATAGGGTAGATATAGATAAGATAGGACAAATTCTAAGAGTTATTGAATCTTCAAGCCCATCGTATGTGCTTATGTCATCTCTAGATTTAGCAGTAGATATATATGATAGCAAAGGTGAATTGCTAATGAATGAACTTTTACTAAACATAGATATATTTACTAATGATATGAAGGATAATAAATTTATAGATGTGTTTAATGAAGATGATAAAACAAAAATATTTATTTCAACAAAAAAGATGGGTATAACAGGATATGAATTAGAAAAAATACTAAGACAAAAATATAATGTACAAGTAGAATTAGCTAATTATTATGGTGTATTATTAATATGTACCATAGGAAATGAAATAGAAGACTTTAATATAATAAAAAAAGCGTTAAATGATATTAGTAAAAACTTTAATAGTGAAAAAACTATAGAAACTATCCAATATCCAATGAGTATACCTCTAAAAGTATTAAGTCCTCGAGAAGCATTTTATAAACCTAAAAAACGTGTTAAAATATATGAAAGCATAGGAAAAATCTGTGGAGAATATGTGATACCTTATCCACCGGGAATAAGCTTATTATCTCCAGGAGAAATAATAACAAAAGAAATAATAGATTATATATTGCTGTGCAATGAAAAAGGAATGAATGTAAGTGGAATAAAAGACTCAAGCTTACAATTTATAGAGATAGTAGTAGATTAGAAAATATATAGGAGGTGAAAATCTGATTTTAAAATTATTATTTTAATCAGGACATAATTATGAACGGAAAGTTAATAATCATAGAAAGTGGATCAGATGCAAGCGGAAAAGCCACTCAAACCAAGAAATTGTATGAAAGGCTATTAGAAGATGGGTATAAAGTTAAAAAAGTTGAATATCCAAACTATGAATGTGAATCTTCAGCTTTAGTTAAAATGTATTTAAGAGGAGATTTTGGAAAGAAAGCTTCTGATGTAGACCCATATATATCATCAACATTTTTTGCGGCTGACAGATATGCATCATTTAAAACGCAGTGGGAAGAATTTTATAATGAAGGTGGAATAATACTTGCCGATAGATATACAACGTCTAATATGGTTCACCAAGCGTCTAAAATGGACAAGTCGGATAGAGATAAATATTTAGAATGGCTATGTGATTATGAATTTAACTTATATAAGATACCAAAACCTGATTGTGTTGTATTTTTAGATGTTCCTGTAGCGTTTAGTAAAAAGCTTATGGAAAATAGAAAAAACAAGATAACAGGAGAATCGCAAAAGGATATTCATGAAAGTGATATAAAATATCTAGAAAAGTCTTATAATAATTCTCTAGATATAGTAGAAAAATATAAATGGAACAAAATTAATTGTTTACAAAATAATAATTTAAGAAGCATAGAAAGTATACATGAAGATATTTATAAAGTAGTTATAGATACAATTAAATCTTCGGAGAGGTAAATATGTATTTTGAAAATATAATAGGGCAAGAATTTGCTAAAAAATATATAACAAATTCAATTAAAAATAATAAAATAAATCATGCGTATATGTTTGAAGGTATAGAGGGAATAGGGAAAAAAAGATTTGCAGATGAATTATCTAAAATATTATTAGATAGCTATGATATAGATAATAATCCTGACTATATAAATATATATGCAGATGGGAATAGTATAAAAATAGCACAAATAAGAAAACTACAAACTGACATAATAATAAAACCACATAAGGATTATAAAATATATGTAATAAATGATGCACAAAAAATGACAGTAGAAGCACAAAATGCATTATTAAAGACATTAGAAGAACCGCCTAAGTATGCTATAATGATTTTAATTACAAATAATAAAGAAATACTACTAGATACTATAAAATCTAGATGTGAGATAATTAAGTTTCTACCTATATCTTTAGTAGAGTTAAAAAATTATTTAACGAAAAATGGTATAGATGATAACAGGGCTCAATTATTAGCGACGTTTTCAAGAGGTAGTATAAAAAGAGCATTAGAGTTATCTGAATCTGCAGAATTTGCAATTATGAGAGAGGATATACAGTCATACATACAAACAATACTTGATAAAAATATAGTAGATATATTAGAAATACAATCTAGCATGGATAAATATAAAAAAGATATAGCTAGTGTATTAGACATGATGGTAAATTATTTTAGAGATATAATTTTTTTAAAAGAAAAGATAGATAAAAGTATGATAATAAACTCAGACAAAATAATATTCCTACAAAATATGGGTAAAAAAATTACATATTCTCAAGTATCTAAAATTATTGATATAATAGAAGAAACAAAGAAAAAGATAAAAAGCAATTGTAACTTTAATATCAGTATACAAGTTATGGCTTTAAATATATATGAGGTGATTAAATGATAAAGATAGTGGGTGTTAGATTTAAGAGCGCAGGAAAGATATATTATTTTGATCCAGTTGAATTAGAGATAGAAAAAAATATAGATGTGGTAGTTGAAACAGCAAGGGGACTAGAATATGGAACAGTAGTGGTTGGGCCAAAAGAGATAGAAGAAAGTGAATTAGTTTCACCACTAAAACCAATTATAAGAATAGCAACAGAAGAAGATACTAAGACATATATTGAAAACAAAGAAAAGGCAAAAGAAACTTTTGAGTTATGCCAACAAAAAATAAAAGATCATGATTTAACTATGTATTTAATAGATTGTGAATATACATTTGATAGAAATAAATTAATATTCTACTTTACAGCAGAAGGTAGAATAGACTTTAGAGAACTTGTAAAAGATTTAGCTGCAATATTTAAAACTAGAATAGAGTTAAGACAAATAGGAGTAAGAGATGAAGCTAAATCAATAGGGGGATTAGGACCTTGTGGAAGAAGTCTTTGTTGTTCTTCATGGCTTGGAGATTTCCAACCAGTATCAATAAAAATGGCTAAAGATCAAAGTTTATCATTAAACCCTACAAAAATATCTGGAATATGCGGAAGATTATTCTGTTGCCTAAAGTATGAACATGATGTATATACTGAAGCTATAGACGCAATGCCTGTAGTAGGTTCTTTAGTAAAAGTTGAAGAATTAAAGGGAAAAGTTATAGAGATAAATCCACTTCTAGAGCAAGTTAGAATAGAATTTAATGATAAGACTATAAAGATATGCCATAGAGAAGAAGTTAAAGTTCTTCAAGAACCTAAAAAATGTAATGGCGGTTGTGGTAATCTTAAAGAAGAAGGTTTAGATGCAGCAACAATAAGAGAATTAAAGAAATTAGAAGATTAAACATAGTTTAAATAAGAGAATTAAGGGGGTAGGATTTTTCCTACCTTTTTATGATATAAGACAATTTAAGCCATAAGACATGGAAGGAGATATACATGGAAATACAATTAAAAGAAAGTGAAAGAATAGATGACTTGCAACTAAAGGGTCTAAAACTAATACAAGATACTAATGGATTTTGTTTTGGAATAGATGCGGTGTTATTAGCTAATTTTGCAAAAGTAAAAAGAGGTGCTAATGTAGCAGACTTAGGAACAGGAACGGGAATAATACCAATACTAATAGCAGGAAAAAGTGAAGCTAAAAAAATAGTAGGTGTAGAAATACAAGAAGAAGTTTATGAAATGGCTACTCGTTCTGTAAAGTTAAACAATTTAGAAGATAGAGTTCAAATAGTAAATGCAGATATAAAAACAATAGACAAAGAACTAGAAGTACATGGATACCATGTAGTAACTTCAAATCCTCCATATATGCACATGGATGGAATAAAAAATCCTAATGATAAAAAAGCAATTTCAAGACACGAAGTAAAATGTAATTTAGAAGATGTTATAAGAGCAGCTTCAAGATTAACAATGCCTAAGGGTAAATTTTTTATGATACACAGACCTACTAGATTAGTAGATATAATTGAACTAGGAAGAAAATATAGATTAGAGCCTAAGCAATTACAATTTATACATCCAAGAGCAAATAAAGCACCAAATTTAGTTCTTGTAGAGTTTGTAAAAGATGGAAGACCGGAGCTTAAAATATTAGATCCGTTATATGTATATGGAGAAGATGGAAATTATACAGACGAATTAAGAGCAGTATATGCAAATGAAGATATAGGAGAAAATTAAATGAGTGGAAAATTATATATATGTCCAACACCTATAGGTAATTTAGAAGATATGACTTATAGAACAGTAAGGATATTAAATGAAGTAGATGTAATAGCAGCTGAAGACACAAGACACAGTATAAGACTTTTAAATCATTTTGAAATATCAAAGCCATTAACTAGCTACCATGAACATAATGAAGAATCAAAAGGTGGATATTTAATAGATAAATTATTAGCTGGAGAAAACATAGCTATAATAAGTGATGCAGGAATGCCAGGAATATCCGATCCAGGAGAAGTAATAATAAAGCAGGCTATTGAGAATAATATAGAAATAGAAGTATTACCAGGAGCAACAGCATCTATAACAGCATTAGTAGGTTCTGGACTTCAAACACGAAAATTTGTTTTTGAAGGATTTTTAGATAGAGACAAAAAGGTAAGAAGAAATCAATTAGAAGAAATAAAAGAAGAAGCAAGAACTATAATATTCTATGAATCACCACATAGACTAAAAGAAACTCTAAAAGATATGTTAAAAATACTAGGTAATAGAAAAATAGCTGTAAATAGAGAGCTTACAAAAAAATATCAAGAGATAATAAGAGAAGATATAGAAACAGTTATAAATATTTTTAATGAAAAAGAAGTTAAGGGTGAATTTGTATTAATAGTAGAAGGTTTTACAGGAGAAAAAACTGTAAAAAACAATTATGATGACCTTAATGAAAGAGAGTATGTAGTGGTTTTAATGAAAGATGGTATGGACAAAAAAGATGCAATTAAAGTAGTATGTAAAGATAGAAAACTTCAAAAAGACATAGTATATAAACAAGTATTAGACCTATAAAACATAAAATTTGAGGTGACGTAGATGAAACTACAAAATATATTAATAGATAGCTTATCTTGTGATAGTACTTATAAAAAAATTGTTGAATTAGATGAAAATAAAATACTAGAAAAGATAATACCTAAAACAAAAGATATGAAACTAAATGGAGAGTGTAAATATCATCTAGTTAATGTATATAATCACTCATTAAATGCTTTAAAAGAATTTGAAGATATAATTGATGAAGATAAATTTTTTTCATCTCATTTAAGAAGCTATATAAAAGATTACTTAAATAGTGATGCAGGTAGCAACTTAAATAAATTTCAATTATTAAAACTAGGAATATTTTTACATGATATAGGGAAGCCAGATAGCAAAACTGTAGATAATGAAGGAAGAGTTCACTTTAAGGGACATGAAATCGTAGGAGCAGACATAGCTGTTAATTTAGGTAAAGATTTAGGCTTAAATGAAAATACAATTGACTTGCTTAATATATATGTAAGACATCATATGATACTTTTGGTAAGTTATAAAACTAATAATATGAGTCAAGAAAAGTTATTTGAGATATTTAAAACATTAGGAGACGATGTTATAGGTATTTTATTATTAGGATACTGTGACATAGTTGCTACTAGAAAACTATTAAATCCTAATGAAGATACTGGTGTAATAAAAACATATATGGAATACGCTTTAACAAACTATATATATAAATATAAAAAATAAAAAAATATAGATTACTTATAAATATAAGTAATCTATATTTTTTTATATATCGTAAAAAGCACCTATCAATACTTTTTAAATAACATGTACATAAATACATTTTAATTTCTATAATATAGCTTTTGCATGTATAGGAGTTGATAGTATAACGGACGTTTTTGTTGAGCCTATTTTCTTTATAGAATCAATAACGTTTTCAAGTTCATACATATCTTTAACAATAACCTTTAGTACAGAACAATCGTTACCAGTTATATGATGGCATTCTACGATTCTATTATCATTACGAGCTTCTTGAATAAAATCTACATACTTATTGCTAGGCAGAGATATGTGTATAAAAGCTTTGATAACTCTTCCTAAAGCATCAGGATTTACTATAGCCTTGTAACCTTCTATTATTCCTGCTTCTTCTAATCTCTTAACTCTTTCAGAAACAGCTGGAGAAGTTAATCCAACTATTTTACCTAAGTCTTTCATAGAAACTCTACCGTCTTTTTGTAGAATGTCTATAATTTTGTGATCTGTAATATCCATGTTTGAATCCCCCTTAATTAAGATAATATATTATAAAAACTTTTTAGAATCTATCATTTCATTTTTTAAATTCCAAAGATCATCTGATAAATCAACTTTATAAGTTTGAGGATTTGAAAGCCTTCTATATTCTTCCCATAAAGTATTTAATTCATCTTTTACATAATCTCTTATTTCCATAACTGACTTATGTTCATGTTTGCACTCTCCATTTATAAATAAAGGTTTGTGAAGTTCTTTTACTTTGTAATTAACAAAAGTCTTAGCTTTCCAATTATAAATAGGATGGAACAGCGTTAAAGGCTGAGATTCGTCTATAACCTCGTTATGAAGCATTATTAAATCTGCTTCAGCTTTGTTACTTTCATTGTATATTCTAACAACTTTTTTATATCCTGGGTTGTTAATTTTTTCAGGATCTTCAGATAGTTTTATTTTAGGCTCAATTATATCACCTTTAAAAGATGCTGACAATTTATAAACACCACCAAGAGAGGGCGAATCTGCAGAAGTTATTAGTTTTGTACCAACACCCCAAGAATTTATAGCAGCACCCTCTGATTTTAATGAAGAGATAGTGTATTCATCAAGATCGTTAGAAGCTGTAATGCTGATATCTGTAAATCCTTCTTTATCCAAAACTTTTTTGCATTCTTTAGATAAGTATTGTAAATCCCCTGAATCTAATCTTATTCCTAAAGGCTTATAATCGTTTTCTTTTAGCTTCTTAAAAACTTTTATTGCATTAGGAAGACCGCTATTTAATACATTGTAAGTATCAACTAACAAAAGGCACTTATCTGGATATATATCAGCATAAGCCTGGAATGCTTCTAATTCTGTATCAAATTTTTGAACCCAACTATGAGCTTGAGTACCTATTAAAGGTATATCAAATAGCTTTCCAGCCAAAACATTTGCAGTAGCATTACATCCTCCAATTACAGCTGCTCTTGCACCATATGTACCTGCATCAGGACCTTGAGCACGACGTAATCCAAACTCTAGTACAGGATCTCCTTGAGCAGCAAAGCAAACTCTAGAAGCTTTAGTAGCTATAAGTGATTGGAAATTAACAATCGTAAGTAATGCAGTTTCAATAAGTTGAGCTTGGTATAACGGGGCTTTTACAGTAAGTACAGGTTCGTTAGGAAACATTATAGTTCCTTCCTCAACAGCGTATATATCCCCGGTAAATTTGAAATCTTTTAAAAATGTTAAAAATTTATCAGAAAATAAATTTAAACTTTTAAGATATTTTAAATCATCATCTGAAAAATGAATGTTATTTATATAATCAACAAACTGCTCAATACCACAAACTATGGTATATCCACTATTGCATGCATTTTTCCTAAAAAACATATCAAATACTACAATATCCTCATGAACATTTTTTTCGAAATATCCATTTAACATAGTAAGTTGATATAAATCAGTAAGAAGTGTTAAATTTCTCATTGTATTTCTCCTTAAATTAAAAATTATATAAAACCCCACACATATACTAAAACATAATATAGTACAACTTTCAAGTATAAAGTGTTATATGTGTATCATAAAATTATTTAGGAGGTGTGGTACTTAATGGGAAAAATATGGTTTTATATGCTTTCGATAGGAATAGTAGGAAGTATAATTTTTGATAATTTAGGAGAATTAAATAAAGTTATATTAAATGAAGCATCAAAAGGTGTTGAATTTGCGATAAGCTTAGCTGGAGTTATGGCGCTTTGGATGGGAATAATGAATATAGCTAAAGATTCGGGTTTAATAGAAAAAATTGGTCACAAGCTCAATCCTTTAATGAAAAAATTATTTCCATCTGTACCCTCAGGCCACAAAGCAATGTCTTATATGGTTATGAATATAGCATTGAATATGGTGGGAGCGGGTAATGGAGCAACAGCATTTGGATTAAAAGCTATGGGTGAATTGCAAACACTTAATAATAAAAAAGATACTGCTAGTAACGATATGGTAATGTTTTTGGTAATAAATATATCCTCAATTCAAATAATACCATTTACAATGTTAAAAGTTAGGATGGACTTGGGCTCACAAAATCCAGGAGAAATAATACTAACAACTTTATTTGCAACGATAATATCTACAGTAGTTGCTATAGTAACATGCAAAATGTTACAAGGCAATAGGAGGTGTAAGTAGTGGATTTATTTTCTAATATACTTATACCACTTATAATACTTTACATAATAGTTTATGGAAGATATAAAAAAATAGATATATATGATAGTTTTATAAAGGGAGCAATCGATGGATTAAAATCAGCATGGTCCATAGCTCCGTACATAATCGGAATATTTTTAGCTATAGGAATATTTAAAACAGGAAAAGGAATAGAGATGCTAGAGTTTTTATTTAAACCGATAGCACAGCTAATGAGTATACCAAAAGAACTTATTGGATTGATTATAGTAAAGCCATTATCTGGTAGTGGAGCATTGGGGATGTATACTGAACTAGCTCAAAGAGTAGGAGTAGATTCATTGATAGAAAAAATGGGATCTACTATGGTAGGAGCATCAGAAACTATATTTTATACAATGGCTATTTACTATGGAAGTTTAAAAATAAAAAACACAAGACATACTTTAACTTGTGCTATGATTTGCCATATAGCTGGGGTAATAGCATCCGTATTTGTTTGCTATGTAATGTTTGTTTAAAATAATATTTATATGATATAATAAATTAATATATAATAAAGCATAAATTTATCAAATTAAGCTTAAATATTAATTAAATTTGAAGTATAATAATATGTATAGAATATATTGATTTAGTAAAATATACAAATATATAATAAGCTAAGAAGAGAAGAGTAAATAAGGAGTTTTTCTACAGAGAGCTAGATTAGGTGAAAGCTAGTGATAAATAAATTATTGAAGATGGTCTCGGAGCTTTTTATCCGAATGATAGGTTATCTATCTTTAAGATAAGACGGTTAGATTCGTTATAGTCTACTAAGATATCTAAACATAATTATTTAAAATAAAATAGTTTATATAGTTTCTTGTAAAACATTATAAATTATATTTATAGATATTAGAGTTTAGGTAAATTAGGGTGGTACCGTGATTAATCTCGCCCCTATGTTTAATAGGAGGCGAGTTTTTTAATATAAGGAAAATAAAATGGAGGTAAAATTATGACTAAACCAAGTTTTTATGTAACAACACCTATATACTATCCAAGTGGAAACTTACATATAGGCCATACTTATACAACAGTTGCAGCTGATGCAATAGCAAGATTTAAGCGTTTCTGTGGATATGATGTAAAATTTTTAACAGGAACTGATGAACACGGAGAAAAAATACAAAAGACAGCTAAAGAAAAAGGTATGACTGAAATAGAATACTTAGATGGAATGATCGCAGATATAAAAAGCTTATGGAATACTATGGATATATCATATGATGATTTTATAAGAACTACTGAAAATAGACATGAAGTGATAATACAAAAAATATTCACTAAATTATACGAGCAAGGTGATATATATAAAGGAGCTTATGAAGGAAGATACTGTACTCCATGTGAGAGCTTCTGGACAGAATCACAATTATTAGAAGGGAATAAGTGCCCAGATTGTGGTAGAGAAACTTATATAGCAAAAGAAGAAGCTTATTTCTTTAAATTATCTAAATATGAAGATAAATTAAGAGAATTATTCGCTGACCCTAACTTCTGTTTCCCAGTATCAAGAAAAAATGAGATGGTTGCAAACTTCTTAGACAAAGGTTTAGAAGATTTATGTGTAACTAGAACTACTTTTGACTGGGGTATAAAAGTACCATTCGATGAAAAACATGTAATATATGTTTGGGTAGATGCTTTATGTAACTATATAACAGCTCTTGGATATATGAGTGAAGATGATAGTGAATATAAAAAATTCTGGCCTGCAAATGTTCATATAGTAGGTAAAGAAATAATGAGATTCCACACAATAATATGGCCAGCAATACTTATGGCATTAGGTGAAGAAGTTCCTACACAAGTATACGGTCATGGATGGATATTATTTGATAATGATAAAATGAGTAAATCAAAAGGAAACATAGTATACCCTGAGCAAATGATAGAAAGATATGGAGTAGATTCACTTAAATACTTCTTATTAAGAGAATTTGCATTTGGTCAAGATGGAAACTATACTCATAAAAACTTTGTAACAAGACTTAACTCTGACCTTGCAAATGATTTAGGAAACTTAGTAAGTAGAACCGTAGCTATGGTAGAAAAATACAATGATGGAATAATACCAATGGTTAAAGAAAATACTGAATTTGATGCAGATTTAAGAGATGTTGCTAAACTTTCAGTAGAAAACTTTGAAAAAGAAATGGATAAACTTCAATTTAATGAAGCATTAGAAAGTGCTTGGAAATTAATAAGAAGAACAAATAAATATATAGATGAAACTATGCCTTGGGCTTTAGCTAAAGATGAAGCTAAAAAAGATATATTAGATACTGTATTATACAATTTATGTGAATCTATAAGAACTATAGCAACTCTTATAAATCCAGTAATGAATGATACTGCTAAGAAAATATACGCTCAATTAGGAATAGTTGATGAAAGTTTAACTACTTGGGAAAGCTTAAAGAGCTTTGGATTAATAGGTGAGAATACAAAAGTTCATAAAGGACAATCTTTATTCCCAAGATTAGAGGTTGAAAAAGAAGTAGAAGAATTAAATGAATTATTCTCAGAAAAAAAAGATGAAGTAGTAGAAGAACCAATAGAGCACAAAGAAAATATCACAATAGATGAATTAGACAAAGTAGAACTAAGAGTAGGAAAAGTTTTAAGTTGTGAAAAGCATCCAAAAGCAGATAGATTATTAGTATCTCAAATAAAAATAGGACCAGAAACTAGACAAATAGTATCTGGAATAGCTTCTTGGTATAAGCCTGAAGATATGGTAGGAAAAGATGTTATAGTTGTATGTAACTTAAAACCTGTTAAATTAAGAGGTGTAGAATCTCAAGGTATGATATTAGCAGCTGGAGATGATGGGGACGATTTAGTAGTTCCAATCGCAAGTGGTGCTAAAGATGGATGCGAAGTTTGTTAATAAGTTAGGAGAATAAAAAAATGTTATTTGACTCACATGCACATTTAAATGATGAAAGATTTGATGAAGATAGAGAAGAACTAATTAAAACTCTAAAAGAAAAACAAGTAGATTTAGTTGTAAATCCAGGTGCAGATATAGAAAGTTCTATAAGCAGTGTTAAACTTGCTAATAAATACGATTTTATATATGCAGCAGTTGGAGTTCATCCACATGATGTAGGTCAACTAGATGATAGTGATATAGAGACTCTAAGAAAATTAGCTACTGAGAATGAAAAGGTAGTTGCAATAGGTGAGATAGGCTTAGATTATTTTTATGATAATGCACCTAGAGAAATTCAAAGAGAATGGTTTAAAAAACAAATAGAATTAGCTAATGAATTAAAATTACCAATAATAATACACGATAGAGATGCACATGCTGATACTTTTGAGATAATTAAAAGTACTAAAAATCCAGAAATAGGATGCGTGCTTCATTGCTATAGTGGAAATGTAGAATTAGCTAAAGAGTATATAAAAATGGGATGTTATATTTCTATTCCAGGAACAGTTACATTTAAAAATAATAAAAAAACTAGAGAAGTAGTAAGTGAAATACCACTAGAATATTTATTAATTGAAACTGATTCACCATACATGGCACCAGAGCCACATAGAGGAAAAAGAAATGACCCTTCTTTAGTAGCTTTTGTTGCTGATAAGATAGCTCAAGAAAAAGGGATATCTTATGAAAAAGTATGTGAAGCAACAAAAGAAAATGCAAAGAGATTCTTTAATATAAAATAATAAATAATTTTTTATAAAATATTATAAAAGTAAAAGCTATAGTGCATAATTGTACTGTAGCTTTTATTTTTCTTGATAAAATGTCATAAAAAACGTAAAATATAAAGATGTAGTATAAGACGAGAGATTAAAAAATAGATAAAAAGGTGAATTAATAATGATAAAAGAAATTATAGTTGTAGAAGGACGAGATGACGTTACAGCAGTAAAAAGAGCTCTTGATGCAGAACTTATAACAACTGGTGGATTTGGGTTTCCAAAAGGCACTATGGAACGTATAAAATCAGCTCAAGAAAGACGTGGAGTAATAATATTTACTGACCCAGATTTTGCAGGGGAAAAAATAAGAAAAAAAATAGCAGCTGAAGTTCCGGGATGTAAGCATGCATTTTTACCAAGAGAAGAAGCTAAAAAAGATGGAGATATAGGAATCGAAAATGCTACTCCAAAGAGTATAATAGCAGCTCTTGAAAAAGTAAGAACAGAAAGTACGGATAAAAGAGATGAATTTAAACAAATAGATTTAATAAGAAACGGACTTATAGGAAATGAAGATGCATCTTTCAGAAGAGATGAACTTGGAAAAATACTTGGAATAGGTTACGGAAATGCAAAACAATTCTTAAATAGATTAAACAACTATGGAGTAAGTAGAGAAGAATTTGAATTAGCATTAAATAAAATAGAATTAAGCTAAAAAAGTCACGCAAGCGTGACAAAAATAATTCACAAAAAACGTGAAAATATAGTAAAATAGGAGAAATTAAATGGATAGACTTTCATCACATAGTGCAACCAAAGATGTAGTTCAAAAACATGGATTTAAGTTTTCAAAGTCTTTAGGACAAAACTTTTTAATAGACGATAATGTAATAGATAGCATATTACAAGGTGCAAGACTTTCACAAGGCGATCAGATAATAGAAGTAGGTCCTGGAATAGGAACACTTACTCGTGAAATGGGAAAAGTAGCAGATAAAGTAGTTGCTATAGAAATAGATAAAACATTAATTCCAATATTAAGAGAAACTTTAGATGACCTTGATAATGTAGAAGTAATAAATAAAGATATATTAAAAGTTGATGTTCAAGAATTAGTAAAAGAAAAATTAAATGGAGGTCCAGTTAAATTAGTAGCGAACCTTCCATACTATATAACTACACCGATAGTTATGAAGTTTTTAGAAGAAGATATTCCAGTAACTGATATAGTGGTTATGGTACAAAAAGAAGTTGCAGATAGAATGAATGCAGTACCAGGTACAAAAGATTATGGAACTTTATCAATTGCAGTTCAATACTACTGTGATACAGAAATAGTTGCAAAAGCACCAAGACATATGTTTATACCGCAACCAAATGTAGACTCAACAGTTATAGGACTTCATGTAAGACCAGAAATAAAATATCCAGTAGATAGTGAAGAAATATTCTTTAAAACAGTTAAAGCTGGATTTAGCCAAAGAAGAAAAACTTTACTTAACTCATTAAGTACATTAGGCTTCTTAAGCAAAGAAGAAATAAGAGAAGTATTATTAGAAGCTAATATAGATGAAAAAAGAAGAGGAGAAACTCTTAGCATACAAGAATTTGCTACTCTTTCAAATAAAGTAAATGCAAAGGTACCTTCAAAATAGAAGGTACTTTTTTTATGTGTTCAATCATATAATATTTAGAGAAATTATGTTAAGGGGGGATTAGAAATGGCTTCCAAAAGAAAGTTTAAAAGAGATTATATAATTCTTGAAGCTAAAGATAATAATTTTAGATACAAAGAGCGCATTTTGCCGAAAGCATTTGCTAAAGTAGAAATAAATGATGAAAAATCAGTAGTTTCACTTTATGTAGAAAATCTTAAATGTGTAAAAGATGGATATAGAGTAATTGCAATACAAAGTGATTATGAAACTTTAGATTTGGGTAAAGTTATTTTAAGTGAGCAAGGAAAAGGTGAGTTTGTATTAAATCTAGATAGGGACGACATAGATTTAAAAGGAATAGCTCTACTTTACGAAAAATCTGTTCCACTCATAGGATTTAAGGGTAGTAAAATAGAAAACTATGAAGATATATTATTCACTGTAGATGATGAAGAATTTGATGAGTATGAAGAAGTGGAATATATAGAAGTAGATGATGACGAAGAATTTGATGATGATGATTACGAATATGAAGAAATAGAGTATATAGAAATAGAGGAAGAAAATGACGAGGATTATGAAGAAATAGAAGATAATGATGGGTATATAGAAATACAAGACGAAGAAGATGAAGAAGATGAGTATGAGGATGAAGAAGAAAAAGATGAAGAAGAGTATAAAGAAGAAAAAGAAGAAATCATAGAACGTAATTTATACAAACAAAAACCACAAAAAAATAAGCAACAAAAAAAACCTAAATATGCAAGTCAATATCAAGAACCAAAACCTCAAAATAGACCATATCAATCATATGAACAATATCAACAAAAATCTCAAAACTCTAACGCAGCAGGCGCATTATTAATGCCAAGACAGATTAAAAAGGGATTAAAATATTTTAACGAAGTTAAACCATTTGTAAGTGAAGATATAGAAGACACTAGATGGTGGAAAGTAGAGATAAGTCCAACAACTTTATGTGGATATACAATGCCGCACTTAGGATATGTAAATACATTAAATTACACAATGTATAGTGATGCTGTAATGCATTCATATAAATATAGACATTATTTATTTGGTGTTCAATATGATGAATATAACAAGAGAAAAAATTATATATACGCAGTTCCAGGAAATAAAAATGAGCAGCCAGATAAAGGTCATACTGGATTTAATACTTATCAACCATGTGATACTAGAAATGATAGTCTAGGATACTGGCTATGTTTTATAGATTCTAGAAGTAGAAGAATCTTAAAATAAAATATATCCCCTTTTCTATTGATAATATTATGATATTAATCTAAAATATATAGATATACTATAATTTGGGAGGAAATATCATGATAAACAAACAAAGATTAATAAATGAATTTTTAGAGTTAGTACAAATAGATAGTCCATCTTCAAAAGAAGGTAAAGTAGCACAAGTTTTAGTTAAAAAATTAGAAGCAATAGGTTGTGAAGTTTCAATAGATAATGCAGGGGAAAAGGTTAACGGAGAAACTGGAAACGTAATAGCTACTTTAAAAGGAAACAGACCAGGAAAGAAATTATTATTCAGTTCACACATGGACACAGTTAGCCCAGGAGAAGGAATAAAACCTATAATAGACGAAGCTGCTGGAATAATAAAAAGTGATGGGACTACAGTATTAGGTTCTGATGACAAAGCGGGTATAGCTGCTATATTAGAAGCTTTAAGAATGGTTAAAGAAAACGATATAGATCATGCAGATATACAAGTAGTATTCTCTATATGGGAAGAAGGCGGATTATTTGGAGCTAAATACTTAGACTACTCTAAAGTAGATGCTGATTATGCATTTGTATTAGACAGTGGTGGAGCTCCTGGAGAAATAATAATTCAAGCACCAGCACAAGATGCTATAAACGTTAAAATAACAGGAAAACCAGCTCATGCAGGTCTTCAACCAGAAAACGGAATAAGTGCAATAATGGTAGCTTCAAGAGCTATGGAAAATATGAAGTTATTAAGAATAGATGAAGAAACTACTGCTAATATAGGAATAATTAAAGGTGGTATAGCAACAAATATAGTTATGCCAGAATTAGAAATAGTAGCAGAAGCTAGAAGTTTAAGTGAAGAAAAATTAGATGCTCAAACAAATCATATGGTAGAAACATTCAAAAAAACTGCCAAAGAGTTTGGAGCTAAAATAGACATAGAAGTTAATAGAGCATATGCACCTTTTAATGTATGTGAAGATGATGAAATAGTTAAACTTGCTAAAAAAGCTTTCTCTAACATGAATATAGAAGGACATACAGCTTCTACAGGTGGAGGTAGTGATACTAACATATTAAACAAAAACGGAGTAAAAGCAGTTAACTTAGGAATAGGTATGAAAAATGCTCATACATTAGAAGAATATATAGCTATAGAAGACATAGTTAATTCTGCAATAATGGTAAAAGAGCTAATAAAAGAAGCATAATATAAAGTTGTTTAATTAAAATCACCTAGCAAAAGCTAGGTGATTTTTTCTATTTATAAAAGTATAGAAAAATGAATATTATTGTCGAATTATGAAAAAAATTTCCTAGGAAATATTAATATAAAATAAACATACTTACAAAATATTGATAAAAGTATATAATTGTCTTATAATTATATAGCCTTAGGGGGGATTTTCATGGCAAAAAAAAGAAAACTAAAAAAAGGTACAATAATAATTATTGGAATTGTTTTGTTTTTTATAGTTTATTTTCTAGCTTTTAATACTGCAAGAAATATGGAAGACGACAGCGCACAACCAATAAAAGCAGAACTAGATAAAGAAGATACAAGATCATTAATAAAGCAAATAAGCTCGAAAGAAAAAATATATATATCAGATTCAAAGGTAGAGAAAGTAAGGATAGAAGAGTATTACTGGTCTAATGTGAAAATTTTATTCAGTGAGTTTACAAAAATAAGAAAACCAGAATCGTATACCCCGGTATATAATGGATATTCAGACGATGGAATAAGATTCTCTACAGATTTGAATTACTTTAGAGTATATACTGTAAGTAGCGAAGAATATTATAAAGTTCCAGTAGCTACAAAGAAAGAATTTGAGAAGCTTTTAAGTGAAAGTATTTACCTATCTTTTGATTTCGTTAAGCAGTATGAAAGTTGGGAAACTGTAGAAATAAAATATAAAAATGAAACTAAAAAAATACATAAGTGGAAATTCGATGATCTTTCACTTCAAATGATTCAAAAGAGAATAGTAGGAAAAGTTCAACCTGAAAAAAGTAAAGAGAGAAGTGATTATAACTTCCAAATAAATATTAAGGGAGAACACTACGATGCAGTGGTAGAAACAATGGGCAAAGATTATATAAAAATATGTCAAAAAGGAAAAGATGAAAGTAAAGCAGAAGCATATTATGAAGTGCATACAAAACTTTATAATTATCTTGTGTCAGAGATATTTGAGATCGGAAAAAGCTCAAAATAATTATATTTAAATAAAAAAGTGTCTTTTATAATGATAAAAAATCATTTAAAGACACTTTTTTGTTTGAATTATTTTTGAATCAATGCTTCAGCAACTTGGTATATAGGACCTGCACCAGCAGTTATAACTAAGTCATTATCCTTAACATTATCACGAAGATAATCAGTTATATCTTCGAATTTACTTATATAAGTTACATCGACATTATTTTGATATAATTTTTCAACTAAATCTTTAGAATGAATATCACCAGGATCTTGCTCTCTAGCAGCGTAGATATCAGTAATAATAACTTTATCTGCAGCATAAAAAGCTTCTGCAAATTCATTTAAAAGAGATTTTGTTCTAGTATAAGTATGAGGTTGGAATATACACCATAACTTAGACTGTTTCATTTTTTTAGCAGCAGATAAAGTAGCCTTTAGTTCTGTTGGGTGATGAGCATAGTCATCAACAACTAAAGCACCATTATAATTACCTTTAACTTCAAATCTTCTACCAACTCCGCCATAAGCTTTTATGTTAGTTCTTATAAGCTCTAAATCTATAGAAGATACATAGGCTGTAAGAATAGCAGCTGCAGCGTTGTATATGTTATGAAGACCAGGAACAGAAAGTTCGAATGTTCCTAAATTTTCACCTTTAAATTCTAAATCAAATACTCCATGACCATTTTCGTTGAAGTTTATATTTTTTAAGATTGCATCGTTACAAGTATTTGTTCCGTATTTTATTACGCTAGCCTTAATCTCATGTAATATATCTTCTGTGTTTTCGTCATCACCATTGATTATGAAATAACCATCTTTAGGAAGTAATTTTCCGAACTTATTGAAAGATGCTTTTATTTCATCTATACCTGAGAAGTAATCTAAATGATCTTCTTCGATATTTAATACTATAGCTATTTTAGGGTTGAAGTTAAGGAAACTATCAACATATTCACAAGCTTCTGTAATGAAATGATCAGAATTACCTATTTTAACATTCCCACCAATAGTGCTTAAATTTCCTCCTACTAATATAGTAGGGTCTAAATCTGCATATTGGAATATAGTAGACAACATAGAAGTTGTCGAAGTTTTACCGTGAGTCCCAGAAACTGCTATTGAGTTTTTATATTCTCTCATGATTTGACCTAAAAAAGCAGCTCTATTCATAGTAAGTTTATTTTTTTCTTTAGCAGCTATCATCTCTGCATTGTCTTTATGTACAGCTGCAGTATAAATAACCATATCTATATTATCAGAGATATGCTCTTTTTTATGACCAATAAATATATCAGCACCTTGAGATCTAAGTTTCTCTAATAAGTATGATTCGTTTGCATCTGAACCAGACACTTTATATCCTTTATTAATACATATTTCAGCTAAAGCACTCATGCTTATACCGCCAATTCCAATGAAATGTATATTCATAAGAAAACCACCTTTCTTTTTAATTAAGTCCTACAATATGAACTATGTTTGTGGTATAATAGTATAATGTTCAATATTTTATGGAAAATATACATATACTAGATTATATATATAATATATTTAAAAACTAATTAAAACATAACCATTATTATATCATAATAAATATTGTTGTGCATTACATAGTTTAAGTAGTAAGGTGTTATAATCCTAGGAGGAAAATTTAATGAAGTTTAAAAGAACGGAGAGAATTGGAGCTATAGTAAAAATACTATCAGACAATCCAAACAAAATATTTACGCTAAGTTATTTCACAAATCAATTCAATGCAGCGAAATCAACAATAAGTGAAGACTTAATAGTTGTAAAAAATGTTTTTGAAAAGCTACAATTAGGTAAAGTTATAACTATATCAGGAGCAGCTGGTGGAGTTAAATATATACCAAAAACTTCAAAAGCAGAAAATGAAGAATTCTTGATGGATTTATGTGAAAAAATAGGCGATAAATCAAGAATATTATCAGGTGGATTTTTATATTTAATAGATTTAATATATGATCCAACAATAGCGGCTAAAATAGGCAAAATATTTGCCTCAAATATAGATTATATAGATGCTGATTATGTAGTGACAATGGAAACAAAGGGAATTCCAATGGCATTAATGACAGCAAAAGCTATGAATTTACCATTAGTTATAATAAGAAAAGACATAAAAGTATCAGAAGGTCCCACACTTAGCATGACTTATGTAAATGGAAATAATTCTAAAGTAGAGAGCATGAGTTTACCAAGAAAAGCTATAAAGCCAAACAGTAAAGTTATATTAATAGATGACTTTATGAGAGGTGGAGGAACTATCAAAGGAATGGTAGATCTTATGAATGAATTTGGAGCACAAGTTATAGGAACTGGAGTGTTTATATCTACAATAGAACCACAAGAAAAAATGGTTAAAGATTACATATCATTGATAGAGCTAGATGTAAATGGTGAAAGCGTTAAAGTAGAGCCAAACCTAAAGACATTTAAAGATGAATATCAAAATGAAGAGGTACAAGGGGAGTGCCAAATTGACGATATAATAGAGGACATTTTAGAAGAGGAAGAATAATCCTACAAAAAATAATAAATTTTGTAAAAATAAAAAAGGATATTCAAAAGATTCCTAGAATTATATAAAAAAACAGTCCAATATTAAATATATTAATTTGTTAAATATAAAAGGGGGATACAAGGGTATGAAGATAACTGACGTAAGAGTAAGAAAGATAACTGATGAGGGCAAAATGAAGTGTATAGTTTCATTAACTTTTAATAACCTATTTGTAGTACATGATATAAAGGTTATAGAAGGTCATAATGGACTATTCATAGCTATGCCAAGCAGAAAAGTAGGGGAAGGTAATTTTAGAGATATAGCGCATCCAATAAATGCTGAAATGAGACAAGTATTAGAAGATGCAGTTTTAAAAGCATATCACGAAGCGGTAGCTCAATTAGAAGTTGCAGCTGAGTAATTATAAATATAGGGAATTTATTGAGAGTCGAACTATTCGGCTCTTTTTTGTATTTAAAATTTTTGTATAAATGTATACTTTTTTGCAAAAAGGTGCTATATTAGTTAGTGATAGCAAAGACATTAAATATGAACAATTAAAATATAGAATATATAGGAAATAAAATAAAGAATGGAGTGGAGAGATGAACTTTAAAGCTATAATCCTTGCTGCAGGCAAAGGTACAAGAATGAAGTCTAAATTTCCAAAGGTCATACACAAAGTGTGTGGAAAAGAAATGGTTAACCATGTAATAGATGTTTGTAAAAACTCTGGGGTTAACGATATAGTAACAATATTGGGACATGAAAGTGAAACTGTAAAAGAGAGATTACCTAAAGACACTATGATAGCAATGCAAACAGAACAATTAGGAACTGGGCATGCTGTTATGATGGCTAAAGAATATATAAATGATGAAGATACTATAGTGGTATTATGTGGAGACACACCTTTAGTAAAAGAAGATACATTAAAAAAATTATTTGATTATCATTTAGAAAATGGATACCATGCTACAGTACTTACTACATGTGTATCAAATCCTACAGGATATGGAAGAATAATAAGAGATGAAAATCAAGATTTACTAAAAATAGTGGAGCAAAAAGATGCTAGTGAGGAAGAGAAGCAAGCAAAAGAAATTAATTCAGGTATATACTGTTTTAATGGAAAGAGCTTAAGAGAATCTCTAGACTTATTAGATAATAATAATGCCCAAGAAGAGTACTATTTAACAGACACTATCAAGATAATGAGAGATAAAGGTCATAAAGTAGGTGCTTTCAATGGTTCTACAATAGAAGAACTAATGGGAGTAAACTCAAGAGTTGAGTTATCAAAAGCAGAAGAAATAATGAAAAAGAGAATCAATGAATCTCATATGGTAAATGGAGTTACAATAATAGATACTAATTCAACATATATAGAATCAGGTGTTGAAATAGGAAATGATACTATAGTATATCCAGGAGCTATGATAAGAGGAAATACAAAAATAGGTTCAAGTTGTATAATTGGAATGAATTGTAGTATAATAAATTCGCAAATTGGTGATTATACAGAAGTAGAAAGCTCAACGATAACAGATAGTATTGTTGGAGAGAATACAACAGTAGGGCCTTATGCATACTTAAGACCAAAGAGCAATATTGGTAATAACGTAAAAATAGGAGACTTCGTAGAAGTTAAAAACGCTACAATAGAAGATAATTCTAAAGCATCTCACCTTTCGTATATAGGTGATGCTCATGTTGGAAGAAATGTGAACATAGGATGTGGAGTAGTATTTGTAAACTACGATGGTAAAAATAAATTTAAGTCTATAGTAAAAGATGGAGCATTCATAGGATCTAATTCTAACTTAGTTGCACCAGTAACGGTAGAAGCAAAAGGATATGTAGCCACAGGCTCAACTATAACAGACAACGTTCCACAAGGAGCATTAGCTATTGCAAGACAAAAGCAAGTTGTCAAAGAAGGTTGGGTAGAAAAGAAAGACCAAAAAGATAACAAGTAATTACTAAATAGCTTATTATTTTCAGGCAATATAGCCTTGAACTTTTAATAAATATAACAAATGTTTAAAAATTTTCGGGAGGATATACATGAATACTAGCGGAAGCGAAATCAAAATACTTGCAGGAAATTCATCTAAAGAATTAGCTAAAAAAATAGCTGATTACATAGGAGTACCAGTTGCGGATTGTGAAGTTGGAACATTTAGTGATGGAGAAATATCAGTAAACATCAAGGAAACAGTAAGAGGATGTGATGTTTTTGTAATTCAATCAACTAATAGTCCAGTTAACGATAACTTAATGGAATTATTAATAATGATAGATGCAATGAAAAGAGCATCAGCAGGAAGAATAACGGCAGTTATACCTTATTACGGATATGCAAGACAAGATAGAAAAGCTAAGGCGAGAGATCCAATCACAGCTAAATTAGTTGCAAACTTATTAACAGCATCAGGAGCGGATAGAGTATTAACAATGGATTTACATGCAGCACAAATCCAAGGATACTTTGATATACCTCTAGATCACTTACAAGGTGGAAAAATATTAGCTGATTATTTCAATGAAAAAGGAATCGAAGACTTAGTGGTAGTGTCTCCAGACCTAGGAAGTGTTACAAGATCTAGAAAATTTGCTAATAGCTTAGATGGAGATGTTCCAATAGCTATAATAGACAAAAGAAGACCTAAGGCTAACGTATGTGAAGTAATGAACATAATAGGTGAGGTTAAAGGTAAAAATGTTATATTATTAGACGATATGATAGATACAGCAGGAACAATAGTAAACGCAGCTAATGCACTTAAAGAATTTGGTGCTAAAGATGTTTATGCTTGTTGTACACATGGTGTATTATCAGGACCGGCTATAGAAAGAATAGAAAATTCTTCTATCGGTGAGTTAATAGTACTTGATACTATACAACTTCCAGAAGATAAGAAGATAGATAAGATACAAGTTAAAACTGTAGCACCTTTATTCGGAGATGCTATAAAGAAAATATTCGCTAACGAATCTGTTAGTATATTATTCTAATTACAAAATTATTGGATACACCTTGTTTACTATAAACAAGGTGTATTTTTATATTTAAAATAATGTTTATTAAATAGTGTAACTAAAATTATTTATTGATAATATACTTTAGTATAATAAAAAATTCTAAAGCATACTATTAATAAGTATAAAAATATATTGAAATTAAGACGAGCAGGTGCTATTATTAATAATAACAAGGAAAAAAATGGAAACTGTGAAGTGTATTCTGTATGTGGGCACCTAGAATATATGGAGTTAGTGGTGCAACCGGCTATGAATATATAATTATATTTCATGGCTTTTTTTGATTGTATAAAAAATAAGGGGGGAAGATTTTGAAAGCAAATAAAAAACTTAAAGATAAAAATGGGTTTACATTAGTAGAGTTATTGGTTGTCATAGCAATAATAGGAATATTAGCAATAGTAGCGGTACCTGCATTATTTGATAACATCAATAAGTCTAAAGTTGCTAAATTAGAATCTGACTATAATGCAGTTAAAAGTTCTACAGTAGCATATTATGCAGATAATAATAAACTAGCTAAAAGATTTGAGGACTTAGAGATAGATGGATTTGATAGTAAATACACACCTTTAGGTGGAGATTACAAGATAAGAATCAAAAATGAAAATAATGAAATTGTAGATAGTTCTGGGGGTGCAATGGTAGTTTGTAAGGTAAATGAATTAGGTGAAGTAAGTGGACGTAATTATAGATTAGACGATTTAGGAGATGCATATTTAACAATTCAAGGTCATCCTGACAATAAAATGCATATAAATGAAAAACAATTTAAAAAAATTGTAAATGATATTGGCTATGAAAATGTATATATTAGTAGCGGTCCAGACGGAGTAGGATATCAAAATAGTGAAATTTATATTAGACTTGCAAACAATATGTTGCCTAAGCGAACACAAAAATAAAAAATATGGGGAGAATGAATATGAAAAAGAAAAATCAAAAAGGATTTACATTAGTAGAATTATTAGTAGTAATAGCAATAATAGGAATATTAGCAATAGTAGCAGTACCAGCTTTATTTAAAAATATAAATAAAGCAAAAGTAGCAGATTTAAAAGCAGATTATAATGCATTTAAGTCAGCATCTCTATCTTACTATACAGATAAAAATACTTATCCTAAAGTTTTAACAGGGGGTAAAGATACAGATGTAGACGCAGATTTAGATGAATATATGGAAAAAGTACCAACAGAATCACCATTTGGTGGAAAGTATGCACCTGAGATAAAAGATCAGTCAATGAATATAATTGTAACTACATCTAATAGTATAAGTCCCGAATTAGAAAAAATGATAGAAAAAGATACTAATGATCAAATAAATGTAGATGGCGATAAAATAACTATGACTATAATATCTAATACAACTGGTTTAAATACAAATAAACAATAAATAATATTAAAAATTAATAAGTTATATATAAATAAAAGCAATGGATTTCCATTGCTTTTATTTATATATAACTTATTAAATTATTTGTAAAAATATGATGTTATAAAATGTGGATAACAATCAAAACTGATATAATTAAATATATATGGAGGTGGAAAATATTGAGAAAAATAAGAATTGGAGATAAGCTTGTTGAAAAAGGATATATAACAAAAGAACAGCTAACATGGGCTTTATCTCAACAAAAAATAACTGGAAAAAGATTAGGAGAATTATTAATAGACCAAGGATTAATAACAGGTGAATTATTAACAAATGTATTAAAAGAACTTTTCAAAATAGAAAGTGTACATTTGACACCAACAAACATAGATAGAATAGCAACTAATTTAATCCCAGCCAACATATGCAAAAGATATTCAGTATTTCCATTCAAACTAGAAGGAAAGAATTTACATATAGCAATGGATGACCCGCAAGATAGAGGGGCTATACAAGACATAAAACGTATATCAGGAAAAGATGTGGTCGTATATATAGCAACAACTAGTGAAATTAATCAATGTATAGACTCAGCATATGCAAATTCAGATTTAGATAAAGCAATAAAAGACTATGCAAATGCGGAGAAAGAAATTATAAAAGAAGAAGTATCCTCAGAAGAAGAACTAAACTCAGCTCCTATAGTAAGACTTGTACAAAATATTTTGGAAAATGCTGTAAGGATGAAAGCTAGTGATATTCACGTTGAACATGAAGGCGACTTTATGAGAATTAGATTTAGAATTGATGGAATGCTTATTGAATATATGAAAACTAGTGTAAAGCCATACAAAGCAGTTGTAAGTCGTATAAAAATAATGGCGGGGCTTAATATATCGGAAAAAAGATTACCTCAAGATGGAAGAATATATTTAAATATAGACAATCATCCAATAGATTTTAGAGTATCGACTATGCCTACAAACAAATATGAAAAAGTAGTTATGAGAGTTCTTGATAAAAGTAACTTTATGGCTAGCAAAGAGGAATTAGGATTTGGTAAAAAAGATATACAAATATACAATGAGCTATTGTCTACTCCATATGGGCTTATATTAGTTGTTGGACCTACAGGGAGTGGAAAAACAACAACCCTTTATTCTATGTTAAATCAATTAAATAGTGTAGATAAAAATATACTGACAATAGAGGATCCTGTAGAATACGAACTTATTGGTATAAATCAATCTCAAATAAATTATAAAATTGGATTCAATTTTGCAAATGCATTGAGGTCATTTATGAGGCAAGACCCAGATATTATAATGGTCGGAGAGATAAGAGATACTGAAACAGCGGAAATTTCTATAAGGGCATCTCTTACAGGTCATTTAGTACTAAGTACACTTCATGCTAATAGTGCAGTGGGAGCTATATCAAGGCTTCAAGATATGGATATAGATAGCTTCCTTATAACTTCATCTTTACTAGGTGTTGTGTCACAAAGACTTGTAAGAAAAGTTTGTGATAAATGTAAACAAGAGTATAAAGCAGATATTGGTGAAAAAAAAGCATTAGGTTTTGATATACAAGATGAATTAACTTTATATAAAGGTAGTGGTTGTGATAAATGCAATAATACTGGATATAAAGGAAGGTTAGGGGTTTATGAAATATTAAAAATAACTCAGCCTATAAAAGATTTGATTGATAGTGAAGCCAAGGAAATTGAGATACTTAAAAAAGCAAAAAATATGGGCATGAGAACTATAAAAGAAGATGTTGTTATGAAAGTATTGTCTGGCCAAACAACAACAGATGAGATGCTGAGAGTAACTTTGATTACTGATTAAAAGGGTGGATGAATATGAAAAACTTTAAATACACTGCAATAACTACAGGTTCAAAAAAAGTAAATGGAATTATTTCAGCTAATGATTTAAAAGAAGCGAAAATAGCATTGAAAGAAAAAAGTCTAAGGCCTATAGAAATAAAAGAAACAAAAAGCAAATTACAAGGTAAGCAGTTATTTAGTAAGAAAAAATTAAGAGCAGATGTTGTAAGTCATTTTTGTAGACAATTTAGGATTATAATTGCATCTGGAGTAAACAGTATAGTTGGTCTTGAGAGTATGGCCAATAAATCAAAAGATAAAATAATGGCTCAAGAGATAAATACAATTATAAATTCATTAAAAACAGGTGGTTCGGTATCAGAAGTTATGTTAAATGAAGATTCGAAGTTTCCTAAACTTTTAGGTGCTATGGTGGCTACAGGTGAGGCTACGGGTACATTAGAGGATGTTTTAAAAAGTATGTCTACTTTCTATGAAAGAGAGCATAAGATAACACAAAAAATAAGAAATGCATCTACATACCCAATAGTAATTGGGATAACGTCATTTGTCATGTTATTTATATTTACAGGATTTATAATTCCACAAATGATGGATAGTATAGTACAAACCGGTGCAAAGCTACCTTTTATAACTAAGATGATAATGGGATTTGGGATGTTTATAAAGAAATTTTGGTATTTAATAATACCTTTTATTGTATTTTTAATTTACCAACTTAAACTATACATAAAAACTCCAATTGGGAGAAAACAAAAAGATAAATTGATAAGAAAAACGCCGTTATTAGGTATTGCTATAAATGCTATTGTTTCTATGAGGTTTTCTAGAGCCTTGTACTTATTTACATCAACTGGATACCCATTATTACAAGGTCTTGATTATATAAAAGATAGTATAAATAATTCTATTGCTGAAAAAGCCATAGATGTTGCAAAAGAGGGAGTAATAAAAGGGGAATCTTTAGCTGAAAATCTAGAAAAAATAGATTATTTTGACCCTATATTCTTACAAATGATTTCTATAGGAGAACAAACAGGTCAGTTAGAGAGCATAAGTTATCAAATGGCAGAGTTTTATGAACATGAAGCACAAGTATACTTAGAGCGATTAGTATCTATGATTGAGCCAATTATGATAATAGCTGTTGGTATAATAGCAGCAATACTAGTTATATCAGTATTTTTACCAATGCTAAGCATTTATGATGCTATTTAGGAGGAGTAAATAATGACTAAATTATATATATCTTACTATGGAGATTATGTTTCTATAATAGAAGGAAAATATGATAAGAAAAAAAATAAGTACATACTAGATGACATAATATTCGTATCTAGAGAAGAAGAAAACATACCATTTGATTATAACGATAAATATGATTTATTGAGAGTTGCATTAAGTAAAAATGAATTTAAAAGTAAATCAGTAGTACTTTGTATAAATACTAGAGATGTAGTTGTAAAATCTAGCATATTGCCTATGTTAAGCCCTAAAGATTTAAATGGACTTATGGATTTAGAAATAGAAGATATGATATCACTTGATAGTGATAAATACACATTTTCATATGAAGTTTCACGTGAAATTAAAGATGATGAAGAAAGCAAAATAAATGTAATTTTAGCGGGAATCCTTAAAGAAGAAATATATGAAATAGATAATATTTTGAAACAATATAAATTAGAGATAGAAGCTGTTGATACAATAGCAACTTCATATTTAAGAGTACTAAAACACGTTGCATATGATGATATTATGATTATGAATATAGGCGAATATGGAAGTATTGTAGATATTTATAAAGACGATTTTTTATTTATACATGACAATATACCTATAAAATTCAATAAGGAATCTTCATATCAGCAGTGTTTAGCTTTAGGTGATGAAACTAGTGGACTTATAAATTATTACTCATCTAGAAACTTTGGAAAAGTAATTGATACTATATTAATATTAGGCAAGCATACTTATGACAATGATATATATGAGGTTTTGAAATCGTCTTTTGCTAGTGAAGTAGTGCAAGGTATTGATAACCTATTTGATATAAAAGAAGATTTTGATAGAGATATACCTAGTGAAGATTTAAACAAAATAGTTGGGAACTTAGGTTGTATGCTTAGAGATTCAGAAAAGGAGAAATATCCTTTTATAAATCTTATAACAAAAGAAATGAGATTAAAGCAAGAAAAGAAAAAGAATATAAAAAACATTACAAAAATAGTTCCGTTAGCCATAATCTTACTTTTCATTCCTTTTATAGCAATATCATTTATATGTAAAAATCAGAGCCAAAAACTAGAACATACTAAAGCAGAAATAAAAGACATAAAGATTGAATATGAACAAGTAAGCGATATAGATGAAGATATAAAAAAATTAGAGAGTGAAATGAAAATATATGATATGTTATTAAGCAAACAATTTACATGGGGAAGTGTTTTAAATTCAATAGATAATAACATTCCGTATAAAGTAGATTTAACATCTTTAACTTCAGAATATAAACCAAAAGGTGAGGAAAATAAAGAAGATAAGAAGACTAATAGTGTAGATAAAGAAGAATTACAAGCAAGAGAAAGTCAAAAAATAGATGATAAAAATCAAATACAAGATAAGAGTGATGAATTATTGGGAAAAAAAGAAGAATCAAAAGTTGCCATTTATGATCAAGTACCAAATGTTTTAAATTTAAAAGGAGAAGCAAAGCAAGTTGAGCTTATAGGTCAATTTGTATATAAACTAAGTAAGTTTAAATATTTTGATTCTGTAGATTTGCAAAATGTATCCAAACTTGATAAAGATGGAAAAGTAGTATACTCATTTGAGATAAAAATACAAATGAAAGAAGGTGCTCTTAACTAATGAATAAAGATATTCTAAAGCAAGAAGTAAATATGAAACACGTTTTAATTATAGTTGGAGCTTTGATTTTATTTGGAATATATACATATATATTTTTAATTCCTAAATACGAGGAATATAGAAATATTAAAGTTGAGCTAAATTCAGCTAAACAAGAACTTACTACATACCAAGAAAAAGTAACTAATATGCCTTTGATTGAAGATAAATTAAGAAGTACTAAATTAGAATTAAATTCTAAGAGTTCTAAATTTAAATATGACATGAATGATGGAATGTTTTTAATAGAATTTGATAAATATAGGAGAGCTTTAGGTATAGATTTAATAGAATATAGTGTAGGAGACGTAATAGAATATGAAAATATAGACGCTATACCAGTTGAGATGAATCTAAGAGGTAATTATAAGCATCTAAGGGACTTATTATATTATTTAGAAGAACAAAAAAATATGACTCAGGTGTTAGATTATGATATACAAACATATGTAGAAGAGATAGAGCAAGAAGTAAAAGAAGAAGTAAAGGTAGACAAAAAACAAGAAAATAATCAAGGTGAAAATAAAGAAGTAAACAAAGTAGATAAAACAGAAAATAGTGAGGCTAAAAAAATAGTCGTTAAAAAGGCTACTGGAGAGGTAAATGCTAAATTGAAGTTTGTTATGTATACTGATAAAAACCCAAATCTTGAATTAAATACAGATGATTCTGGCAAATGGACTCCAGGCAAATATAATCCATTCGTTCCAACTACTTAAGTAGTTGGAATAATTTTTATATAGAGGTAGGTGGATTTATGAAAAAATTAAATGAAGGTGGGTTTACCTTAATTGAAATGTTAGTTGCGATAAGTATTTTTTCAATTGTTTTAATTTTAGGATACCAAATTATAAATACTTCAAATAAATTTATGAACAATCAAAAAAATGTTAGTAAGAATCAAATGTCATTAAATACAGTGAATGAGTATTTAAATAAAGATTTAGAACAATCCACAAAAATTGAATATCCATCAAATGCAATTTTAAATAATTTGGGAGAAAGCTCATCTTATGAGTATGTTATTACTACAAAGCATGGACTTGTAAACAATACAAATCAAACTGAAAATGAATACACGTTAAAAGATATTACCTATAAAGTTGATATAAGTAAAAATAACAATAAATATTTATATAAATTAGTTAGAAAAGATGAAAGAAGTAACTTAGAACTTGTAGAAAATAAAGAGATTTATTTAAAAGATGGAAATATAGAAGCTCCATTTGTAATAAATGAAGATGAATTTATAAAGGGACTATACAATGTAAAAATCAACTATGTTGATAGAACTTTTGATAAACAACATAAATTTGATGTTGTTTCTAGATATACAGAAAGTGATAATTCACAAGTGATCCCTCCAGAGGTACCTGAAATAGGTTTATCAGATAGGATAGTTGTTGAAAACCAAGTTATAATGCACAATCAACCTGGAGGAGGAAAGTACTGGCAAGAATTAGATAAACCACATTATAGAATTGGTTTTTCAAAAGGTGGAGAAGAAGATACTAGAAATGTTAGGAATAACCCAGTCAGATTAGATACTAATGTAAAAATAGAATATTCAAAGGATTTAAATGATCCATATGATGATGAATTTTATGATCCATACAATGATCGTGTAATGAAAATAGAATTTGGAAATACAAGTCAAAAACATTTTGCCAACAATAATAAATATAATGTTGTATTTAAGTATGTACCATGTAAAAAAGTTATGTTGAAAGTACAAGTTGGGCCAAGTAATGTAGGACCAAATCAATCATCTGGAGATAGTAATAAAATTAAGTTTTTAAAATTATATAGAGTAAAGATAAATGGAGAAAGTGTTGGAGATATAGATGTAGATACTATATTTGAAATAAAAAATCCTACTGATAAAATAGTGGTGGAAATTGAAAGTATAGAGCGTATAGGTGGTGTTGAAGCAGATAGATATGAACACGACGATTTGTTTGTTAAATTTGGTAATTAGAATTTAGAGAGGTGTTATAAATTGAACAAAAAGGGTTTTACTTTAATAGAAATACTTATAGCTTTATCTATAGCATCGATTATATCCATAGGATTTTTTCAGGTTATAAATATGACGATAAAAACAAATTCAAAAAATGAGAAAGATATAAAATCATTGAATATAGCACAAACAGAAATAGAGAGTTTAAGAGCTCAGATAAAAAATCCTGCAAATAATAATAAAAATATAAAAATATATATTGATAAAGATGAAAACAGAAAATTTATAGAGATTGATAGTCAAAATTCATGGGTTAAAAATGAACAAGGTATAGAAAAAATAAAAGTAAATGAAGAAAAATATCAAGGAGAAGGTTATAATGGCGAAAAAGATAGTTCGTTGCTAAAATATAAAAAAGCTCCTAACAAAGACGAAACGGCATATATAATAACCCTAGGATTAAGCAGAGAAAAGGTTACGAATAACCAAACTTATAACAAATATTTATATACTATAAATATAAATGTAGAATTTGAAAATAAAAGTATAAGTAAAAAAAATACTGTAATTAGTACTAAAATATTAGAAAATAGCTGATTAAGGAGGGGAAATCTATTGAATAAAATTATAAAAAAGTGTAAAGACAATTCAGGTTCTGCCCTTATTTTAGTTATATTTGCAATGATAATAGTAACTATAGCAATGTTTATTTTAACAAAACAAGTAAGCAATCAAGTATCATCTAATAAACATAACGAAGAAAAAATAGAAAGTAAATATGCAGCTGAAGCAGGAGTAGAGACGGCTATTTCTGAAGCTATGAAATCTATAGAAGTTCATGAAATAGCTGAGGGAAGGCAATTACAGTATGGAATACAAAATTCAAACTTAAATTTCCTGGGAAATAATCCTTATCAAACATCAGATATACAAGGATATAGTTATTCATCAAATAATGTAAATAGTGGATCTAGAAGTACAATTATGATAATTTATCCGAATGTATTGAATTTGAGTTGGGATAGTACGATATTATATAATGAAAATAATAAAAAAATAGAATATAAATTAAAGTCTATTGGACCTATGAAAAATAAGGATGACGTAGATGGTGTACAGAATAGGCAAGTTATTTCTATAGAACCTGGCCAAAATACATATATTGATTTTGATGTTATGTATAGCGGGTTAGTGTATGATAATAATAAATTAGAAGAGGAATATACTATAAAAGCATCAATAAAAGTAAAAGTTGAGCAAGTTAGAGGTGAAGATAATTATAAGTTATCTTATGATATTAATGACTGGAGATATACGATAAAATAGTATTAGTTATATTTTAACAAATATAGTAAGGAGATAAAAAATGAATATATTTGATTTGCTAAAAAAAGCAATAGATATGAATGCATCAGATATACATATAACAGTAGATAGTCCTGCGATAGCTAGGTGTAGCGGTAAGTTTGAAAATTTAACAGAGCATATATTGACAGATGAAGATACTAAAAACATGGCAAGAGAATTAGCTGGTGAGAAAAATTTTAAGAAAATAGAGGAATATGGAGAAGCTGATTTTTCAGCTCACTTAGACAGTGGAGAGAGATTTAGGATAAATTCATATAGGCAAAGAGGAAAATATGCAATAGCTATAAGAACTATATCATCTGAGATACCATCTTTTGATAGTCTAGGATTGCCAGATATATTAAAAAAAATATCCGAAAAACATAAAGGTTTAGTATTGGTTACAGGGCCTACAGGAAGCGGTAAAAGTACAACATTAGCAAGTATATTAGATATAATAAACGCTAACCAGCAAAAGCATATTATAACACTAGAGGATCCTATAGAATATGTTCATAAGCATAAAATGTGTATAATAAATCAAAGAGAAATAGGAAAAGATACTGAAAGCTTTAACTCCGCATTAAGAGCTATATTACGTCAAGATCCAGATGTTATTTTAATAGGAGAGATGAGAGATAAAGAGACAATATCTATTGCACTGACAGCAGCGGAAACTGGACATTTAGTTTTTTCTACACTACATACGGTTGGAGCAGCTAAAACAATAGATAGAATAATAGATATGTTTCCGTCAGAGCAACAACAACAGATAAGAACACAGTTATCTACTGTGTGTGAGGGAGTTATATCACAACAATTAATTCCAACTTATGATGGAAGTTCTAGGGTAGCAGCTCTTGAAATTATGATACCTAATCCTGCTATAAGGAATTTAATAAGAGAAGGTAAAATTTATCAAATACCTAATATAATACAAACAGGGTCTAAGTTTGGAATGCAATCTATGGATAATGAGTTAGTAAATATGTATAAACAAGGAAAAATTTCTAGAGAAAGTGCACTAAGTAGATGTACAGATTATGAATATACTAGCAAATTGGTAGGAGATAGATATTAATATGGATATATATTTTACAGTGGTATCATTTATAATGGGAATAACTTTTGGTAGTTTTTTTAATGTTTGTATTTTTAGAATACCAGAAAAAAAATCAATAGTTAATCCACCTTCACATTGTTATAATTGCAATACTAGACTAAAATCAATAGATTTAGTTCCAATATTAAGTTGGAGTTTACTAAAAGGCAAATGTAGGTATTGCGGAAAAAAAATATCATCAAGATATGCTTTAGTAGAGTTATTAACAGGTTTTTTATTTGTATTAATATACAATAAGTATGGGTATGATGTAATAACATTATATTATTTAATACTAATATCACTACTTATAATCATAACTTTCATAGATATAGATCATTATATAATACCAGATGAACTAATAGTTTTTGGATGTATGGTTGTATTAGTATTTAATATGTTTGGAGAAGGTATTGGAGTTAAAGAAAGTTTAATAGGAGCCGCAGCATGTGGTGGAGGTATGTTAATATTAATTTACTTAATAGAATTAGTAGTTAAAAAAGATGTTATGGGCGGAGGAGATATTAAATTATTCACCATGATAGGTTTGTTTTTAGGGACTAAGTGTGGTTTATTAACAATACTTTTAAGCGTATATGCTGGAGCTATTTACGGGATATTCAACATAATAAGCAGTAAGAGGAAAAAGAAAAAATATGATTCTATGATACCTTATGGACCATTTATATCAGTAGGTGCATTAATAACTGTTTTATGTGGAACTAATATAATAAATTGGTACGTAAACTTATTTTAATGATTAAATATATACAGTAGGGTTAATAATTAAAATAACCCTGCTATTATTTATAAAAATATGATTTATATAATAATAACTTCAGTAATAATAGCTCATATATGCAATAAGCAATTATACAAAATATGTGATGAAATAAATAAAAACAAAATAAACACAATAATAATTTATCTAGCAAGTATATCATCAATGATGTTAATTTATTATAAATATGGATTAAATGTAGAATCTATAAAGTATCTGTCATTGATACCGTTTATAATAATAATTTCAATAATAGATTATCATACTATATACATATATAATATGACAGTACTTAGTGGTATAATAGTCCAAGGAGTAATTTTTCTAATAACAATAAATAGAGAAACCGATGCATTAAGTCATATATTAGGATTAGTTATAGGACTTATGATACCATATATATTGTCAGTTGTGACAAAAGGACTAGGAAAAGGAGACATAGGCTTATACGGCTTATGTTGTTTTGCGTTAGGTCATAATTATGTGACTTATCTTATATACTTATCTTATGTTATGGGGTTTATATACTGTATGTATATACTTTTATTAAAACGTGATAAAATAAGAAAAATACCATTTGCACCATTTATATCATTGGCAACAATAACAATAATGTTAACCAATTATGATATATTAAAAATATACTTTGACATAATAAGTAATTAAAGGAGGAGAAAAATGTATATAGTAGTAGGGTTAGGAAATCCAGGAAAACAATACGATAAAACAAGACATAACGTCGGTTTTAACGTTATCGATATTTTAGCAAAGGAATATGACATATCCGTGACGAAGATAAAACATAAGGCTTTAATTGGAGAAGGTAGAATTGGGTCTGAAAAAGTTTTATTAGTTAAACCACAAACATATATGAATTTAAGTGGAGAAACTTTAATAGATATATATCAATATTATAAAGTAGACTTAAGCAATATAATAGTAGTGTACGATGATATCGATTTGGATGTTGGTAAATTAAGAATTAGAACAAAAGGAAGTGGTGGAACTCATAATGGAATGAGATCTATTACAAAGTGTTTAGGTTCAACAGATTTTCCAAGAGTAAGAGTTGGTGTATCTAAGCCAAGACCAGGACAAGATTTAGCTGACTTTGTTCTTTCGAAATTTAGAAAAGAAGAAGCTATAGACTTAGAAAATGGGCTTGAAAAAGCGTATCGTGCAGTTGACACCATAATAAGAGAAAATATAGAAATATCTATGAACAAATACAACGGGTAATGAGAGGGGAATTATATATGAATGACGTTTTTGTATACCCTTTGCAAAATTCAAAAGAATATAAAGATGTAATAAATTGCATACAAAATAACAAAGGCTCATTACTAGTTAATGGGCTTTTACCAGTGCAAAAACCTCATATCGCTTATTCTATATTCAAGGACCTATCTAGGCAAATAGTCTTTATAGCCAGTAGTGATTTAGAAGCTAAAAAAGCATATGATGATTTAAGTTTTTATATGAAAGATAAAGTAGATTATTTAGGTTTCCAAGATATCTATTTTTATCATTTAGATGCAAAGGATAGAAATGAAGAAGCTAAAAAGTTAAAGGTATTACTAAAATTAGCTAAAGGAAAAGATATGATTTTAGTAACATCTGTTGAAGCAATACTAAAAAAATATATACCTAAAGATGTATTACTAGAAAATATATTTACATATAAAATAGGTGATAGTCTTAAAATAGAAGAGTTAAGTGATACATTGGTATCATTAGGATATGAAAGGGTTTCCAAAATCGAAGGTTTTGGTCAATTCAGTATTAGAGGGGGAATTATAGATATTTTCTCACTAGAATATAACAATCCTATTCGTATGGAGCTGTTTGATGACGAAATAGAATCTATACGAATTTTTGATGTTTTTACTCAAAAATCTATTGAGAAGATTAAGAAATTTTCTATAACACCATCAAGAGAATTTATATATCCTAAAAGGACAGAGGATAGTGTTAATAGAATTAAAAGTGATACAACTAAATATACCAATGAAGACGTGTTTTCAAGTATAGACAAGATACAAAGTAAAACGTATTTCCAGGGAGTAGAAAATTATATCGACTATGTATACACAGATGAAAATAAAAGCTTATTCACATATTTAAAAGATGATGCAATAGTTTTTGTTAATGATATAAGTAGAGTTAAAGAGAGATGTGAGAATTATATAAATGAATTTAAAGACAACTATCAGTTGAATCTTGAAAGAGGATTAGCTCTTAAAGATCAAGGGAATTTATTATATCACTATAGCGATTTAGAATTTATAATGTCTAAAAATAAATTGGTTTTAAATACATTACTCCCAAAACCTATAAATGATTTTGATGTAAAGTCTATAGTTAATTTTGAGTGTAGAGAAATTCCAACATTTAATGCTAAATCTGATAGTTTAGCAGATGAATTAAATAGATTAAAATATAATGGTTATAAATTAGTATTAGCTACTAACACTTTAGATAGAGCTAAAAAATTAAATTCAGAATTACTAGATTTAGGACTAGAAAGCACTATATCTCAAAGTAGAAATATAGAAATAAAGTCTTCTCAAATTATTATTACTCCAGCTCGTATAACTAGTGGATTTGAGTATAAATCTATAAAGTTTGCAGTAATAACTGACAATGAAATGATAGGTGTTCATAAGAGAACATCGACTTCTAAAGCTAAAAAACAAAAAAAAGGTAAGAAAATTGATTCATTCTTAGATTTAAATGTTGGTGATTATGTTGTTCATGAAAATAGTGGTGTTGGTAGATATACAGGTATAGAACAAATAACTGTAAATGCTATAAAAAAAGATTATATGAAGATAGTTTATCATGGTGGAGATAACTTATATGTACCAATAGACCAAATGGATAAGGTCCAAAAATATATAGGTGTTGAAGAAGATAAAGTAAAATTAAATAAATTAGGTAGTAGTGAGTGGACAAAGGCGAAAGCTAAGGTTAAAAAAGAAATAGAAGATATGACTAAAGACCTTATAGAGCTTTATGCAAAAAGAGAAAAGATAAAAGGATACAAGTTTGAAAAAGATACTCCATGGCAAAGTGAATTTGAGTCTTTATTCCCACATCAAGAAACTGATGATCAGCTAAAGGCAATAGAAGAAACTAAAAAAGATATGGAATCAAGTAAAGTAATGGACAGACTTATTTGTGGAGATGTTGGATATGGTAAGACTGAAGTAGCTATAAGAGCAGTATTTAAGGCTTGTATGGAGCAAAAGCAAGTTGCAGTATTAGTTCCTACCACAATTTTGGCTCAGCAGCATTACAATACATTTAAGGAAAGATTTGAAAGCTACCCAATAAGAGTAGAAGTGTTAAGTAGATTTAAAACTCCTAAACAACAAAAACAAATTATAGAAGATACTAAAAAAGGTTTAGTGGATGTATTAATAGGTACACATAGAATTGTATCTAAGGATATAAACATACCTAACTTAGGTTTAGTAGTGATAGATGAGGAACAAAGATTTGGGGTTAGACACAAAGAATCACTTAAAAAAATAAAATCAACGGTTGATGTTCTTACATTATCAGCAACGCCTATTCCAAGAACTCTACATATGTCTTTAAGTGGGATAAGAGATATGAGTGTTATAGAAGAACCTCCTCAAGAAAGACATCCTGTTATAACTTATGTTACAGAAGGTAAGGAAAGTATAATACAAGATGAGATAGAAAGAGAATTAGCTAGAGGCGGACAGGTATTCTTTGTATATAACAGAGTAGAGAATATAGAAGAAATGGCAAGCATGGTGAAACGATTAATTCCAGATGCTAGGGTAGCTGTTGCACATGGTAGAATGACATCTAAAGATTTGGAAAATATAATATTAGGATTTTTAAATAAAGAATATAACGTATTAGTTTGCACAACTATAATAGAAACAGGTATGGATATTTCAAATGCTAATACTATGATTGTGTATAATGCAGATAAGATGGGACTTGCACAACTTTATCAATTAAGAGGTAGAGTAGGAAGAAGTTCTAGACAAGGTTATGCTTATTTAATGTATGAAAAAGACAAGGTTCTTAGTGAAATAGCAGAAAAAAGATTAAAGGCCATAAGAGAATTTACAGAGTTTGGTTCAGGATTTAAAATAGCTATGAGGGACCTTGAAATAAGAGGGGCTGGAAATATACTTGGTTCTCAACAGCATGGACATATGGCTATTATAGGATATGATTTATATGTAAAAATGTTAAATGAAGCTATTAAAAAGGTTAAGGGTGAAGTTATTCTTGATGATATAGATGTAGAAATAGATTTAAGTGTAAATGCATATATTCCGGATAGTTATATAGATGATGAGTTAATTAAAATAGAAATGTATAAAAAAATAGCATCTATAGAATCAAAAGAAGATATGAAAGAAGTGCAAGATGAATTAGAAGATAGATTCTCTGATATACCTAAAGCTGTACAATCTTTACTAAAGATTGCATATATAAAAACTTTATGTAAAATACTAAAAATAGAAAAAGTTAGACAGCTTAAGGATGAAATATTACTAATACCTACAACTAGATACAAAACAAAGGAAAAAATAGGGTATAATATAGTTGTAGAATTGGAAGAATTACTAGAAAAAATGTGTAGTGTAAAATAACTAAACAATTAGGAAAGGGTGTTTATATTTTGAAAAAAATAATGTCAGTAGCGGTGTCTATTTTATTAGGCTTATCTATGACTGCTTGTGGGAGCAGTAAAAAGGGGGAAGAAGCAGTAGTAACTGTAAATGGAAAAGAAATAACTACTAGTTATTATGAAAAAACGTTAGGTTTATATAAACAATCAGTAGAATCTATGTATGGTCCAGAAATTTGGGATACAGAAGTAGAAAAAGGAGTAAAATATAAAGATAAATTTAAAGATATGATGGTTCAACAAATAATAGATGCACAAGTTATATATGACCAAGCTAAGAAAGAAAAGTTAATACCTTCTAAAGAAGAAGTAGACAAGAAATTTAAAGAATTAAAGAAAAATATTGATTCTGATGCACAATATAAGAAGAACTTAGAAAAAATAGGAATAGATGATGAATATTTAAAAAATCAACAAGAACAAGATTTAGTTCTTCAAAATTATAAAAATAATTTTGAAAAAAATGCAAAAATTTCAGATGAAGAAATGAAAAAATATTATGAAGATCATAAAAAAGAGTACTACAAAGATGAAGTTAAAGCATCACATATATTAATATCTACAGTAGATAAAAATAACAAACCTGTTTCTGAAGATAAGAAAAAAGAAGCTAAAAAGAAAGCAGAAGAAGCACTTAAAAAAGCTAAAGCAGGAGAAGAATTTGCAGAGTTGGCAAAAAAATATTCTGATGATGGATCTGCAAGTAAAGGTGGAGATTTAGGGTTCTTTGGAAAAGGTAAAATGGTTCCAGAATTTGAAAAAGCAGCATATTCTTTAAAAGTTGGACAAATATCTGACATAGTAGAGTCTCAATATGGATATCATATAATAAAGCTTACAGATAAAGTGAACGAGCAAGTGCCTTATGAAAAAGTTAAGGATTCAATAAAAACTACTTTATTAAGTACTAAACTTGAACAACAAATAAAGAAACTTTCAAGTGAAGCTAAAGTAGAAAAAAATGAAGATGCTATAAAAAAAGTAAAGTTATAAAAATAAAATAAAGTCCAATAAATATGCAAAAAAAGTTATTTTAACTAATACATAGCTTTTTTTGCATATTTTTCTTATCATTGGTAAAAATAATCCTAAAGTTACTAATGGAGGGATAAATTATATATGAGAGCGACAGGGATAGTTAGAAGAATAGATGATCTAGGAAGAGTTGTTATTCCTAAAGAAATAAGAAAAACTTTAAGAATTAGAGAAGGAGATCCACTTGAAATATTTACAGCTAAAGATGGAGAAGTAATTCTTAAAAAATATTCACCAATAGGAGAATTAAATGAATTCTCTCAAGAATATACAGAAACTTTAGGAGAAATTTTAGGATGTGGAGTAGCAGTAACAGACTTAGATTCAATAATAACAGTTTCTAAATTACCTAAAAAAGATTACAAAGAAAAAAGTATAAGCGACGAGTTAGAAGCATTAATAGAAAACAGAGAAATAAAGCATTTTAAAGATAGTAAATTATTACCTATATACAAAGATGATGCTATGGAATATGCAAAACAAATAATAATGCCAATAATAAGTGCATCAGGTGACTGTATAGGTTCTATAATACTAGTATCAAAAGATTCAGAAAACATAGAGGAAGCAGAAGAAAAAATATTAAAAATAGCAGCAAACTTCCTAGGAAAACAAGTTCAATAATTGTTTCAAATCCAAGACCCTAAATTTAGGGTCTTTTTACATTTTGTAGTAATATATTGAACATACCATTGAATATATGATATATTAAAGTTTGTTATATAAATCAAATGGAGGTTAGTTATGAATAATAACAAGAATAAAGACTCGTTTTTAAAAGGTGCTCTTATACTTGGAATGGCAGGTATAATAGTAAAAATAATGGGTGCATTTTTTAGAATACCTCTTGGAAATCTAATTGGAGCAAAGGGAATGGGATATTATCAAGCAGTATACCCTGTGTATACCTTGTTTTTAACTTTAGCAACAGCAGGTTTTCCAACTGCGCTTGCTAAGCTAGTTTCTGAAAAAAATGCAATTGGTGATTACAAGGGAGTACATAAAATATTCAAAATATCATATACTGTTTTATTTATTACAGGATTAGTAGCATTTTGTATATTCTTCTTTGGAGCTAAATACATAGTAAAATCAATGCATAATCCAGATGCATATTATGCAATGTTAGCAATTGCTCCGGCGCTTTTATTTGTGCCAATGATGTCTTCTTATAGAGGATATTTCCAAGGTAAAAAAGAAATGACTAAAATTGCAATATCTCAGATAAGTGAGCAATTTTTTAGAGTTATATTAGGTTTAGGATTAGCATATTTTTTAATGAATAGTTATGGATCAGAATTAGGAGCAGCAGGAGCTATAGCAGGAGCTACTGTGGGTTCTATAGCATCTACAATTTATTTAGTAACGATATATATTGGTGAGAGAAAACAACGTAAAGCAGAGAAAAAAGCGAGCCAACATTTCAAAGATGAAACTGTTGGTAGAATATTAAAGAAATTATTAGTAGTTGCGATACCTATAACAATAGGTGCATCAGTTATGCCTTTAGTAGGTATGATAGATAGCATGATAGTTATTAGAAGATTAACAGAAGCTGGATTTACATCAGACCAAGCTTTATCAATGTTCGGGCAATTAACGGGTATGGCAATGGCGATAATAAATTTACCATCAGTTATAACAATAGCTATGAGTATGAGTTTAGTACCTTCTATATCAGAATCATATGCTATAGGTAACAAAGCAAAAGCAAGAAAAGATACTAAGAGTGCTATAAAGGTTACTCTATTAATGGTTTTACCAGCAGCATTTGGTATTGCTTCATTAGCAACGCCTATAATGAGTCTTTTATATCCTAATGAACCATCAACAGTAGGGACAATACTGTTTGTACTTACACCTTGTGTTGTATTCTTAGGATTAATGCAAACTATGAATGGTGTACTTCAAGGTATGGGTAAACCTATGATACCAGTTATAGCTTTATCTATAGGTATGGTATTTAAAGTAATAATAAGTTATACATTAACTGGAATACCAGAAATAAATGTTTTTGGTTCTGCACTTGGTACAGTAACAGCTTACTTAGTTGCAGCTCTTATTGAAATTATTTATGTGAAAAAAGCTATGAATATAAGATTTTCACCTAAAGAATTTATTATAAAACCATTAATATCTGTTATAACTATGTTTATAGCTGTTAAATTAAGCTATGGACTATTTGCAGGAATAATAGGTAGTAAAATAGCTACAGTTGTTGCAATATGTGTAGGAGCGGCTATTTATGGATTAGTAATAATATTCATAGGTGGAATTAGAAGAGATGAAGTATTAACTATGCCAAAAGGTCAGAAAATTTATAAATTACTTAAAAAATTTAACCTTATGAAATAGTAAAGAGAATATATATGCAAATAAAGGAAATACTTATAAATAGCTAATTACCTTTATTTGCATTAAAATATTTATTAAATGACTAATAATTGAAAAAAAGTAAGAGGAGTGGTATCATGGGTAAAATAAGCATTGTAGGACTTGGACCAGGAGATTACTCTCTTATCAGTCAGGGTGCATTAGAAGCACTACAATCAAGTTCAAGAATATTTTTAAGAACTGAAAAACATCCAACTGTGGACAAGCTTAAAGAAACTATACAATACACTTCTCTAGATTATTTTTATGATAAAGAAGAAAATTTTGAAAATGTATATAGCAAAATTTCTGAATTCATTGTAGAATTATCTAAAGAGGGCGATTTAGTATATGCAGTTCCAGGACATCCAAGAGTTGCAGAAAAGACTGTAGGTATAATAGAGTCATTAGCAAAGGAAAAGAACATAGAAGTAGAAACTATAGCTTCTATGAGCTTTGTAGACGCTATGTTTAATTATTTAGCGATTGATCCAGCCGATGGATTTAAGTTAGTTGATGCTTTTGAGATAGAAAATTCATTTATAGACACAAATACGAGCATGATAATAACACAAATATATGACCATTTTATAGCATCGAATATAAAGCTAAAGTTAATGGAATATTATGATTATGATCAAGAAGTATGTATAGTAAATGGAGCAGGTGTTAAGAATCTAGAGAGTAAGAAATATGTACAATTGCAAGATCTTGATAGATCTGAAAATTTATTTGATTATTTAAGTAGCTTATATATACCAAAAAGTACTAAAAGTGTGTATAATACTGTATATGACCTAGAAAAAATAATGAATACATTAAGAAGTCCATCCGGATGTGATTGGGACAAAAAACAAACTCATGAATCTCTTAAAAAATATCTTATAGAAGAAGCCTATGAGCTTTGCCAAGCTATTGATAATGATGATATAGATGAAATGATAGAGGAGCTAGGTGATATTCTTCTACAAGTTATATTCCACTGCCAAATAGGTCAAGAAGAGGGCTATTTTGATTTTAAAGAAGTAGTTAGTGGAATATGCAAAAAACTTATATATAGACATCCTCATGTATTTAATAATGCTAAAATAGACATGGATACATTTGAAAAAACATGGGAAGAACTAAAGCAAGAAGAAAAAGGCGAAAGTTCTACAACTGATGGATTAAAGAGAATACCAAAATATTTACCAGCGCTTATAAAAGCAGAAAAAATTCAACACAAGGCGGCACTTGTAGGGTTTGATTGGGATAATATAGAGGATGTATTTAAAAAAATTACCGAAGAATACAAAGAATTACTTGACGAATGTGAAGAAGGAAATATAAAATACATAAAGGAAGAACTCGGCGATTTATTGTTTTCTATAGTAAATTTAGCTAGATTCTTAAAGATAGATCCAGAGGAAGCCCTAAACTGTACAAATCATAAATTTGTAAATAGATTTGAATTTATGGAGCAAAGTGCCAAAAAACTTAATAGAAATTTTGAAAAAATGACACTACAAGAAAAGGATGAACTTTGGAACAAAGCAAAAGAAAATAAATTATAAAAACATGTAAAAAACTAGAATTTTTAGTGAAAAAATTAGAATTCTATTTTATAAACATTTATAGGAGGTATTATCGTGAACAAAGCTGAATTAGTATCAAAGATAGCAGAAAAGAGTGAATTAACAAAGAAAGAATCAGAAGCTGCATTAAATGCTTTCATGAAATCTGTAGAAGAAGCATTAGTATCAGGAGAAAAAGTTCAATTAGTTGGATTTGGAACATTTGAAACAAGAGAAAGAGCTGCTAGACAAGGTAGAAACCCAAGAAACCCAGAAGAAGTTATAGAAATACCAGCTTCTAAAGCTCCAGTTTTCAAAGCTGGAAAAGGTCTTAAAGATATAATAAATGCATAATTTTTAAATAAAAAAGTGTGGGATAATATACCACACTTTTTCTATATAAAGATTAAAAAATATAGTTAAAATTTTTTAGTAAAGTAGATAATAGGGAGGATAAAATGAGACTAGATAAATTTTTAAAAGTATCGAGAGTTATAAAGAGAAGAACCGTTGCTAAAGAGGCTTGCGATAAAGGGATAGTAGTAATCAATGGAAATGTAGCTAAGTCTTCATCAGAAGTTAAAATAGGTGATTTATTAGAAATAACTTTTGGTGAAAAAGTTATGAAAATAAGAATAAATGAAATAAGAGAGCATGTACTAAAAAATGATGCAAAAGAAATGTACGAGATAATAGAATAAATTTAAGAACTCTTCAGTATATTTATAGTAGTATTAATAGAAATATTTACTGGGGGGATATTATGGAACATAACATAACGTTAAAAGATAGGTCAAATTTAATTATTTCGGGGATAGAACATATCTATTCTTTTAGCGATAAAAAAGTAGAGGTAAGAACTTCTGCAGGTGAGATGGTAATAGAAGGTGAAAGCCTAGATATGAGTAAACTAAGTTTGGATGAAAATATTATAAGCATAGAGGGCACTATAAACTCTATTGTGTATTCAAAGGAAAGAAAGCCACAAGAAAGTTTCTTTAAGAAGGTGTTTAAGTAAATGATCCCATTTACTCAAGATATAACTTTCTTTTATGCAACTATTTATGGTGGAATAATTATAGGTTTGTTGTTTGATATTCATAGAGCGTTTAAAGCTAATTTTAAATTTATGAAATATTGTTCTTTCTTTTTTGATGCATTGTTTTGGTCTTTAACTACTGTAATAATATTCATAACAATAAATGCTATAGAATCTTTTGAATTAAGATATTATCATTTTGTGGCATTATTTATTGGTTTTATCTTATATTACAACACCATAAGTAAGTTTATTTTAACAATAATGAATAAAATTATTTCTTTAATAACAAATTTATTCAAGAAAACAATAAAATACATAGTCAGTATTTTGAATAATTTGTATTACGTTATAATCTACTCATTACACTTTATATTTGATATTATATTCTATATACCTAATATTTTCTTAGCTAGTAGAAAATTTATAAAAAGAAAATCTGTAGGTAAATTGAAAATAAAAAAAAGGGTGTAGATGAGATGAACTTAAGAAAAAAATTTTCAGGTCAATTCTTGGTTATAAGTATTTTCTTTATTTTTATGGGATTTAGTTTAATTGGGGGATTTATATTTCAAATAACAAAAGTAAAAGACTACAGATCAGAAATAGCAAATATAAATAAAGAAATAGATGATACTAGATTAGAAATAAAAAAATTAAAAAAAGTAGAAAGTACTCATGACTTAGAAACTGATGCAAGAAACCGATTAAATATGGTTAAGCCAGATGAGATAATATATTTTGATATACAAAGAAGGTAACTAAGTTACCTTCTTTTGTGTATTAAAAATTATAAATGAAAAATTAGATTAAATTTTTATTAATTTTACTAAACAAAAGGAGAAATGATTATGAGAATAGCAACTATAGATATTGGAACAAATTCAATGAGATTATTAATAGGTGATTATATAGATGGACAAATAAACAACAGAAAAAAACTTATGAACACTACTAGAATCGGACAAGATGTTGATAAAGATGGATACATAAGTGAGGAGGCTATAAAGCGAAATATAGAAGCGCTGAGAGAGTTTGTAGGCATTTGTACAGAAGAAAAATGTGAGCATATTTATAGTATGGGAACTTCAGCTCTTAGGGATAGTAAAAATGGATATCAATTTGTAGAATTAGCAAAACAAGAAATAGGCATAGATGTTGAGGTAGTAAGTGGAGAGGAAGAATCTAATTTAGGATTTTCTGGAGTTTTAGAAGGATTAAAAAGCAATGATGATATTTTGGTTATAGATATAGGCGGAGGGTCTACAGAGTTTATTATAGGAAATAGAGAAGGAATTAAATTTGCTAAAAGTGAAAACGTAGGAGCTTTAAGAATGACAGAAAAATTTTTAAAATCAGACCCTATAAATGAAAATGAGTTTGATGAAATGTCAATTTTTATAGAAGACAAAATAAATGAAACTCTAAATCATATAAAGAAAAAAAATATAAAAAAGCTTATAGGTATAGGAGGAGCAATTACTTCTTTATCAGCAATGAAGCAAGAATTAGAAGTTTATTCGATGGAAAAAATACATAATAGTGAAATATGCAAAAAAGATATAGATATAATTCTACAAAATTTAAAAAAGATGACATTAAATGATAAAAAAAACTTAAAAGGACTACAGCCAAAAAGAGCAGATATTATAACTGCTGGTGTAAAAATATTGAATATAATAATGGAAAAACTAGAAATAGAAAAAATAGTTGTAAGTGAATACGATAATTTGGAAGGCTTAATGTGTCTAAAAGCAAAAAAAATGTCTTAATATTTTAAGTATATACAAACCGATTATGACAAAAAAGAATACTTCTCTTTGATACAATTTCAATATAAACAATAAGGGGAGGATTCTTATGGAAAAGAGTGCAGTAAGTTTAAAAGGTAAAAGCATAAATCTAAATTACGTAAAAATGAGCAGCTATATTGATTTTAATACAATAATGTTTACTATAATGGGATTTTTATTAAGTAGATCTATATTAATCGGATCAATAGCTCCATTAGGTATAGCATTTTTCTTATATATATCAAAGGTTAAACGATATAGGATACCTGTATTTGTATCTACATTAGCTGGTATATTTTTATCTGCAAACAGTATGGCGTATGTTTTTAAGTATGCACTATGTTTAGTAGTTTTTATGGCTATTACGCCGAAAACTAAAAAGATAGATTCAACATGGAAGATATCTTTAATAGGGGCAGCTGTATTATTGCCGATATCATTAGGACAAGCCTTACTATCGAGTAGATATATATATGATATATTAATTGTTGGTATGGAAGCTGTAATAATGTTTATATCTGTTTATATTTTTTCATATGGGATTGGATTATTAACTAACACAAATAAAAGAATATCAGTAAATATAGAAGAAGCTATATCAATAAGCTTACTAGTTACTTTTAGCATAATGGGAATAGGAGATTTATCTATTTTAGGTGTATCTATAAGAGTAGTTTTATCGACTATGTTAATTTTGATAGCATCTATTATAGGCGGATCATCTATGGGGTCAACATCTGGAGTTATAGTTGGAATAGCATTTATAATTAATAATATAACATCGGCAATTTATATGGGTATATTTTCTTTTGCAGGTCTAGTGAGTGGTGCATTTAATAAAATCAATAAATATTTTTGCATACTAGGATATATATTAAGTTGGATGATATTATACGCATATACTTCTGGAGTTGGATCTAACTTAACACAAATACGAGATATATTAATAGCTTGCCTGATTGTACTAGTTTTACCAGATAAATTTTTCAAGAGGGTAGAGAAGATAATAAAAACGGATATATGTTCAAATGAAGTTGTTAATGATTATATAATTAGAAGCAAAAACTTAACTAATAACAGGCTTATGAATATGAACAAAGCTTATAATAGCTTAGCTGATACATTTGACCAAATAAGAGAGAGAGAAAAGATTGTTGATAAAAGAGATATAGCTACTATTGTAGATATGATACATAATGATCAATGTGAGAATTGTAGTATGAGAAGGCGATGTTGGGACTTAAAGTTTAACTATACCTACACATTAATGAATGATATATTAGAAAAATTAGAAGAAAACGGGGAAATAACTTGTAATGATGTTTCTGAAGAATTTATAAAAGAATGTATAAAACCTGAAGCTGTTATCAAGGCATCAAATTATTATTACAAATTATTTGCACTAGATTATAATTGGAACATTAAATTTTCAGAAAGTAGAAAATTAATAGCAAATCAAATCAGAAGCATATCAAAATCAATAGAAATGTTATCAAATGATTTAGATAGCAATATAATACTTGATTTAGAGAAAGAAAAAGATATACATGATCAACTAGAAAGAAATAGTATATCAGTGAATAAAGTAAATTATGTTACTAAAGGTGAAGATGATTTTGAAATAACGATAGAAAAGAAAACATGTGGTAATGGTTGTATGTGTGATGATAAATTAATAGATGTAATTTCTGATCATATGGAAGAAAAATTATCTGCTCAAAAAATAGGATGTTGTTCATTAGGTGGAAGATGTAGTATTACTCTTAGTAAAAGCCAAAACTACAAGGTAATAACAGATGTATCGTCTATGTCAAAGGATGGTCATGTACTATGTGGAGACAACTATACACACATGGATATTAATGATAGTAAATACATGATAGCAATAAGTGATGGTATGGGAAAAGGAGAAAAAGCTTATGAAGAGTCATCTATAACTATTGATATCCTAGAAAAAATGATGGATGCAAAGATTGAGGATGAAATAATTATAAATACAATTAATAACATGCTTTTATTAAAATCATCAGAAGAAATGTTTTCAACTCTAGATTTAGGAATTATAGATTTGAAAAAAGGTATATTACAAACTATAAAAATGGGAGCATGTTCAACATATATAAAAAGAGATAAGGACGATATTGACTTAATCTCATCATCATCTCTTCCTGTAGGTATATTATCAGATATAAAATTAGATAGAAAAACTGTGAAAATAAAAGATGGTGATTATATAATAATGGTATCTGATGGAATACTTGATGCAGGTAAAAATAATAATATGGGTGATAATTGGTTGATATACTTCTTAAAGACTATAGAAACTACAAATCCAAAGGAAATTTCAAATTTAATATTGGATAGAGCACTTGAAATTCAAGGTGGATGCGTTGAAGATGATATGACAGTATTAGTAAGTAAGATATATTCTAGTTAAAATAGATAAAAAATATTGAAAATGTAATAGAAAACATTATATTAACAGTTTGTGTGTAAAATGTTAATATAATGTGGATAACATAGCGATTCAAAATAAAAGAGTTATAAATGTTGAAATTCCAAAGTTCGACAAAATTCAACAATGTAGAAATATTAAAATTATACATATTAAATTTTAAAAATATACCGATTATCAACACTAACCGTTGATAAATAAGGCTAAACTGTTGATAAGTATTAAAAAAATGTTAATAACGTGTTGAAAAGTAAAAAAATATAAAAAATTAAAAATTACATACACATTGAAAAAACTAAATGTTTGTCGGAAATTAACCTGTGAATATGTGTATAAGTATGTGGATAACTATTTTATTTAAGAAAAAGTATTAATGGTAAGAGTTGAATAATATGGACTAAATGAGCCATCCTAATATATAAATAGATTTTATTGAAAGGATGGCTTATTATGGGTAAAAAATTATACAAAGTAATTATACCTTTATGTATATCTGTTTTTTGTACTACAGCTATAAGTAAAGAATGCTACAGCCAATGCACAACAACAAGCAATAATACTATTTCAATAGTTGATAGTGAAGATAATGAAAATCCCAAAAAAGAAATAAATAAAGCTCCTAAAATTGACTATAGTAAAACTTGTTGGAAGTTACAGTCATTATATAGTAGTGATAAAGAATGGAAAGATGAGTTAAAACAGTTTACGAAGGATACAAAAGAACTTGAAAACTATATAGGCAAAGTAACTAAATCAAAAACACACTTATCATTTGCTTTAAACATAAAAGAAAAGTTAGATAGAAAGATAAATAAGCTTTATGCTTATTCAAAATTAAATCAAGATATCAATAAAAATTCATATAAATATTTAGATATGAATGAAAGTATTAATAAAGTTAATATGGATTATATGGATATATGCTCGCACTTAGAATTAGAAATACTTAAGCTGTCAGATAAAAAATATGAAGAAATAATATCTAATAAAAAAATAAATAAGAAATATGGAATGTATTTAGCAGAGATTAGAAGATCTAAAAAACATTATTTAGATGAAAAAAGTGAAGATTTAATTGCTAGAACTTCTACTATAGCTTCTTTGCCAGGTCAGACATATGAACTTTTTAGAAATATGGATAAAAAAACAAACTTAAATCCTTCGCAATATGCAACAGTTTTAGAATGTGGAGATAGAAGTGAAAGAAAATCTGCTTATCAAAATGAGTTTATAGCGTACAATGATAATATAAATACTTTATCAGGTTTATTAGTTGGTCAAGTAAAGAAGAATGTATTTTACTCTACAGAAAGAGGATATAAGTCATCTTTAGATATGAACTTACAATCTGACAATATAGATGTTAAAGTTTATGATGAACTAATAGAAACTGTAACTAAAAACACATCTAGTTTACATAAATACGTAAACTTAAGAAAGAAAATTTTAGGTTTAGATAAAGTATATTATTATGATATGTTTGTGCCAATAGTACAACCAGTAGATGATGATATAACTTATGATAAAGGTCAGGGAATAATATACTCAGCATTAGGACCACTTGGAAAAGAATATGGAGATATACTTTACAAAGCTTTTAATGAGAAGTGGATTGATGTATATTCTAATGATAATAAAGTAAGTGGAGCATATTGTTTATCTGTTTATGATGACCACCCTTATATTTTAACAAATTATAATAATACATTAGGTTCAGTGTCTACATTGGCTCATGAACTAGGACATGCAGCTTATGAATATCTTAGTGCGAAGAATCAAAATTATTTTAATTCGAATCCATCTATATTTACTCATGAAGTAGCATCTACTACAAATGAAGCACTATTGTATGAGGTTCTTATAAAAAATGCATCTAATGATAAAGAAAAAGCATATTATATAACTCAATATCTAGATTTAATTAAAGATACGTTATATGTTCAGACTATGTATGCAGAATTTGAAAAAACTATACATGAAATGGTTGAAAGTGATAAAAGCATAAATGCACTAGTTTTAGACGACATATGGGGTGGACTTTTGAAAAAATATTATGGTGATAATTATGAAGTAGATCAATTATCTAAAGTAGGTTGGTCAAGAATACCTCATTTTTATAATAGTTTTTACGTTTATAAATATGCAACTGGGTGTAGTGCAGGAGTAAGTTTTGCACAAGATATACTAAAAAATGGTTCTGATAATTATATAGATTTTCTAAAGAAGGGAAGTTCGGACTACCCAGCAAATCTTCTTAAAGATGCAGGTGTAAATTTGACAACAACAAAACCTATAGAAAATACAATAAAAAAATTCGATTCTTTAGTAAAAGAATTAGAAAATATAGTAGCAAAATAATTTATATGACAAACATAATATAAAAGTGCTAAAATATAAACAAAGGTCCTATTTAATAGGACTTTTTGTTTGTAAAATATAGTGGAGGAATAACTTTATGCAAAAAAAAGTGAGAAAAGCTGTAATACCTGCTGCAGGTTTGGGTACTAGATTTTTACCAGCTACAAAGGCACAGCCTAAAGAGATGTTACCAATAGTAGATAAACCAACGCTACAATATATAATAGAAGAGGCTGTAGCATCAGGTATAGAAGAGATACTTATAATCACTGGTAGAAATAAAAAATCTATTGAAGACCATTTTGATAAATCAGTAGAGTTAGAATTAGAGTTAGAGCAAAAAGGAAAAAAAGAATTATTAGATATAGTTCAAGGTATATCTAATATGATAAACATACATTATATAAGACAAAAAGAGCCTAGAGGACTAGGTGATGCAATTTACTGTGCAAGGCACTTTATAGGAGATGAACCATTTGCTGTAATGCTTGGGGATGACATAGTAGACAATGATGTACCATGTTTAAAACAACTTATGCAAGCTTATGATGAATATAGAACTACAATACTAGGAGTACAAAAAGTAGATATAAAAGATACTGATAAGTATGGTATAATATCTGCTAAGCATATAGAGGATAGAGTATATAAGGTAAAAGATTTGGTTGAAAAACCAGAACCAGGAAAATCTCCATCAAATATAGCTATACTTGGAAGATATATAATAACACCTGAGATATTTGAAATATTAGAAGACTTACCAGCAGGTAAAGGTGGAGAAGTTCAACTTACAGATGCACTAAAGGTCCTATCTAAAAAAGAAGCAATGTATGCATATAACTTTGAAGGAAGAAGATATGATGTTGGAGATAAGTTAGGGTTTTTAGAAGCTACTATAGATTTTGCTCTTAAAAAACCTGAGCTTAAAGATCAATTTATAGGCTATTTGAAGCAAGTTTGTAATAAATACGATGATAAATAAAAGAAAATTTTTTGAGGTGATATAAATGTCAAATGTAAAACAAAAGAAGAAAAACAAAATTATAGCTATATCAATAGTAGTAGTTCTTGTAATTACAAGTATGACAACATTGTTTGGTATGTTAGCAGCTATATTGTAAATTAAAGCTAGTCTTTTAATAAAGACTAGTTTTTTTATGCTTAATAAAATATATAATCATACTATATGGTTAAAATAAACTAATGTAATACACTAATTAATAAATATACATATATATGTTTACTAATTAACAAATATAATATATAATTTTCATTAATAAGACTAACTAAGGAGATGGATATATTATGGATAGAAATTTGGCATTAGAACTTGTTAGGGTAACGGAAGCAGCGGCATTAGTATCATCACAATTTATGGGAAAAGGCGATAAAAATGGTGCTGATGGAGCAGCAGTTGAGGCTATGAGAAGAGCTTTTGAATCAATTAAGATAAGTGGGGAAGTAGTTATAGGAGAGGGAGAATTAGACGAAGCTCCTATGTTATATATCGGTGAAAAAGTAGGTATGAATACAAAAGGAAGTATGGAAGTTGATATAGCAGTAGATCCATTAGATGGAACTACATTAATAGCAAAGGGACTTCCTAATGCGATATCGGTAATAGCAATGGGATCAAAAGGTAGTTTGTTAAATGCACCAGATACATACATGAAAAAGATAGTAGTAGGACCTAAAGCTAAGGGAAGTATAGATTTAAATAAAACTCATGAAGAAAATATAGTAAATGTAGCAAAGGCGTTAGGAAAGAAAACTACTCAAATGACTATAACAGTTCAAGACAGAGAAAGACACGATGATATAGTTGAAGCTGCTAGAAAATTAGGGGCTAGAATAAAAATGTTTGGTGATGGTGATGTAGCAACAGGTATAGCAACTTGTTTTGAAGAAACAGGAATAGATATGCTTATGGGAATAGGTGGAGGCCCTGAAGGTGTAATAACTGCAGCGGCAATAAAGTGCATGGGCGGAGATATGCAAGCACAAATATATCCATTAAGTGAACAAGAAAGAATAAGATGTCATGAGATGGGATTCTCAGATGAAGATATAAAAAAAGTTTTAAGCATAGATGACTTAGCAAAAGGGGATGAATTATTCTTTGCTGCAACAGGTATAACAGAAGGTGATTTATTAAAAGGAGTAATACCAGTAGGAAATGATAGAGCTAAAACTCAATCAGTAGTAATGAGAGCAAAAACAGGAACAATAAGATTTGTTGATGCTATACACAATTTAGATAAAAGTGATATATTAGTAGAATTAATGAAAAAATATAATATGGAATAAATTTAAATTAAAAAACTATAAATCTGATCTTTAAGATTAGATTTATAGTTTTTTTGCATATAGATTTAATTATAATTTTATACAAAAAATAGAGAATTAAGTTTAAAATAAGTGAAAAATGTATAATATATATTATATAAAAGTTAATGTTCTATTTATATATAGTTTACTTTTTTTATTTGTTGACCGTAGTGCAGTAGAAATGATATTATTAGAATTAATTGCAAAGTAAAACTTTTCTTTTTCACACCTTTAATTCCCTAAAATAATAAATGAAATTTATATAAATAATATATAGATGAGGAGGATTTTTTTTGAATTTAAATGAGAAAACATTGAATGAATTAAGTAGCAAAACATTGCCACAATTAAAAGAGATAGCTAAAGAGTTAGGTATAAAATCTATAACTAAATATAAAAAAAGTGAACTAATTGAAATTATTAATGAAAATTCTAAGAATAATCACATAGAAAAAGAGAAAACTAGCAAAAGAGAAGAAGTTAAAGAACAAAATGTTATTATTTCACAGAATAAAGTTGCACAATATAAACAATTAGATAAAAAACCAGAGAATAAGACTTATGTAAAACCTTATGAAAAAAAAGAAAATGAAAATCAAAATAATTCAAGAACTACTGAAAACAAATACGTTAAAACTGGCGAAAACAGAACTTTTAATAATACTTCTAATGGAAGAAACAATAAACCGTATTATGCTCCAAAACCTGTAGATGAATCTAAGATAGTAGATGAGTTTAATACATCTAAAGAAGATGAGGTAATGGGGGTTCTTGAAATTTTACCTGATGGATTTGGTTTCTTAAGAGGTTCAAATTATTTATCAACAGAAAATGATGTATATGTATCTCCGTCTCAAATAAGAAGATTTAATATGAAGACAGGTGATAAAATAAAAGGTATAACTAGACATCCTAAAACAGGGGAGAAGTTTAGAGCTCTTTTATATGTTCAAAAGGTAAATGATGAAAATCCAGAAACTGCAATACAAAGGAAAGCATTTGAATTATTAACACCAATTTATCCGGAAGAAAGATTGACATTAGAAAGAAGTCAAAATGATATAGCTACAAGACTTATAGATTTAGTATCTCCTATAGGTAAAGGTCAAAGGGGATTAATAGTTGCGCCTCCTAAGGCAGGTAAAACAAGTCTTCTTAAAAATGTTGCAAACAGTATAGCTAAAAATCATCCTGATGTTGAGTTAATAGTACTTCTTATAGACGAAAGACCAGAAGAAGTTACAGATATGAGAGAATCAATAAATGGAGATGTTATATATTCAACATTTGACCAAGTATCAAGTCACCATGTTAAAGTAGCAGAAATGGTTTTAAACAGAGCTCAAAGATTAGTTGAACATGGTAAAGATGTTGTTATATTACTAGATAGTATAACAAGGCTTGCAAGAGCTTACAATTTAACTATATCTCCAACTGGTAGAACTTTATCAGGAGGTCTTGATCCAGGAGCACTTCATGGCCCTAAGAAATTCTTTGGAGCAGCAAGAAACATAAGAGGTGGCGGTTCACTTACGATACTAGCTACTGGATTAGTAGAAACTGGTTCTAGAATGGATGATGTAATTTTTGAAGAATTTAAAGGTACAGGTAACATGGAATTAAACTTAGATAGAAAATTAGCAGAAAAAAGAATATTCCCTGCAGTAGACATATACAAGTCTGGAACTAGAAGAGAAGACTTATTACTTACTGATGAAGAAAAGACTGCTCTTTGGAGATTAAGAAGAGAAATGAGTAATAATTCAGTACTAGAAGTTACAGATAAAGTAATCGAATTACTTAAGAGAACTAGAAATAATGATGAATTCATAAAATCAATAAAAGCACTTTAAAGTAATAGAAAAACTGCTTGTACCGATAAAAAACTTATGTTATAATGGTGTAGTTGATAATGCAAAATGAAAAATTAATATAATTAATTTATAAAATAAAGAGAAGAGGTGAATAGAATGCAAAAGGATATACAACCAAAATACGAAGCTGTAGAAGTACGTTGTGCTTGTGGAAACACATTCCAAGCTGGTTCTGTTAAGGACGAGATAAAAATAGAAATATGTTCTGAATGCCATCCTTTCTATACTGGAAAGCAAAAGAATATAGAAGCTGGTGGAAGAATAGACAAGTTCAAGAAGAGATTCAAAATAGACTAATCTTTATAAAATGTGGAGTTGGGCAGCCAACTCCTATTTTAATGAAATAAATCATGATGAAATTAATTAAATTGACATAAATGTAGAAATTTTTAAGTAGTAGGGGGTAATAATCATGTATAGACCGGTCAATCACGGATACATAGAAGTTGTAATAGGACCGATGTATAGTGGTAAGAGTGAGGAACTAATAAGAAGAATAAAAAGAGCTAGAATAGCAAAGCAAAATATTGTTGTATTTAAGCCTAAAATAGATAATAGATATAGTGTAGAAGATGTTGTTTCTCATAGTGGAGACAGCGTTAATGCCATACCTATTAATAGTGCAAAAGAGATATATAATTTTATAGATAGTAAGACGCAAGTTGTAGGTATAGATGAAGTTCAATTCTTTGATGAAGAAATCGTGGAAATAGCTATGGATTTAGCTGACAAAGGAATAAGAGTAATAGCTGCAGGGTTAGATATGGATTTTAAAGGAGAGCCTTTTGGTCCAACACCAAATCTTTTAGCTGTTGCGGAATTTGTTGATAAAATACAAGCTATATGTTCTGTATGTGGTCAACCAGCAAATAGATCACAAAGATTAATTAATGGAGAGCCAGCAAGATATGATGATCCTATAATACAAGTAGGGGCAGTAGAAAGCTATGAAGCTAGATGCAGAAAATGTCACGTTGTATATAAAGATAAAAAATAATTTGAATATAATCAACCTACCCTTTAAAGTTTTACTTTAAGGGGTGTTTTTGTATTATAATAAAATATAGATAGTAAAAGTTTGAATTTAAAGAGGTGAGTGCATGAAGAAACAATCTGTAGGTGGTCAAGCTGTAATTGAAGGTGTTATGATGCAATCTAAAAATAAAAGAGCAATTGCTGTAAGAAAAAGTGATGGAGAAATAGTTGTAAAAAAAAATAAAATAAAAAGTTGGATAAATGAGAAGAATATAGATAAAATTCCTTTTCTAAGAGGGTCGTTTGTATTAATTGAAACAATGATAGAAGGAATTAAGAGTTTGAATTTCTCATCGGAGTTTTTTTTAGATGAAGATGAAAACGAAGAAGATGCTTTTGATAAATTTATAAAAAAAATATTTAAGGATAAAGCAAATGATGCAATGATAGCTATATCGATGTTAATAGCATTTGTATTATCAGCTGGATTATTTATAATATTTCCAACAACCGTAGGAGGTATATTTTCGAAATTAGTGAATAGCGACGTGTTACTAAATCTAATAGAAGGTGTAATTAGAATTTGTATTCTATTTTTGTATATAGTATTGATATCAAAGAGTAAAGATATAGAAAGAGTATTCCAATACCATGGTGCGGAACACAAAAGTATACATTGCTATGAAAGTGGAGAAGAGCTTACAGTAGAACATGCAAGAAAGTTTACTAGACTTCACCCAAGATGTGGAACTAATTTCTTGTTTATAGTTATGTTTACATCTATAATATTATTTTCTTTCTTTGGTTGGCCAAATCCTATTATAAGGATAGTAATGAGAATAGTATGTATACCTATAGTTGCGGGAATATCTTACGAAATAATAAGATTTCTTGGGAAATATAACAATAAAATAACTAAAATTGTAGCATATCCAGGTATGATGTTACAAAAATTCACAACAAAAGAACCAGATGATAAACAATTAGAAGTAGCAATAGCGGCATTAAAAGCAGTAGTAGATTAACAATAGAGGAGATAATATGACGATAAAAGATATAATTATAAAATACTCAGAAGAACTTAAAGAAATAAGTGATACTCCAAGACTAGATGTAGAACTTATTCTTCAAAAGTCTCTTGGTGATGTAGATAGGATTTATATTCATATTAATTTAAATAAAGAATTGAGTGATGATGAATACAATTTATTTTTATCTATGATAAAAGATAGAATCAATGGGATGCCAGTTGCTTATATAGTTGGAAATAGAGAATTTATGGGATTAGACTTTTTTGTAAAGGAAGGAGTCCTTATTCCAAGACCAGATACCGAAGTTTTAGTAGAAGAAATAATAGAACTTTGTAAAAATAAAGATGAAGTAGAAATACTAGATATAGGAACAGGATCAGGAGCAATAACTGTGAGCTTAGCAAAATATATAGAAAAATCTACTATTAAATCTTTGGATATATCTGATATACCATTAGAAGTTGGTAAAAAAAATGCAATGAATAATGACGTTGATAATAAAATAGAGTTTATTAAATCAGATTTATTTAGTTCAATTAAAGATAAAAATATTAAATTTGATGTAATAGTTTCTAACCCACCATATATACCTAAAAAAGATATGGATACACTACATACACAAGTAAAAGATTATGAACCATACAATGCACTAGAAGGTGGAATTGATGGATTGGATTTTTATAGAGATATAACAGATCAATCAAAATCTTATCTAAAAGAAGATGGTATATTAGCGTATGAAGTTGGTCATGATCAAGCTAAAGATGTTTCAGATATTATGAAGAATAATGGGTATACAAAAATATACACTAAGAAGGATATTCAAGGCATTGATAGAGTTGTTATAGGGTTTAAACTATGATATAATGAAAAATTGATATGATACAATAGATGAGGTGAAAAAGTATGCTAAAAAAATTAGAAGTATTAGAGGATAAATATAGAGATTTAAATGAAAAAATAAGTAACCCAGAAATAATAAATGATCAAAAAGTTTGGCAAAAATACATGAAAGAACAATCTGATTTAGAGCCTATAGTAATGAAGTACAGAGAGTATACAGATGTATTAAATAATATAAAAGATTCAAAGGAAATACTACAAGAAGAATCTGACGAAGAATTAAGAGAGTTAGCTAAAATGGAACTATCTGAAATGGAAGAAAAAGTAGAACCATTAGAAGCAGAACTTAAAATATTATTATTACCTAAGGATCCTAATGATGACAAGAACGTTATAGTTGAGATAAGAGGTGGAGCTGGTGGAGATGAAGCAGCTTTATTCGCAGGAAGTTTATTTAGAATGTATTCTAGATATGCTGAGAGAAGAAGATGGAAAATGGAATTATTAACTGCTAGTGATACTGGAGTTGGTGGATATAAAGAGGTATCTTTCCTAATAAAAGGTAAAGGTGCATACTCAAGACTTAAGTATGAGTCAGGAGTTCATAGAGTTCAAAGAATACCTGCTACTGAATCAGGTGGAAGAATCCATACATCAACTGCAACAGTTGCTGTTTTACCAGAAGTGCAAGATGTAGAAGTCGAAATAAATGCAAATGATTTAAGAATAGATGTTTTCCGTTCTTCAGGAAATGGTGGTCAAAGTGTTAATACTACTGACTCTGCAGTTAGAATAACTCATATACCTACAGGTGAAGTAGTATCTTGTCAAGATGGAAAGTCTCAATTAAAAAATAAAGAGCAAGCTTTAAAAGTATTAAAAGCTAGACTTCAAGATAAAGCATTAGCAGATCAAAATAAAGATATAGCAGCTGACAGAAAGAGTCAAGTTGGTACAGGTGATAGATCTGAGAGAATAAGAACTTACAACTTCCCTCAAGGAAGAGTAAGTGATCATAGAATAAACTTAACATTATATAAGTTAGATTCATACTTAGATGGAGATCTTGACGAAATGTTAGATGCTTTAATCACTGTTGATCAAACTGAAAAGATGTCAGCAATATAAATCCCTATTAATTAGGGATTTTTCTGTAGAGTTTAGAAATTTTCCTATAAAATACTTCATTATATAAACTTTAGGGAATGTTATAAATTAATCATGTATATAATTGAATATAGATGATTAAAGGGGGAAGTTATGATACTTAGAATAACATTAATTGGTCTTTTAGCAGGTGTCATAGGAACAGGTGTTGGAGGCGTTATATCAGCAGTTTTTAGAAAAAATGTGGACAAATATCTACACTTTTTTATGGGACTATCTGGTGGGATAATGCTAGCTGTAGTTGTTTTTGATTTAATGAAAGAATCTATGGTACAAATGGGAGTATTTTACACGGTAATATTCACTTTTTTAGGTGTATTATTAACTATGTACATAAAAACTAAATTAGATGTATCAAGAGAAATGAAGTCTGGTTATCTTATATTTATAAGTATACTACTTCATAATTTACCAGAAGGATTGGCTATAGGTTCTTCTTTTATGTCTACAGAGTCTTTAGGAATGACACTTGCAATAGTCATTGGTATACACAATATACCAGAAGGACTAGCTATGGCATTAAGTTTAGTAGGAACCAAAATGAAAATTTCAAAAGTGATTTTATTTACAATAATAGCAGGTGTGCCTATGGGAATAGGTAGCTTTTTAGGTGCTTATTTTGGAGGAACTTTTAGTTCGTTAATAGGAGTATTTTTAGCTATGGCAGCAGGTACAATGATGTATGTTGTTTTAGAGGAAATATTTCCAAAATCAAGAAGCCTATATTGCATAATTGGTTTTTTAGTTGGAACGATTATTGTAAATTGCATCTAAACTAAGAATGAAAGTAGGTAAACATAAGATGAAAACTATTATAAGTAATATTGATGTGAATAACATAGATCTAAAAGAGTTAAAAAAACATTCTAAACTATTAAGTGAAGGAAAAACTGTTATATTTCCTACAGAAACAGTTTATGGTTTAGGTGCAAATGCACTAGATGAAAATGCAGTTAAAAAAATATATGAAGCTAAAGGAAGACCTAGTGATAATCCGCTTATAGTACATATTTATAATAAAGAAGAAGTATATGATTTAGCTAAGGACATAAATGAAAAAGCAGAAATTATAATGGAAAAGTTTTGGCCAGGTCCTATAACTATAATTTTAAACAAAAAAGAAATAGTACCTAAAACAACTAGTGGTGGATTAGATACAGTTGCTATAAGAATGCCTTCACATAAAATAGCAAGACAAATAATAAAACAATCAGGCGTTCCAATAGCAGCTCCTTCAGCTAATATATCAGGACGACCATCTCCTACTAAGGCTAATCATGTTCAAGAACAAATGGATGGTAGAGTAAGTGGTATTGTATTGGGTGGAGATAGTAATTTTGGAATAGAGTCAACGGTTATAGATCTTACAGGAGATATTCCTATGATATTAAGGCCAGGGAGTATAACAAAAGAAAATTTAGAATGTGTAATTGGCAAAGTGGATATAGATCCATCTCTAGCTAAAAAAGAAGATAACAAAAAAGCAAAAGCTCCTGGTATGAAATACACTCATTATTCTCCTGATGCAGATGTTTATATAGTGTCAGGAAGGCAAGAAAATGTTATAATAAAAATTAATAACTTGATTGAAGCAAATACTAAAAATGGATTAACTACAGGAGTAATGTGTTTAGATAAAAATAAACATAAATATAACTGTGAAGTTTTATCTTTAGGAAATACTTTAGAAGAAGTAGCAAGTAAATTATTTGATACTTTAATACAAATGGATAAACAGAATATAGATGTAGTATATTCTGAAGAATTTGAGTCTACTGGATTGGGTCAAGCTATAATGAATAGACTTCTTAAATCTGCTGGATATAAAGTAATAAAAGCATAATATTTACTGGTAAATATATGCCTAAATATATTATAATATAAAATGGAGGGCTACATACATGAAAATAGGACTAGGAAGTGACCATGGAGGGTATAATCTAAAGAAAGAAATTGCAAATTATTTAAGTGAAAAAGGAATCGAATATGTTGACTTTGGACCTAATAATTCGCTAGAATCAGTTGATTATCCTATATATGGAGAAAAAGTTGCAGACGCAGTAGTAAATAAAGAAGTAGACTATGGTATACTTTGCTGTGGAACAGGGATAGGAATATCTTTAGCTGCTAACAAGGTTCCAGGAATAAGATGTGCAGTAGTATCTGATGTATTTTCAGCTAAGATGTCTAAAGCTCACAATGATGCAAATATGCTTTCATTAGGAGAAAGAGTTTTAGGAAGAGGATTAGCTTTAGAAATAGTTGAATCTTGGATTAACACAGAATTTGAAGGCGATAGACACTCTAAAAGAGTTGATATGATAAAAGAAATAGAAAAGAAGCACAGTAAGTAGGAGGAAAATAAAAATGAGTAAAGTAATAATAACAGATCATCCATTAATACAACATAAGTTAACATTAATGAGGGACAAAAACACTGGTTCTAAGGATTTCAGAGAACTTTTAACAGAAATAACTATGTTAATGGGATATGAAATAACAAGAGATGTACAATTAGAAGACATCGAAATAGAAACACCAGTAGTTAAGGCAACATCTAAGGTTATAGCTGGTAAAAAATTAGGAATAGTTCCTATATTAAGAGCTGGACTTGGAATGGTAGATGGATTAGTAAGTTTAATTCCAGCAGCTAAAGTTGGACATGTAGGATTATATAGAGATCCTGAAACTTTACAACCAGTAGAATACTACTGTAAGCTTCCTCAAGATATAGAAGAAAGAGAAATGATAGTAGTGGATCCAATGCTTGCTACAGGAGGATCAGCTATAGCTGCTATAGACGTGCTTAAAACTAGAGGAGCTAACTCTATAAAGTTAGTTAATTTAGTTGCGGCTCCAGAAGGTATAGCAGAAGTTCAAAAATATCACCCAGACGTAGATATATACGTTGCATCTGTTGATGAAAAGTTAAATGATCATGGATATATAGTTCCAGGATTAGGTGATGCAGGAGACAGATTATACGGTACTAAATAGTTAATTGAATATATTATTGGGAATCTATAAAGATATAGATTCCCTTTTACGTTATAAAAACCTGTATATGAGGGTAAAATATTATTGCTAATTATTATATAAAATATTTAGCCTAAATTATGTTATATAATATGAAGTCAAAATAAAATGTGAATTTTGAATATAACATTTAATACAATTTAGAACAAAAAAGGATTAAATATTTTGCTAGGAAATGTTTTCTGTGAAAAAAAATAAACATTATTAAAAAAATATTTGAAATTTGTTTAAAAATTAGATAAAAAGTGGTAAGATATATTTTATTAAGAAATTAACAAAATACATAGGCAGTAAATATGTAATTAAAAGTAGTTAGAAATTTAATTATTTCATGTTAGTGAGGAAACTATATATGAGCAAAAGAAAGATGTATATGGAGATAGCTAGTATGCTTTCTTTGGTAAGCCAGATAGGATTAATGATATTAATATCTATATTAGGATGTACGTTTATAGGTAAATTTTTAGATTCTAAGTTTGGGACTGATCCAATATTAACAATAATATTTTTATTGCTAGGTATTGGGGGAGCATTTATGTCAGTTTATAAAACGTTAATCGTATATACAAAAAGGAAGTGATATCATGAATACAAATCTACAAGATGAAATAAACTACGTAACAAAGGGCGTTTTGGTTTTTGATTTAATAGTAATTATATTATTATTTATAACGTCGATTTTTAGTAAAGGTATGTTTTTAGGACTAATATTTGGTTCAACAATTGCTATACTTAATTTTAGATTATTAGCTATAGCAGTAAAAAAATCGGTAACTATGCCTGTATCAAGGGCTCAAATATATTATTCAAGTCAGTATATATTGAGAATGACTATAACAGGAGTAGTTTTACTAGTCTCTGTGAAAGCCCCTTATTTAGAAATACTGGGGGTTGCAATAGGGTTGTTAGGTCCTAAGTTTGTTATATTAGCAAAAAAGATAGTAATAGACAAACTAAAAAGAAAGGAGGCGTAAGTATGAGCCAAGCAAAATGGATTATATTTTTTAATAACTTCAAGATAAGTGAGACGGTAGTAACAAGCTGGATTATAATAGCTGCTTTAGCTTTAGTATCTTTCTTACTAACTAGAAATTTAAAGAAAGTACCAACAAGCAAAGTACAAGTATTCTTAGAATTTGTTATAGGTGGTCTTGCTAATTTTGTAACTGAGATAATGGGAGAGAAGACAATTAAAAGAATGCCAAATATGATTCCATATATAGGAAGTTTATTTTTATTCTTTGCATGTTCTAACCTAATAGGACTATTAGGATTTAGATCTCCTACTACAGACTTAGATACAACATTAGCATGGGCACTGATAACATTCTTTATGATTTACTATGCAGGTGTTAAATTCCATGGATTTGGTTTCTTTAAAGATCTTATAGAACCATCGCCATTAATGCTACCACTTAACTTAATTGGAGAATTAGCTAAGCCTATCTCATTAAGTTTCCGTCCATTCGGAAACATATTAGGTGGATCTGTTATAATGAAACTACTATATGATTTCCTAGGTTATGTATCTTCATTAATACCGGGAGTATCAATACCAGTAGGGCAATTAATAATACCAGTACCACTACATTTTTACTTTGATATATTTGCTGGACTATTACAATCGTTTATATTTATAATGTTAACGATGGTTTTCGTTGGAATTGCAGCAGAAACAGAGTAAAAATTATAATTTAGATTAAAAAAATAATTAAAAAATTTTAAGGAGGAAACAATCATGGAAACAGCTATATTATTAGCAGGATCAGCTATAGGAGCAGGAATTGCAGTTGCAACAGGAATCGGAGCAGGAATCGGACAAGGATTCGCAGCAGGAAAGGCAGCAGAAGCAGTTGGTAACCAACCAGAAGCTAAAGGAGATATAACTCAAACAATGTTACTTGGAGCAGCAGTTGCAGAATCTTCTGCAATATATGGACTTGTTATAGCAATCATACTTCTATTTGCTAACCCATTAGTTAAATTATTAGGATAGTTAAAATAATAGAAAAATTTATTAAATAGGAGATGGTTTGGCCATCTCCTACTTATAAATTGTGATTGGTAGAAAGGAGGACAAAAAATGGATATTAAGCCACTTATAGGCATAACATATGAACTAGCATTCCAACTTGTAAATACATTCTTAGTATTTATGATCTTAAAGAAACTTTTATTTAAACCTGTATTAGGGATAATAGAAGCTAGAGAAAAAGATATAAAAGCAAATTTAGCACAAGGAGAAACTGCTAAAACTGAAGGTATATCTTTAAAGAAGGAATACGAAGAAAAAATAGGTTCTGCTAGAACTGAAGGTCAAGAAATAGTTAAGCAAGCGACTTTAAGAGCAGAGCAAAAAGAAGCAGAAATAGTTTCTGCTGCTAAGCAAGAAGCTCAAAGCTTAAGAGAAAAAGCTAGCAAAGATGTAGAACAAGAAAGAGCAAAAGTTATGAATGAGATTAAAGATGATATATCAGACATAGCATTATTAGCTGCATCTAAGGTTATTGAAAAAGACTTAGACAAGTCTAAGCATGAAGAGTTAATAAATAACTTTATAAAAGAGGTAGGCGAGGCTAAATGATAAATCTAATAGCAGAAAGATATGCCGAAGCTCTATTTCAAGTAGGGGAAGAAGATAATTCAACTACTAACCTATATGAAGAACTAAATGCAGTAATAGACATATTAAAATCTAATCAAGATTTTTATAATGTCTTAAAATCTCCTCTTGTTACAAAGGGAGATAAAAAGGATTTAGTAGAAAAAGTTTTTGGCAATCAAATAAGCGATAACTTAAACAATTTCTTAAAAATAATAATAGACAAAGACAGAGTATCAGCTTTAGAAGCTGTTCAAAAATCTTGCAAAGCTTTATTAAACGAAAAAAACAATATCATAGAAGGAAGTGCAATAACAGCAGTCCCTATGACCCAAGAAGAATTAAAGCAGCTTGAGGCTAAACTTTCAAGCAAATACAATAAAAATGTTACTTTAGAAAATAAAATTGATAAGTCTATATTAGGCGGAGTTTTAGTTAGACTTGGAAACGAAGAGATCGACGGTACTGTCAAGACTCGTTTAACGAAGATGAAAGACCAATTATCTCAAGTAATATCTTAGAATGGCGGTGAACCCATGAACTTAAGACCTGAAGAAATAAGTTCTATAATTAAAGAGCAAATAAAAAATTATGAGAATAAAGTTGAGTTAACTGATACAGGTAGTGTTTTAAAAGTTGGAGATGGTATATCTAGTGTTTATGGATTAGAGAATGCTATGGCTGGAGAACTTTTAGAATTCCCAGGAGAAGTTTACGGAATGGCTCTTAACCTTGAAGAAGACATGGTTGGAGTAGTTATGCTTGGTAATGACCAACATATAAAAGAAGGCGACATCGTTAAAAGAACTGGTAACGTAGTTTCAGTTCCTGTTGGTGAAGCTTTAGTAGGAAGAGTAGTAAATGCATTAGGTCAACCAATAGATGGAAAAGGACCTATAAATTCAGATAAGTTTAGACCAGTTGAGTCTGAAGCTACAGGAATAATAGCTAGAAAATCTGTTCATCAACCACTTGAAACAGGTATAAAAGCTATCGATGCCATGATTCCAATAGGAAAAGGGCAAAGGGAACTTGTAATCGGAGATAGACAAACAGGTAAAACATCTATATGTATAGATACAATACTTAACCAAAAAGGTAAAGATGTTGTATGTATATATGTTGCTATAGGACAAAAACGTTCTACAGTAGCTCAATTAGTTAACACTTTAGAAAAAAATGGAGCTATGGATTATACAATAGTAGTATCTGCTACTGCATCTGAAGCAGCACCACTTCAATTCTTAGCACCATATGCAGGAGTTGCAATGGGTGAAGAATTCATGTTTGAAGGAAAACATGTTTTAATAGTATATGATGACTTAACTAAGCATGCTGTTGCATACAGAGAGATGTCATTATTACTTAAGAGACCACCAGGTCGTGAAGCGTATCCTGGAGATGTATTCTACTTACACTCAAGATTATTAGAAAGAGCAGCTAAATTATCTGATGATTTAGGTGGAGGTTCTATAACTGCACTACCTATAATCGAAACTCAAGGTGGAGACGTTTCTGCTTATATACCAACTAATGTTATATCTATAACAGATGGACAAATATACTTAACACCAGAATTATTCTATGCAGGTATAAGACCAGCAGTAGACCCTGGTATATCAGTATCAAGAGTTGGAGGTTCTGCACAAATAAAATCAATGAAAAAAGTTGCTGGACCATTAAAGCTTCTTTACTCTCAATATAAAGAACTTGCAGCATTTGCACAGTTTGGGTCTGATTTAGATGAAGATACTAAAAACAGACTTGCACAAGGTGAGAGAATAGTTGAAGTATTAAAACAAGGTGAGCATCAACCATTAGCTGTTGCAAACCAAGTTATGATGATACACGCTGTTACAAATGATTTATTAGCAGATATACCTGTTAACAATATAGCTAGATTTGAAAAAGAATTATACGAATATGTAGATGCAAATTATCCACAAATAGGAAAGAAAATTCTTGAAAACGGAGACTTCGCTCAAGAATTAACTAACGCAATAAACGAATTTAAGAAAAAATTTGTTATAGAAGCGTAATCCTTTTTAAAAAAGGAGGTAACCCAATTGGCAGGAGCTGGAATGAAGGAAATTAAAACTCGTATTAAGAGTGTTGAGAGTACTAAGCAAATAACTAAGGCCATGGAACTTGTCTCTTCTTCTAAGTTTAGAAAAGCTAAAGAAAAAGCTGAAAGTGCAAGACCTTATTTTAATACTTTATACAACACTGTTCAAGATATTGCTAAGAATACGGGTGGAAGTAAGAATATATTTCTTACAGAAAAAGAAGTTAATAACGTATGTTATATAGTAGTAGCAGGAGACAGAGGACTTGCTGGAGGTTACAACTCTAACATTTTAAAAGCTGTACTTAACCATAATCAAGCTCAAACAGCAAAAGTAATTTCTGTAGGAAAAAAGGCTAAAGAATCTTTATCTAAAAGAGGTTATGAAATAATAGATTCTATAGAATCTGTAGAAGATGCTGTTTATGAAGATGCAAGTAGAGTAGCTCAAATAGCTATGGATGCTTATAAAAATGGAGAAGTTGATGAGGTAAATCTTGTTTATACGGAATTCGTATCTGCATTAACTCAAGAACCTAAAGTAGTAAGACTGTTACCACTTACAATAGATAAAACTGAAGAAGTCATAAAAGGCAAATCTGCAGTAGAATACTTACCTTCAGCTGATGCAGTACTTGGATATGTATTACCTAAGTATGTTTCAGGAAGTGTGTATGGAGCTATAGCGGAATCTTATGCATCTGAACAAGCTGCAAGAAGAACTGCAATGGAATCGGCTACAGACAATGCAAATGACATGATATCAAAATTAGAATTAGTTTACAATAGAGCGAGACAGGCAGCAGTTACTCAAGAAATATCTGAGATAGTTGCAGGAGCTTCTTCAGCTCAATAATTAAGGAGGCTAGGACATGGCAAATATAGGTAAAATAGTTCAGGTCATAGGGCCCGTATTAGACGTTAAGTTTAGTAGTGAAAAAAGCTTACCTAATCTATTAAATGCATTAGTGATAAAGCATGGAGATAAAGAAATAGTAGTGGAAGTTTCACAACACGTTGGGGACGATACTGTTAGATGTATATCAATGAGTTCAACGGATGGACTTGTTAGAGGTATGGAAGTTGTAGATACAGGAGCACCAATAAGTGTTCCAGTAGGAGATGCAACTTTAGGAAGAATATTCAATGTATTAGGTCAACCAGTTGATGGTAAGGCAGCACCAAGTGATGCTCCTCAATTACCTATACATAGAGATGCACCAGAATTTGAAGAATTACAGCCGACTGCTGAAATACTAGAAACTGGTATAAAAGTAGTTGACTTATTAGCACCTTATGTAAAAGGTGGTAAGATAGGTCTATTCGGTGGTGCAGGAGTTGGAAAAACAGTTCTTATACAAGAGCTTATAAACAATATAGCTACTCAACATGGTGGATTATCAGTATTCGCAGGTGTTGGAGAGAGAACTAGAGAAGGAAATGACCTTTATGAGGAAATGACTGAGTCTGGTGTTATAAAGAAAACTTCATTAGTTTTCGGACAAATGAATGAGCCACCTGGAGCAAGAATGAGAGTTGCGTTAACAGGACTTACAATGGCAGAATACTTTAGAGATAAAGAAAAGCAAGATGTACTGTTATTCGTTGATAACATATTCAGATTCACTCAAGCTGGATCTGAGGTTTCAGCACTTCTTGGACGTACACCATCAGCAGTTGGATACCAACCAACATTAGCTACAGAGATGGGTAGATTACAAGAGAGAATAACATCTACTAAGAATGGTTCTATAACATCTGTTCAGGCTGTATATGTACCTGCGGATGACTTAACAGATCCAGCACCAGCTACAACATTCAACCACTTAGATGCAAAAACTGTTTTATCTAGACAAATAGCATCTCTAGGAATATTCCCAGCGGTTGATCCATTAGAATCTAGTTCAAGAGTTCTAGACCCTAATATAGTTGGTAAAGAGCATTATCAAATAGCTAGAGGGGTTCAATCTATATTACAAAGATATAATGAACTTCAAGATATAATAGCTATACTTGGTATGGATGAATTATCAGATGAAGATAAATTAACAGTTGCTCGTGCAAGAAGAATACAAAGATTCTTATCTCAACCATTCTTCGTTGGAGAGCAATTTACAGGATTCCCTGGTAAATATGTACCATTAAAAGAGACTATAAGAAGTTTCAAAGAAATATTAGAAGGAAAGCATGATAGCTTACCTGAGTCAGCGTTCTTATTTGCAGGAAGTATAGAAGATGTAATTGAGAAGGCAAAGGGGAGTAGATAATAATGGCAAGCGAATTTACGGTTGAAATTGTTACTCCTAATAAAACTTTTTATAATGGAAGTGCAGAGATGATTATAGTTAGAACTACTGAAGGTGATAGAGGTATACTTAAAAACCACAGACCTTTAGTAGCAGGACTTGCAACTGGAACTTTACGTATAAAAAAAGATGGAAACTACAAAGATGCTAAAATCTCTGGAGGATTCATGAACGTAGATAAAGATAAAACAGTTATAGTAACTGAATCTGCTGACTGGATATAAAAGAATATTTAATATATAAAGACTAGGTAATTTACCTAGTCTTTTTTGCTTATTATAAAATAATAATTTTAAAAAAATCAATAGATTGAATTAAAATAGGGTTTACAAAATTGATACTTTAAAATCTAAGCGAAGCATTACATAAATATATTAAGTAGGTATATAATACAATTATATATTAATTTTGGTTACTATATATATTAATAGAAAGAAAATTGTATATAATTACTTAATAGTAATACAATAATAGTAGAAGAAAAATTTGGAGGATATTATGGGTATACATGATATTGGAATTGACATTATTGAAATTGAAAGAATAAAAAATGCTATAAAAGATAATTCTAGGTTTTTAGAAAAAATATTTACAAGTGATGAAATAAAATATTTTCAATCTAATGGATTTAAAGCGGAGAGTATAGCAGGTAATTTTGCAGCTAAAGAAGCTATTAGCAAATCTATGGGAACTGGAATCAGAAATTTTAATTTTAAAGACATTGAAGTATTAAGAAATGAATTAGGTAAGCCAGTAGTTAAAACTTATAATAATTTAGAGCAAATGTGCATAGATTATAATGTTTTAGAAATAAAAGTTTCGATATCTCATTGTAAGCAATATGCTGTAGCTAATGCCGTAACTATAATTAAGGAGTGATAAAATGAAAAATAAAACAGCTAAAGATATAATGACAAGTCATGTAGTAATAGCACACAGAGATGATACTATAGTTAATGTAGCAAAATTATTGATAAAAGAAAAAATAGGAGGAATGCCTGTAGTAGATGAGAATAACAAAGTAGTTGGGGTGATTTCTGAAACAGATATAATGAAAAAAGAAAAATATGTAGAAGCACCACAAGTGCTAAATCTGTTAGAAGGCTTAATATTTTTAGATGATTTTAAACAAATGGAAGTAGACATGAAGAGGATAGCTGCATACAAAGTTTCAGAGTTAATGTCTACAGATATAATTAAGGTTCATGAAAATGATACATTTGATGATATAGCCAATATTATGATAAAAAAATCAATAAATAGAGTTCCTGTTGTTGATGATACTAATATTCTCAAAGGCATAATATGTAGGTATGACATAATAAAAGCTATGTACAATGAATAAAATTAAATAGGAGGATACTTGTGAAAAAAAAGTGGGCAATTTTAATATTAATAACTATTGGTATTTTAGGAGTTATAATAGGGTGCCAAAGAAGAGAGTCCACAAAAGAAGAAGTATACAAAGAATTTCAAAAGAAAATTTCAACTATGAAATCATATAGATGTAGCGCTGAAGTTGAAGTAATTGGTAATAAATCTTCACAAAATTATACTTTTATTCATAAATATAATAAGCCAGATAATTATAAGTTAGAAATAGTTTCTCCTAAAAATTTAAAAGGGAAAACTATTGAATATAAAAATAATAAAATACTGGTTAAAAATCCTAATATAAATGATATTGTAGAATTGCCTAATATAGGTAGAAATGATCAGTATATGTTTATAGGGGATTTTATGAAAAATTATCTACAAAATGAAGAAATGAAGATACAATTATCTAAAGGTAAGCTAAGTTTAGAAACATACATACCAGGAGAAAATGAATATTTTAATAAGCAAGTATTGTATATAGATACTAAGACTAAAAACCCTGATAAAATGGAAATACTAGACATTAAAGAAAATACTAGATTTGTAGTTAAATACAAAGACTTTGAGTATAAAAAATAAGGGGGACGGAACCTATGATAAATAAAATAATAGCTCCTACGTGGGCAGAGATAAATCTAGACAATATTAAATTTAATTTAAATAATATAAAAACTTTATTAAAGGAAGATACTAAAATTTGTGCAGTATTAAAAGCTAATGCTTATGGTCATGGCTCAGTAAAAGTTGCAAAATTGCTAGAAACACAAAAGGTTGACTACTTAGCAGTTGCTAGGTTAGAAGAAGGTATAGAACTTAGAGAAAATGATATAACACTTCCTATATTATGCTTAGGATACATTCCAGAACAATCTTTAGAGATTGCTATTAAAAACAATATAATTTTTACTATTTATTCTTTAGAAATGGCCTTAAAAGTGGATGAAGTTGCAAAACGTATAAAAAAGAAAGCTTTTGTTCATATTAAAATAGATACTGGAATGGCTAGAATAGGATTCCAACCAGATGAGCAATCGATAAAACAAATAAAACAAATTTATGAACTGAAATATCTAAATATAGATGGTATGTATACTCATTTTGCTACTGCAGATGAAGATAACAAAGAGTTTACAAATACTCAAGTTCAAAAATTTAAATTTATGGCTGATAACTTAGAATTAATTGGAGTGAGTATACCTACTAAACATGTATCAAATAGTGCAGCAATTATGGATTTACCAGATTTGGTATTTGATATGGTTAGGTGTGGAATAATATTATACGGACATTATCCATCTGATTATGTAATGAAAGAAAAACTTCCACTAAAGCCTGTTATGACATTGAAAACAACTATATCCCATATAAAAGAAGTAGATTCAGGAGTAGGGATAAGCTATGGTTTAAAATATAAATGTAGAGGGACAGAAAAAATAGCAACAATACCTATTGGATATGCTGATGGGTTTACAAGGATGCAATCAAATCCAAAGGTGTTGATAAAAGGTGAATTGTTTGAAGTTGTAGGTAGGATATGTATGGATCAATGTATGGTTAAAATTGATAAAGACATAGATATAAAAATTGGAGATCCGGTTATAATATTTGGAGAAGGTGTTAGAACCGTTGAGAATATGTCAAATAACCTAGGAACTATAAATTATGAAGTGTTATGTATGGTGTCAAGAAGAGTTGACCGAGTTTATATGGAAAGAAATGCAATTTTACAAGTGGAGAGTTATTTGATAAAATAAGATTGATAGTATACCCCCCGGGAGGCGATTTTATGCACAGTAAAAGTAAGAAGAAAATTATATTTACTTTACCGGACTCTCTCGTATCTGAAGTAGATTATATAGTTCAGATGGAGAACAGCAATAGAGAGGATTTTGCAAAAGCTGCTTTTCAATTCTATATAACCCAAAAGAAAAAAATAGATTTTAAAGAATCTATGATAAAAGGTTATAAAGAAATGGGCCAGATTAACCTATCATTAGCTGAATTAGGTATGACAAATGATGAACCTTCCGATAGTAGTATCGAAGGGAAAATCGCACAAGGTGAGTATTAACTTGGATATAAAGCGAGGAGATCTTTATTATGCTGATTTAAGTCCAGTTGTTGGATCTGAACAAGGTGGTATTAGGCCGGTTTTGATAATACAAAATGACATAGGAAATAAATATAGTCCAACTGTAATAGTTGCGGCAATAACATCTCAGATCAACAAAGCTAAATTACCTACTCATATAGAAATTAGTGCTAATGAATATGGGCTTAATAAAGATTCTGTTATTCTCTTAGAACAAATAAGGACGATAGATAAAAAAAGACTAAGAGAAAAAATAGGTTGTCTAGATAAAAATATGATGGTAAAAGTTGATAATAGTCTTCAAATAAGTTTGGGATTATTCGTATTGTAGTGAATTATTGATATTATTTTAATATCAATAATTTTTTTTTGTAATAATATGTAAAAAAATAGCTCTAAAATATTTATTTATAGATATTTAATAGAATATTTTTTTGTATATTGGCACATATAATTCATTTTATAAAAAAATAGAGTAAAAAAATTGTGTAAAAGTGATATAATAATATGAGATTGAAAAACTTATAATATGAGATTGAAAAAACTTATTATATAAGATTAAATTTTACTTTATAAACACAGGGAGGTAATTACATGAGAGACCATAAAGGATTAAATGAGATTACACGTATTATCAGAAAAGATATAGTCTCTATGATACATGGGTCTAAGTCTGGACATCCAGGAGGATCATTATCAGCGGTTGAGATATTAACGGCTCTTTATTTTGATGAGATGAATGTAGATCCTAATAATTGCAAAATGGAAGATAGAGATAGATTTGTTTTATCAAAAGGACATGCGGCACCAGTGTTATACGCAACTTTAGCTTACAAAGGATACTTTGATAGAGAAGAGCTAAAAGGATTAAGAAAAATAGGTAAAATGTTACAAGGTCACCCAGACATGAAAGGAACTCCAGGAGTTGAAATGTCAACAGGGTCACTAGGACAAGGTTTTTCAGTAGCTTGCGGAATGGCTATGGCGTCTAAGTTAGATAATGCACCATGGAGAGTATATACTGTACTTGGAGATGGAGAAGTTCAAGAAGGTATAGTATGGGAAGCTGCAATGAGTGCTGCTCACTATAAGCTTGATAATATGGTTGCATTTTTAGATTATAACGGACTTCAAATAGACGGAGAGACATCAAAAGTAATGAACATAGGTCCTATAGTTGATAAGTTTAAAGCTTTCGGATGGAATGTAATAGAAATAGATGGGCATGACTTTGACCAAATATTTGCAGCGTTAGATATGGCTAAAGAAACAGTAGGAAAACCTACTATGATAGTTGCTAAAACTGTAAAAGGTAAAGGTGTATCATTTATGGAAAATGAAGCTGGATGGCATGGAACAGCTCCAAGCGACAGTGATTTAGAAAAAGCTTTAGCAGAATTAGGAGGTGCAGACAATGAGTAATATAGCAACTAGAGAAGCTTATGGAAAAGCATTAGTTAAATTAGGACAAGTAAATGATAATGTTGTTGTATTAGACGCAGATTTATCAAAATCTACTAAAACAAATGATTTTTACAAAGCTTTCCCAGATAGATTTTTTAATATGGGAATAGCTGAACAAAACTTAATCGGAGCAGCTTGTGGTCTTGCTACTGCTGGTAAGATTCCTTTTGCAAGTAGTTTTGCTATGTTTGCAACAGGTAGAGCATTTGAAGTAATAAGAAACTCAGTATGTTACCCTAAATTAAATGTTAAGGTATGTGCTACTCATGCTGGACTTACAGTAGGAGAAGATGGAGCATCTCATGAAAGTATAGAAGATATGGCTATAATGAGAGTTATACCTAATATGACGGTTTTAGTACCGGCAGATGCTATAGAAACAGAGCAAATGATATTTGAAGCAGCTAAGTTTAATGGACCTATGTATGTACGTTTAGGAAGAAGTGCTGTTCCTACATTATTTGATGAAAATTATAAATTTGAAATAGGAAAAGGTGTTGTAGTAGCACCAGGAAATGACGCTACAATAATAGCTTGTGGAATAATGGTAAATGAAGCTATAATAGCTTCACAAACATTAAAATCAGAAGGTATAAATGTTAGAGTTATAAACATGTCTACTATAAAACCTATAGATAAAGAATTAATAATAGCTGCTGCTAAGGAAACAGGAGCAATAGTAACTGCTGAAGAACACAGTATAATCGGTGGATTAGGTTCTGCAGTAAGTGAAGTTGTAAGTGAAGAATCTCCAGTAGTTGTTAAAAAAGTAGGAGTTAAAGATGTATTTGGTGAATCAGGAACTCCTAGTGAATTATTAAAGAAACATGGATTAACAGCACAAGATATAGTTGTAGCTGTTAAGGAAGCAATATCTAAAAAATAATAATTATAAAAGATATAGTCAAAAACAATGACTATATCTTTTTTTATATAAATTTATTCTTCTAAGGTTTGTATAACTTTCATATATTTAAAATATATGGGGGTGATAAAGATGAATGTAAAGTTTAATATTAAAGGTGTAATATATGGTGCTATAATTTTAGTGCTTATAATAGGAGGTTTTGTGGTTATACCAAATATGTTTATGGAAGATTCGAAACCGGTAGATTACACAATGATCCAACGAGAAGCTATACCAGAAAAAATATTGGACATGATGGAGAAATACACAAATGAAGAAAGAGCTTTAGCAGTAAAGCTAGATAAAAAGATATATGTAGTAGTTACAAGAGGAAGTAATAATGAACATGGTATACAAATGGATAAAATAGATATGGTTAAAGATGAAGAAAAAAAAGTAATGAAAGTAAAGGTATCGTATAAAGAAAAAGAAAAATCATATCCATACATAGTTGTAGAAACGAATCTTAGTGAATTACCAGATAGAATAGAGTTAAATGCTGTAAATGAAGATCAATAAAATTTTTCAAATAAACCACATAAAACATATAAAAGGTTATTTTGGGTATGCGCCTAGAATAATCTTTTTATAATTTATTTTATATTTACTAATTATTTATCAATAAGTAGGGAAAAATAATTAGTAAAATGATGTTGAGAGGTGGATATATGTTGAACATAGATAAATATAAGGTAAAGATTGAAGAATTAAAATCTAAACAATCATTAGACGATATTGATTTTAAAACAACTAAGGATATTGTTCCTAGACAAGATATAATAGGACAAGATAGAGCAGTACAGGCAATAGAATTTGGTGTAAAAATGAAAAAAAAGGGATATAACATATATGTAGCAGGAGTGAGTGGATTAGGAAGAACTAGTTATACTCATGAACTAATAAAAAAACACTCTAATACAAAGGAAAATTTAAAAGATTGGCTATATGTAAATAACTTTAAAAATACTAACGAGCCAACAGCTTTATGTTTTGACGCAGGTCAAGGAAAATTATTCAAAAAAGATATAGATGATATAATAGAAAAATTAAAAAATGAAATTCCTAAGATATTTAATTCAAAAGAATATGAATATCACAGTAGGATATTAATGAGTGAGCTAGAAGAAAATATACAAAAAATAATAGAAGAATTAAATACATTTGCTAAGCCTCATGGGTTTAAATTTGAGGTTACAGAAAGAGGTCTCATGAGTATTCCCATGAAAGAAGATGGGACTTTAATGCAAGAAGCTGAACTAGGTAAACTAACAGCAGTAGAGGTTAGAAAATTAAGAGAAGATGGACTTAAACTAAATCAAGAAAGTAAAGAATATATAAATAGAATAAAAGCATGTGAAGATAATTATAAAAATAAAAGTTATGATTTAGATAAGAATGTAGGTAAAGGCTTAGTAGGTTTTTATGAACAGTATTTGCTAAACAAATATGCAAAATACGAAAAAGCTCAGATATATATAAATGATCTATGTGAAGATATAATCGATAATATATCTAAGTTTAAAACTGAAAATGAAGAGACTCAACCAAACCCAATGGCTATTTTGGGAATGATGTCTCCTAAAAATGAAGAAAAGTTAATGAATAAATATAAAGTCAATCTATTTATAGATAATAGTGAGTATGAAGATTGCAAAATAATAATAGAAAATAACCCAACGTATTATAATTTAGCTGGTTCTATAGATTATAAAAATGAGATAGGAGCCCTTACTACTAGTTTTATGGAAATAAAGCCTGGGTCACTTCATAAGGCTAATGGTGGTTACCTTATAATAAATGTAAAAGATTTATTATCTAATGTATTTTCTTGGGATTGTCTTAAAAGAAGCTTAAAAACTGAAAAGATAACAATTGAATCTTTAAATAAGCAATTGGGTTACTTAGTAGCATCAACAATAAAACCTGAGCCTATAGATTTAGACGTAAAAGTTATATTAGTGGGAGATAGTTACTATTACAGTCTGTTGTATGCATATGAAGAAGACTTTAGAAATTTATTTAAGATAATGGCCGATTTTGATGTTGAAATAGATAAAAATAAAGAAAATATATATAAAACGGTACAGTTAATAGCAAATAAATGTAATGAAGAAAAACTTAAGCACTTTGATAAATTAGCTGTAGAAAAATTAATAGATTATAGTACTAGAATAAGTGATAGTAAAGATAAATTAACGGCTAGATTTAATAAGATTGTAGATATAATATATGAAGCTGATGCAGTTAGTGAAGAACAAAATTTATATATAACAGCTGATGATGTTCAAAAAGCAATAAATCAAAGAATATACAGAAGTAACAAATATGAAGAAAAATTAAATGAAATGTTTAAAGATGGAACTTTGTTGATAGATATAGAAGGCGAAAAAATAGGGCAAATAAATGGACTGGCAGTAATGGGAAGTGGAGAATACTCTTTTGGTAAACCATCAAAAATAACTGCTTCTACATATAAAGGTAGAAGTGGAGTAATAAATATAGAAAGAGAAATTAAACAAAGTGGAAGTATACATGATAAAGGAGTATTAATCTTAAGTGGATACCTTGGAGCTAGATATGGTAAAGAGAAGCCAATATCTATGACTACATCTATAACATTTGAACAAAATTATAGTGGAGTAGATGGAGATAGTGCATCTAGTACAGAATTATATGCAATTATATCTAGTATATCTAACATTCCGATAAAACAATCTATAGCTGTAACTGGTTCTGTAAGTCAAAAAGGAGAAATACAGCCAATAGGAGGAATAAATCAAAAGATAGAAGGATTTTTTGATGTATGTAAGATTAAAGGATTTACGGGAAATCAAGGAATTATGATGCCTATACAAAATGTGAAAAATCTTCTTCTTAAAGATGAAGTTGTAGAAGCTGTAAAAGAAGGTAAATTTAATATATATGCAATAAGTAATATAGAAGAAGGTTTAGAAATAATGACAGGTAAAAAAATAAATGAGATAGATAGAGTAGTTAATGAAACTTTAGAGAAATTTAGAAAAATAGATAAAGACGAAGAAAAGAAAAAAGATAATGATGAAAAAGACGTAAAATAAACAATTTAAGCAAAAGTATTCTGCAAATGAATTTTTATATTAGAATACTTTTGCTTAATATATTTTATTAGACACTTGTGTTAAGTTACTATTTATTTGGTGTTAAAATTTGGCTTTGGGTGATTATATAGTTTAGTTGTGCATCGTGATCTTCTTTAGGAACAGATTCAAATATTTGTAAGTCAAATGCTATTCCTACTGTTATAGCGTCATCTCTAAGTTCACTTAAAAATCTATCATAGAATCCACCACCATATCCTAATCTGTAGCAGTCTTTGTCATAAGCAACAGCAGGAACTACTACAATATCGATGTCCTGTACAGCAATTTTAGGACAACAGTCTTCCTTAGGTTCTCTTATTCCATATGCTCCGATTTTAATTGAATCTTGTAAATCAATAATTTGAGAAGGAATTAATTTTCGATCTTCTTTTAAAGTTATAGGAGCGTAGATATTTTTTTTTAGAGACATAAGCTTGTTTATCAATTCATCTGTTTGAACTTCGTTGTTAAAATCTAAATAAAGCATAATGTTCTTAGCATTTTTTATGAAGTCTAAAGATAATAATTTTTCTGTTATGATAGATGAATTTTTAGTTATAAATTCATTGCTTTGATTTTTTCTATCAGATATGACCTTTTTTCTAAATTCTTTTTTCATAAAAGCTACCCCTTTTCGTATGGTATAATATGTATATCTAATATAAATCTTAGTACACTTAATTAGAGTAAAGCAACATAAATGATAAATAGTAATAAAAAAAAGAGCTAGTCATATAATAAATAGTAGATTATGTAAAGGAGATGCAGCGTAATGATTTCAAAGAAAAAAGCTATAATATACGGAGTAATTCTCGTAATAGTTACAGCTTTATTTACATCTACTCTTCGAATTGCAATAGGAGATAGAGTGGTTATATCTAAAGAAGCATATGAGGGTTATAAAAAATACAATAAAATGTTAGGTCTAGAGGGAGCCGTAAAAGAAGATTTTTATAAAAAACCAAAGGATGAAAATCTAGTTAATGGGGCTATTAAAGGTCTATTCTCAGGATTAGAAGATCCTTATTCTCAGTATTATACAAAAGAAGAATTCAAGAGATTAAAAGAACAGACTAGTGGATCATTTGTAGGTATAGGTGTATTTATAAGTCCATCATCAGAAGATGGATATATAACAGTTATATCTCCTATTGAAGGATCTCCAGCTGAGAAGAGTGGTATAAAAGCAGGAGATAAGATCATAAAAGTAGACGGGAAGAATGTAACAGCAAAACATTCTGATGAAGCTATAACTATGATTAAAGGAAAAGAAGGTACTTCTGTAGAATTAACGTTAATAAGAGATGGAAAAGAACTTAACCTTAAAGTCAAAAGAGAAGAAATTGTATCAAAGAGCATAAATAGCAAGATGTTAGAAGATGGTATGGGATATATACAAATAACATCATTCAGTGAAAATACATATAAAGAATTTAAATCAGCACTAGATAAGTTAAAAGGAAAAGGAATAAAAGGGCTTGTTTTAGATGTACGAGATAATGGAGGCGGATTGTTGACAGTATGTAACGATATTGCTGATGAGTTGTTAGGCGAAGGAACTATAGTTTATACAAAGGATAATAAAGGGAACACAGAATATTTAAAATCAGATAAAGAGAAGCTTGGACTACCTATAGCTATATTAACAAATGAAAATAGTGCATCGGCATCTGAGATTCTTACAGGTGCTATAGTGGACAATAAAGCAGGGGTATCTGTTGGAACAACTACTTTTGGAAAAGGATTAGTTCAAAGTGTTAGAGAGCTAAAGGATGGTACGGGTTATAAATTAACTACTGCTCAATACTTTACTCCAAGTGGTGCATATATAAATGAAAAAGGTATAAAACCAAATGTTGAAGAAAAGAATCCTAAAAAACAATTAGATGCAGCTGTTAATTGGTTGAAACAAGAAATAAAATAATATTAAATTTATACAAATATAAAGCAGACTTGGTTTACAAAAACTTAGTCTGTTTTATATTTATTAAGTAAATATATATTAAAATTGAAATATAATACATTATAGAGCTATATTTAAAACATAATTTTAAAAATAAATAATTATAGAATTTTAGGAGATTTCTTATAAAAAAATGATTTATATAAGGAATTTTGTAAGTAAAATAGAAGGATATTTATGAATTGTATAGAATTAGTATAATAAGTTAATAATGTTAAATAGGAAGTGATTGAATGAGAAAACCTAAAGGAGAAGTTGTTAACTTTCAAGAATTTAAAGAAAATAAAAGACAATTAGAAGAAGAAAGAGAAGAACTTTTAAATTTAATAAAAAAGATAGTAACTACAAAATAGAGAGTAATTATTACTCTCTATTTATATTTATATAACTTGAAAGAAATTAAGACATTTTTAAATCATTCATATAACTTTGAAATTGATCAAATTCATTTGAATCATTTAATTCTACCACTTCTGAGTTTTCAGAATCGAAATTTTTAAGATATATAGTGTAGTTATTATCTACACAATCATGATAGATACATCTATACCCATCTTCATATAAATCTTTTAGTTTATTAAAGTTAGTCATGATATTGTCTGCTACTGTTGCTGTAGCTTTTCCTTTCATTGTATTTTATTTATATTGGTTTGTTTAATGTTTGCTTATATTATTTTGTGGAATTTAATTATTAATATGCAGTCAAATAATATAATTTAAGTTATAAATGGATGTATATATAATTTTAATAAAAAAAATAAAAAAAGTATTGACGAAACTATTTTGTGGTGGTATAGTTATACTTGTCCTTAAGAAACGGGGCAAAACGAAATTGAAAATGAACTTTGAAAATTAAACAGTAGGTTAATTTATAGAATTTGAAACAAACGAAACATAAAGCCAGATATATAACAGTATCTGAGCCCTAGATAAACTTTTATTTAAGAGTTTGATCCTGGC
>CAMTIM010000024.1 GCA_947072565.1 uncultured Peptostreptococcaceae bacterium | reverse complement strand
GCGTTCATCCTGAGCCAGGATCAAACTCTTAAATAAAAGTTTATCTAGGGCTCAGATACTGTTATATATCTGGCTTTATGTTTCTTGGTTGTTTCAAATTCTATAAATTAACCTACTGTTTAATTTTCAAAGTTCATTTTTTCTTTTTTCGTTGTCCCTTTTCTTAAGGACAAGTAATACTATATCATCTTTAAATTACATCGTCAACACTTTTTCAAAACTTTTTTCATTTTTTTTTAAAAGTTTTTTAAAATATAGTAATTCCATAGTTTCTAGCTTATTATATGTAATATATATTTTTTTATACAACTTTAAAATTATGTTTATAAGTATAAAAAACAATGTAAATAAGCATTGTTTTTTATACTTAATGAACAAATATTTTTTACTTCTTTATACTTTTAATATACTTCACTTTAAATATATTAAATTCCTAATAATTTTTTCATTCTATTTAAATCAAATCCAAGCACATGTTCACCATTTATAATAGTAACTGGTATTGACATATACCCCATACCAATTAAAGTCCTTCTATCTTCTGAGTTCTTAGATATATTATGTTCTATATATTCAATATTATTATTTTTTAAAAACTCCTTCGCCTTTATACATTGAATACATGAATCACTTGTATATATTTCTACATTTTGCATAATTTTTAGCTCCTTTACATTTAATATATAAATGCTTGTATTTTTTTTTATATTATATTAGATTATTATTAACTTGTATTAGTATATAATCTAATATATAACAAATTGAATTTGTTGAGTATAATTAATAATACAAAAAATTGTATTATTGTTCAATATAACTCTACATTTTAGGAGGATTTTATTATGAGCAAAAAAGTATTAATTATGTCTGCTTCTACTGGCGGAGGACATAACAGAGCTGCTCGAGCAATCAAAGAAGAACTAGAACAAAAATCAATTGATGGAATACCTATACAATGTGAAATAATAGATAGTTTAAAATTAGTTAACAATACAATGGATAAAATAATATCTAGAGGATATGAGAAATCTGCTATATATACACCTAAAGCTTATGGAAGTGTATATCGATTTTCTGAAAATAGTTTAGTATCTAAAAATGAATTTAAAGGTAATTTACTTATATCTTTTATGGCCCAAAAATTTAAAAAGCTTCTTAATGATTCTAATCCTGATGTGATCATAGGAACTCACCCATTTCCTATGATAGCTCTAAGTACTTTAAAAAAATCTAAAAGTAATTATAATGGTAGTACAAATTTAGGAGATACATTCCATAAACATCACTACAATATAAATGTTCCACCTATGATTTCTGTATTAACAGACTATACAACACATTCCACTTGGATTCAAAATGAAATAGATTATTACATAGTTGGTCATGAATATGTAAAAGAATTATTGGTATTTGAGGGAGTAGATAGTTCCAAAGTTAAAACTTTTGGTATCCCTGTTGAGAAATCATTTTTATCTAACAGAGATAGAGAAACTGTTTTACTTGAATTAGGTCTATCTCCTGATAAGCTCACAGTATTACTTATGGGAGGAAGTTTTGGCGCAGGAAATATAAAAGAAACTTTAGCCGAACTACTGGATATAGATAGAGATTTTCAAATTTTAGTAGTAACTGGTAGAAACGAAAACCTAAAAGAAAAATTAGATAAAAATTTACTTTCTCATACACAAAATAAGAATGTCTGTGTTTTAGGATATACTACAAAAATGAACGATATCTTAGCTTCTATAGATGTCTTAATAACCAAACCAGGTGGGCTAACTACTACTGAAGCATTATTAAAAGATGTTCCAATGATAATTCCTTACTATATTCCTGGACAAGAAGAAGAAAATTTAGAGTTTCTTTCTAATTGTGGTGCTGCACTTAGAACAACAAAGAAATACACTCTATCCGTTTTATTAAAAGTTCTTATAGATGATTCTTCTAGATTAGATATGCTTAAACGTAATATAAAGTCTATAAGAAAATTCAACTCCTCTCAAAATATAGCTAATTTAGTTGTAGATATTTTAGAAGAAAATAATGAATCTAAATAAACCTTTATTTACATAAAAAGTCTCTATTAGATATTATCTAATAGAGGCTTTTTATGTAAATAATTTAAATTAATATCAATTTACTAATATAAATATATTTATTTTTAGTATCTTGGTTCATAGAAATCTTCTTCATAATCATATTGATAGTTTTTATAATTATTTCTAAAATCACTATTTTTATTATTTGAAGTTTTTCTAAATTTTTTCTGAATTAATAAACTCATATCATCATTTTTGTCATATTTACTTTTATCTGTTGAATTTATCTTATCTGATTTTGTTTCTTCAATATTTTCACACGGTTCTAAATTCAAAGTTGATTTCATACTATACTCCTCTTGAAATTTTTAATTAAATACATATTAAATTATACTCTCGACGAAATTTTTATTCAATAAATGATATATAATTTAAGTTTAAATACAAAAAATCGAGGTATTAACCCCGATTTTTATATTTCTCTTCTACCTTCTAGAGCTTTAGATATAGTTACTTCATCTGCATACTCTAAATCTCCACCTACAGGTAATCCATGAGCAATTCTTGTAACTTTTATTCCCATTGGTTTTATAAGTCTAGCTATGTACATAGCTGTAGCTTCTCCCTCTATAGTAGGATTAGTAGCCATTATTATTTCTTTTACATCATGAGTTCCTAATCTTAATATTAACTCTTTTACTTTTATCATGTCTGGCCCAATACCATCCATTGGAGATATCACACCGTTTAATACATGATACTTACCTTTGAATTCTCTTGTTCTTTCCATAGCAGCTACATCTCTTGGATCTTCCACTACACAAATAACACTATCATCTCTATTTTTATTAGAACACATGCTACAAATTTCTTTATCTGCTATATTACAGCATATTGAGCAATATTTTATCTCTCTTTTAGCTTCTACTATAGCTTTAGATAATGACTCTACATCATTAATATTCATATTTATAACATGAAAAGCTAATCTCTGAGCTGTTTTTCTTCCTACTCCAGGAAGTTTTGAAAATTCTTCTATAAGCCTCGTTATAGGGCCTGTATAAACTTGCATATTATCACCTACTAGAATAATCCTGGAATATTCATTCCTCCAGTTACTTTGTTCATTTGAGACGCTTGCATATCATCAACACTTCTTAGCGCTTCATTAACAGCACTCAATACTAAATCTTGTAACATTTCTATATCATCTGGATCAACAACTTCTGGTTTTATAGCTATATTTATAACTTCTTTTTTACCGTTAACTTTTACAGTAACAGCTCCTCCTCCTACTGAGGCTTCAACTTCTTTTGATTCTAAATCTTCTTGCATTTTTTGCATGTTTTCTTGCATCTTTTGAGCCTGCTTTAATATATTGTTCATATTTCCAGGCATCATTCCGCCTCCAAAACCTTTCTTAGCCATGATTAAAATCCTCCTTAAAAACTTATTATTTTATTTTAATATTATATCATAATAGTATTTATTATTTATGTTCATTTTCTTCAATACTTTGTTTTATTTCTAATATATCTTCATTTACTAATTCTTTTAAAATTTCTTCGCCTTTATCTTTTTTAACATCTTTTATTTCTAAAGTAATGTTTTTAACTTCTGATTCTAATATTACTTTTATACTGAAATTTCTATTTAAAGTTTCTCTTATCATTTTTTCTATGTATGCTATAGTATTCGGATCACTTAATCTTTTCTTTGCAAACTCAAATCCATCTCCATAAATTATATATAACATATTTTCATAAACATTAAAGCTGCTTACATCTCCTAGTAAGAAATATACAGGCATTTGCTTACTTTGTTTATCATCTTTAATGCTTTGTCTTATTTTTGTCCAAGATGATTCTATTAATTTTACATCTTCACTCTTTACTGTTTCATATATTATTTCTTCTTCAACTACATTAGTTTTTTCTACTTCACTATTATTCTCTATATTACTATTATTAACCTTTATATTTCCACTTTCTATTCTATTTTCCAAATTCTCAATTCTTTTTATAAGAGCCTCTTTACTTTCATCAAACATCGGCTGAGCAATTTTCATCATAGTTATTTCTGCTAATACCCTTGGGTTTGTAGAAGTTTTCATAGTATCTTGTGTAACTGATAATATATTTAAAACCCTAATAATATCATTTACATCTACATCACTAGCTTGCAGCTTTAATTGATCTATTATTTCCTCTGGTAAAGATATAATCTCATCAAGATCTGTAGATACCTTGCAGACCATAAGGTTTCTAAAATGATCTATTAAATCATTTATTAAGTTCCTGATATCTTTTCCCCATATAATAAATTCATTTAATATTTGAAGAGATTGTCTTGTGTCTTGGTTTATTATAAATTTAGCCATTTCAAATAACTGCTCTATGTTTACAGTTCCTAGTAACTCTACTACGTCTTTATATTCTATTTTATGATCTGCAAAAGATATACATTGATCCAACATACTAAGTGCATCTCTAAGTGCCCCTTGAGAATTTCTAGCTATTAAATTAAGTGCTTTATCTTCAACTTCTATATTTTCTTCATTACATATTTTTTTCATACGATCTGTCATATCGTTAACAGTAACTCTCTTAAAGTCAAATCGTTGACATCTTGATAAAATAGTTGCAGGAATCTTATGTTGTTCTGTAGTTGCTAGTATAAATATAACATATGATGGCGGCTCTTCTAATGTTTTTAAAAGAGCATTAAATGCACCTTGAGATAACATATGTACCTCATCTATTATATAAACCTTATACTTTGACTTCGTAGGTGAATATTTTACATTTTCTCTAAGTTCTCTTATATCGTCTACACTATTATTAGATGCAGCATCTATTTCTATAACATCCATTATATTATCATTTAATATATCTTTACATACATCACATTCATTGCAGGGTTCTTGATTAATACTATTTATGCAGTTTACAGCTCTAGCAAATATTTTAGCTGTAGATGTCTTACCTGTTCCCCTAGTACCTGAAAATAAATATGCATGTCCAACATTATTGTTCTCTATTTGGTTCTTTAATGTTCTTGTAATATGCTCTTGTCCAACAACATCTTCAAAATTCTGAGGTCTATACGCTCTATATAATGCCTTGTGCATTTTTATCTCTCCTTAATAAAAAAGTATTCTATTGAATCTCTATAAATGAACACTTTCTTAAATCACATTTCTATAAATTATAATTTTTCATGTAACATAAAAAAGTCTACTCAATATGTTATTTTTTCCAACATATTCAAATATTATATCATTTTATCATAATATAATTTTATCATATTAGCTGTGAATATATTGTTTATATCATTATTAGTTTTATTAAATTTAAAAGTTTTGTTAAATAAAAAAAATCTCTTAAAATTAAGAGATTTGTTTTTTATATATTTAAATGCTGTACACCATCTATTGACTTACTTCCATAGGCGTTACCTAAACAGTTAGCTCAACTTAGGCACCCCCGCGGCACACGAAAGTGATCACTTACCGCTGCTTCCTTCCGGATCTCACGGGGTTTATGAGCTTTCATTGCGCAGGACCTAAGCATCAACACCACTTATTTAGGGCAGCCCTACAAAAGATAAGCCTCTAGATGGAATTCAATCCTGCTATAGCGGATTGCAGGTTACAGGGCACCGCTACCTCCCCATCTAGTACAGCAAAATTACAACCATATTTAAATTTCCTCTGGCGGAGAGTGTGGGATTCGAACCCACGATACGCTTTTGACGCATACTCACTTTCCAGGCGAGCGCCTTCGACCGACTCGACCAACTCTCCTTGTTATCTTTTCCTTAAAGCTTTAAAAAATTCCTGTAATATTTTACAACATTCATCTTTTAAAGTTCCAAAAGATACTTCTACGTTATTATCTTTATAATAATCTATTTTAAATTCATGTTGTTTTTCTGTATATGAATTTTTTATATGCTTAGTTCCTATTATAAGCTTTTTTATCCTAGAATTTACTATTGCTCCACTGCACATAATGCACGGCTCCATAGTTACATATAAATCACAATCAATAAGTCTCCATCCACCAAAGTTCTGTGCTGCCTGTCTTATAGCTAAAATTTCAGCATGAGCAGTACAATCATTTAATGTTTCTGTAAGATTGTGTCCTCTACCTATAATTTCTCCATCTTTAACTACTACAGCTCCAATAGGCGTTTCTTTTTTATCATATGCTTTATATGCTTCTTTTAATGCTTCGTTCATATAGAATGATTTTTCCATATTTCCTCCTAAAACTTATAACAACTCTATCTTATCATAATTTATTTTATAATTCAACTTAATTTTTTACAATTCATATATTATATTTTATTTAATATTTTAAACTACATTATAAGAATTATCCTTACCCATAATCTCTATATTATATGGTCTCATATAAAATTAGCCTCTATAATATAGAGGCTAATTTTTTCATTAATTTTTTAATTTATTATTATAAGATTTTTCTGAAGCTCTTTTTATTATTAAACCTACTAATGTAAGAATTATAGGACCTCCATAAGTTTGTATCACAAGAATTACCCCTTCAATTCCACTACTATCAATTACATAATCAAGACCAGCACCTAAAAATCCTGCACATGATAATATCAAAGCTATGTATGCTAAAGTATATGCTAAAGTATCAGATTTGAAAAATTTAAAGGATAAATTTTTATTATTTTTTCTAAATACTAAATATGCATATATAAGGACAACATAAGGAATAACAACCGCTAAAGATGATAAGTCTGTAAGCATTTTAAAGAATGCATCTATTGATCCTAATCCTAATAAAGGTATTGCAATTAATACTACTAGTACTGCACATTGAGTCCATAGTGCATTAGCTAATATACCATCTTCTCTTTTTTTAGTTAAAAATAATGGGAATGTACCTTCTGGAACTTCTCCAAACATAGCTCTTATTGGAGATTCTATCCATATTATATAAGCAGCAATAGATGTAATTAAATTTATAGCTGCATATATCTGTACTACTATTTTTCCATTTAAACCAAAGTTGTTTGCTATTATATCATAAACTATATATCCAGCATCTTTAATACCTGCTTTTTCTAGTAATTCTGGAGATGCTATTAATTGTATAGCTATTGATCCTAATATATATGATAAAGCTACAAATATAGTTGCTAGTATCATTGCTTTAGGGAAATTTTTCTTAGGATTTTCAGTCTGCATTATATAGGTTCCGGCAACTTCTGATCCTGAAACTGCAAATAATAACCAAGAAAACGTAGAAAAATATTTTAAACTAAACTCAGGAATTACAGTTTCTGGTGTAAATTGTGTAGCTGAAGGTGTCCCTGAAAAATACCCTACAAGTGCCATTACTATAAATATAACTGTAGCAGCTAAAGTAAATTTACCTCCAAAATCTGCTAATTTAGAAAATTTACTTACACCTATAGTCGCTATATAAGTCATCGCTATACATATAAATATCGATAATATTGGAAGCAAATATGCATTAGAATCATCAAATACATTTCTTCCAAGTAATGCCCAAGATGCTGCTATTGGTATTCTTGAGAATACCATTTGCAGATAAAATAATATCCCTATAAAGTATGCCCAAGTTCCTATAAATGCCCATTTTTCACCAATTGATTGATTTATCCAAGAATATAATCCACTTCCTTTGTCTGGGTTAGCTGATGCCATTTCTGCTATAATTCCACATAGTGGTAAGAAATATAATACTGAAACTATAATCCAAGAAGGTATAGCTGCAGGCCCCAAATAAACCGCATTACTTGCTATGTTCCCAAATCCAAATGTCGGAACAAATATCATCATTACTAATGCCCATAATTTTATTTTTTTGTTCTCTTCCATGTTGTTTTCTCCTTTTATATTTTTTTATAAACTTGAATTTAAACTACTTAATATGTATAGTAATTTGTAAATTACAAATTACTATACATATTAAGTAAAAAAATACGCCCCTCAGCCTAAAAGGCTAAGAGACGAAATTTTCCGCGGTACCACTCTTATTGATAAGCAACAAATAAATCTGATACGCAAATTAAACAAAAACAATATATTGCTGTATTAAAAAAGTCCCTTGGTTATAAACCAAGAGACGAATTTTTCCGCGGTACCACTCTTATTGATAAGTATACTTACCCTCTCAATCTCTTAAGGCGAGATCTCCTATTACCTTACTATTTTTCAGGCAATCTTCTCCAAAGTTCTTTTCACAATAAACTTTGTTGTTAGGCTTACACCAAACCCTAGCTCGCTGAAACTCAATTTAATGCTACTCTCTTTTTCTAAGAATTTAACTTTATTTATTTAAAGTAAGTATAGTTATTTTTACATAAAATGTAAACTTTTTTAGAGAAAATATACTTTAATTTTTCTAAATTTTTATATTAAATTAAATCCTATAATTCATTCTTTTTTATAACATCTACACCCATATATGGTCTTAATACTTCTGGTACTATTACTGAACCATCAGCTTGTTGGTAATTTTCTAATACAGCAGCTAAACTTCTTCCTACTGCTAAGCCTGAACCGTTTAATGTATGAACATATTCAGCTTTAGATTTTTTATCTCTTTTAAATCTTACACCAGCTCTTCTAGCTTGGAAATCTTCAAAGTTTGAACAAGAAGAAATTTCAACATATCTATTGTAACTTGGCATCCATACTTCTAAGTCATATTTAAATGCAGCAGTGAATCCTAAATCTCCCGTACATATTCTAACAACTCTGTATGGTAATCCTAACATTTGTAACATTTTTTCTGCATCGTTAGTTAATTTTTCTAATTCATTGTAAGATTCTTCTGGAGCAACAAATTTAACTAATTCAACTTTGTTGAATTGATGTTGTCTTACTAAACCTCTAGTGTCTCTACCTGCAGATCCTGCTTCTGATCTAAAGCATGGAGTGTATGCACAATATTTTATAGGTAATTGATCTATTGATAATATTTCATCTCTGTGTATGTTAGTTACTGGTACCTCTGCAGTTGGAACTAAGAAGTAATCTAAGCCTTCTAATTTAAACATATCTTCTTCAAATTTAGGTAATTGTCCTGTTCCTACAAAACTAGTTCTGTTAGCCATGAAAGGAGGTAAAACTTCAGTGTATCCATGCTCATCTGTATGAGTGTTTAAGAAGAAGTTTATTAAAGCTCTTTCAAGTCTAGCTCCTAATCCTTTGTATAAAGTAAATCTTGAACCAGTTATTTTCCCAGCTGTTTCAAAATCTAATATTCCAAGTCCTGTTCCTAAATCCCAGTGAGCTTTTTCTTCAAAATCAAATTTTGGAGTTTCTCCCCAAGTTCTTACTTCAACATTATCATCATCAGTTGTTCCTTGAGGAACATCTGGATGAGGAACATTTGGTATTCTCATTAATCTATATTCCATATCTGCTTCTACAGCTCTAACTTTTTCATCTATTGCTTTTATTTTATCTGATAACTCTTTTAGTGTAGTTTTTGCTTCTTCTACATTTTTACCTTCTTTTGCAAGTTGAGGTATTTTTTTAGATTCAACATTTAACTCGTTTTTCATTACTTCAACTTCTTTAAGTAATTCTCTTCTTTGGTCATCTAACTCAAGTACTGCATCAAGATCGAATTCTTTTTCCCCTCTTCTATCCATTGCTTTTTTAATATCTTCTAAGTTTTCTCTTATTCTTTTAACCTCTAACATTTTATATTCCTCCTATTTATTTTATATTTTCGCTATTTTTATATTTTTTATTTCTTAAAATTCGCTTATTAGTACTAATAAACCCTTTTCTTAACTTTAATATTTTAGTAAATTCAACCTATAAATTATCTTATTATATCTTTTCTCATAAAAAGTTTGCGCTTACTTTTTATAAATTTATATTTTATTATTAATAATATTTTTCAATACATGTATTATAAACTTAATTAATTGTAATAAAAAAAGACCCTCGTATCCCTTATAAAAGGGACGAAAGTCTTAATCCGCGTTGCCACCCTAATTGATTATATAAAATATAATCCTCTCAGTCCTGTAACGTAGGTATACGTCTAATCTTACTATTATTTCCGATTAGAAGCTCCGGAATAGATTCAAAAACCATTGTAATGAGTTCTCACCAACCACTCACTCTCTGAATACAAAATTGCTTTTTACTAGTTTCCTTCAAAGCTTTTCAACTATATTGTCTTATTTGATACTCATTATATTATATATGTTAACAAGTTTCAATAGTATTATTCATTTTTTTATTTATTTTTTATAAATTTTTAATTGTTTGCTAAATCTAATTATTATAACTATATACTATTTTTGGTAAAAATGATATACATTTTTTATTTTTTTATATTATTTTTTTATTTTTGATATGAAATTTACTATAAGTTTGTGCTTATCTAAAGCTTTATAACACAAAAAAAGATTACGTGGCTACGTCTTACTCTCCCAGGCAGTTGCCCACCAAGTACCATCAGCGCTAAAGAGCTTAACTTCTGTGTTCGGAATGGGAACAGGTGTATCCTCTTTGCTATAATAACCACATAATCTTT
>CAMTIM010000023.1 GCA_947072565.1 uncultured Peptostreptococcaceae bacterium | reverse complement strand
AAATTTAAATGATAAAACATATGCTTCTATGAAAAAGCGTATATCTAATCACATAGATAAATACTTAAAAGAAGTGTTAGCTATGGTTGGTGAAAATGATACTGTTTATATAAGTAGTGCTTTTCCAAGTGATTTAGATTACAAAAATACAAGAAGACTATCACCAATAATTAAATTTAAAGGCGAAGGTAAAGGTATATTAAGCTCAGCAACAACAAGAAGAGAAGGTATAGTTGCAAATTTAGATGTTGGAGTAGACATATTAAATGAGTTTGGTCTTGAAAATAAAGCTATGCTTGGTAGAAGTTATAATTTAGTGGAGAAAGATGACAATGTGTCATATGTATTAGACCAATATGAAAAAATTGTATCTATATCAGATATAAGATCTACTGTTGTAAATGGATTTGTAGGTGTGATTTCAATCTCATGGATAATTGGTATGATTGCTATATTGCTTAGAAATCACTTTACACATAAAGAAAAGGTGTTTATAGTTTTAAAAGAATTTATAAAACTAGGAATAATAATGCCGTTATCATTCTTAATAGCACCGATATTTAATTTTAAACAACCAATGGCTATAGCGGGTGGAATATTAATTACAACCTTAGTACTTTACTTGATTGGTAGAAAGTTGTTTAAAGATGATATAAAACAAATGGGATTCTTTGCATTTATAACGATACTTGTTATAACTATAGATTCAATATTTGGTACTTATCTAATGCAAAATAACATAATGAGTTATGATGCTATAATTGGTGCGAGATATTATGGTATAGGAAATGAGTATGAAGGTGTTACAATAGCTTGTGCTATATTTGCACTTGCAACGCTTGTAAGTTATAATAAAATACCAAAATGGATTGTGCCAATATTATCTATAATAATATTAATAACTAGTGCTTACCCATCAATGGGTGCAAATGTTGGTGGTGCTATATCTGAGTGTGTAGCATATTTACTATTTGTATTATTAATATTTGATGTAAAACTTGACCTTAAAAAAGTTTTAATGTTAGGTCTTGTAGCGGTAGGAGTAGTTGCAGCATTTGCAGTTTTAGATATAGTGTCAGGAAGTGAATCTCATTTAAGTGTATTTGTTAATCAAATACTACTAAATGGACCTAGTGCAATATTTGAGACATTTGGTAGAAAAATACAAATGAATATAAAATTAGCACAAACAAGTGTATGGGTAAATATACTACTTGCTGGAATTGGTATAATAGCAATATTTATATTTAGACCATCAAAACATTTTAGAGATATAGCTAGAAAATATCCAGTTTTATTTAAAGGTTTTGTAGCATCTATGGTTGGATGTATAATTACACTTTTAGTTAATGATTCTGGAATAGTTGCAGCAGCAACAGCATCTATTTACATACTTATACCTATAATAATAATAAGTATAAACATGATAATATTTGAAAAGCAAGAATACTAAAATATAAAATACAAATAATAAATAAAATTGGTTAGTTAAAATCTACACCAATATCATACGAAGATATGATTAAGGAGAACAATATGTTAGACGGAAGAATAATGGGACTTGACGTAGGAGATAAAACTATTGGAGTTGCAGTTTGTGACTTAATGGGACTTACAGCACAAGGCGTTAAGACAGTAAAAAGAGTTGGAAAGAAAAAAGACATAGAAGCACTAAAAGAAATAATAGCAGAGAGACAAGTAAATAAGATAGTTTCAGGATTACCTAAAAATATGAATGGAACATTAGGACCACAAGGTGAAAAAGTAATTAAGTTTTGTGATTTACTTCAAGAACAAACGGGTATTAAAGTAGAATACTGGGATGAAAGATTATCAACAGTAGCAGCAGAGAGAACTTTGATCGAAGGAAACGTTAGACGTGAAAATAGAAAAAGTGTAATAGATATGGTAGCAGCAGTAATAATATTACAAGGATATCTAGATAGACAAAGAAATTTCTAAAATACCTATAAAATTATATATTTATGATATATAATATAAATAACAAATAAAAAAATAGAGGTGACGTATATGCAAGAAAATATAATAAACTTAATAGACGAAAATGGTGTGGAAAGCGCATTTGAAATAATATTAACATTAGAGGCTGAAGGTAAAGAGTATGCTATATTAGTTCCTGTAGAGGAAGATGAAGCAGATGAGGCTTTAATATTCAGAATAGACCAAGATGAAGAAGGCGAAATATTAGTACCTCTAGAAGATGATGCAGAATATGAAATAGTTGTTGATGTATATAATACATTAATGGAAGAAGAAGGATTAAACTTCGACGAAGACGAACAATAAGAAATAAAAACTACCTAGAAATAGGTAGTTTTTTTATATTACAAAATAAAACATATTTATATGTTAAAAAATGCTTTTATAGTAAATAATTCTAATTAAAATATATAGTGTAATTTATCAAATATAAGGAAAAAATATATAATAAATAAAATTTAAAAGGGCGTGATAAAGTGAAAAAATTAATACCAATTTTATTGTCGATTTTAATAACACTAACATTAATTCCAAATATATATGCTTTAGAAGATGATAAATCATATGAAGTTTTAAAACAAAATCAAGTTGATAACATATTATTAATAGGTAGAGATAGTTTAAAATCAAAAGGGCCCGCTAGATCAGATTCTATGATAATTTTAACTGTAGATAATTTAAATAAATCACTTAAGCTTACTTCTCTAGCTAGAGATACATTAGTTGATATACCAAACATTGGTCAAGAAAAATTAAATCATGCATATGCATATGGTCAAGAAAAGCTACTTTTAAAAACAATAAATGAAAACTTCAAATTAGACATAAAAGACTACGCAGTAGTTGATTTTACATCATTTGTAGAAATTATAGATATATTAGGTGGAGTAGATGTAGATGTAGATGAAAAAGAAGTAAAACATTTAAATCAAACTATAAAAGCTTGTTATAGTTTGAATGATGAAAATAAGGGTAAAATAAAATATGTAAATAAATCTGGAAATCAAAGTTTAAATGGATATCAAGCACTAGCATATGCTAGAATAAGAAAAATAGATACTATATATAAACGAGATGAAAGACAAAGAAAAATTTTAACTAGTGTGGCAACTAAATTGTCAAATACATCTATAACTAAATATCCAGCGATAGTTAAAAATGTACTCAAACATGTAGATGTTAATATTTCATTAGACAAAATAACTAGATTAGCCTTTTTATCTCATGAACTAGCTAGCTACGATATGAAACAATTACAATTTCCTCTAGAAAAATATAGACAAGAAGGAAGAATAAATGGGGACGGGTTATATGTAGTTAGATGGAAAGAAGATGAAAACTTAAAGGTATTGCACGAGTTTATATATGGAAGGTAGCAAAGTGAAAAGATTTAACTAAAATATTGACAAAAGCTTTATTATAAATTAGAATAATTAATAAAGATTATCAATTGAAAAAATAAGGGTGAGATTAAAATGAATACAATGGATATATTAAAAGAAACTGGGTTTAAAGTTACTCCTCAAAGAAGAGCGATAGTAGACATACTTCTTAAAAATAAAAGCGAACATCTAAGTAGTGAAGAAATATATGATTTAGTAAGGGTAGACTGTCCAGAAATTGGATTAGCGACAGTATATAGAACTATGCAGTTATTAGATGAAGTTGGAGTAATTTCAAAACTTAATTTAGATGATGGGTGCATAAGATATGAAATAAGCTTAAATAGCAAAGATTGTCATAATCACCATCATCTTATTTGTAAAAACTGTGGAAAAATAATGGAAGCTAAAGAAGATTTATTAGACAATATAGAAAAAGAAATACAAGAACTTTACAACTTTAAAATATTAGATCATGACGTTAAGTTTTATGGATTATGTGAAAAATGTTCAAAGTAGATGTATAAAAATATAAGTCCCTAGGGACTTATATTTTTATTATAGAGTAAATTATTAAACATACTAAAATTAGTACAAAGAATATTTCTAATATATTACTAAAAAAACTTCCCACTTTAAAAAATCCTAAAGAAAATTTCTTATCACTAATCGGATAAAAAAGAGGTATTCCTGATTTTGTAAATAAATCTCCTAAAAATATATGACTTGAGTAACTCAGAGTTCCCAAAAAAGCTAAATTTGATATATTAGTTATTAGTTCTATTTGTTTTAATAAAAAATATATTATGACTGTTGCAAAGAAGCTATGAGAAAAACTTCTGTGTTTAAGCCAAGGAAATGTAGATAACATTATACAAAAAATTGAAAAATATATTTTTACATTTACTAAATAAAGGCATATTGCCAGTAATATAAATATCAAAGATAAAAAAACTTTTCTTAAAAAGGTATGAGTTAATTTTGATTCGATAATTATAATTGCTATAAATGTAATTAATGAACTTAAGTAAAAATTATCATTTATTTTTATAGATACAAAAAAAATTACTATATTAATTAGATAAATGGTTGCTTTTAATATAAATTTAGATACATCTTTTTTCAATAACATATCAGAGATTATGGAATTAGATTCATCTAAATCTGGAAGTATTGCAAAAAATGCAGACAACATAATATTGAAAATAGAAATAGGTATATTTAAGACCAAAGAGGCTTGAATAACACTCAAAACACCTATGGTACAATGGGTTTTTCCACGCATGCATCCTCCTAATATTGTATTTTATACTCAGAGGATAACAGAAGAGGATAAATTTGTCAAAATAATACAGTAACTGTATTATAAATATGACTTAAATTATAGCTTAACTTATGGTACAATAATAATAACTGGTAAAGAGTGCGAGATTTGATATTATTTAAACTATAGAACGTGTTTGGATTTTAAAAAACTGAATAGACGTAAAGGAGATGATACAATTGTTTAAGAAAAATGCCAATAAAATAAAGATAATGGCACTAGGTGGGCTTAACGAAATCGGGAAAAATATGACAGTTGTTGAGTACAAAGACGAAATAATCGTTATAGATGCTGGATTAAGCTTTCCAGATGAGGATATGTTAGGGGTAGATATTGTTATACCGGATATAACTTATTTAATAAAAAATAAGGATAGAATAAAAGGTATATTTATTACACACGGACATGAAGATCACATAGGAGCGCTTCCATATATACTTAAAAAGATAAATGTACCTGTATACGGAGCAAAACTTAGTATAGGGCTTATTCAAGTTAAGCTAAAAGAGCATAAAATAAATAATGCAAAATTAAATGTTATAACACCGAGAGAAATTATAAAACTTGGGAATATGGATGTAGAGTTTATAAAAAATAACCATAGTATACCAGATGCTTGTTCTATAGCAGTTCATACGGATCAGGGTATAATATACCATACAGGAGACTTTAAGATTGATTTAACACCTATTGACGGAGAAGTTATGGATATTCATAGAATTTGTGAATTAAGTAAAAAAGGTGTACTTTTAATGTTAGCAGATAGTACTAATGCTGAAAGACCAGGGTCTACTATGTCTGAAAAGACTGTAGGCGCGGGATTAGATGATTTATTTAGAAAAGCTACAAATAGTAGAATATTAGTTGCAACATTTGCATCTAACATTCACAGATTACAACAAATAATAAATACAGCGGAGAAATTCAATAGAAAAGTAGCGGTATCTGGAAGATCTATGATAAATGTAGTTGGTGTAGCTACTGAATTAGGATACCTAGATATACCTGACAATATGTTAATAGATTTAAATGATTTATCTAGATATGAAGATAATGAAGTAGTTCTAATAACTACAGGATCTCAAGGAGAACCTATGTCAGCGTTAGCAAGAATGGCAAGCTCAGATCATAAAAAAGTAGAAATAAAAAGCGGAGATTTAATAATAATATCAGCTCATCCAATACCAGGAAATGAGAAATCAATATCAAAAGTAATAAACTGTTTATTTGAAAAAGGCGCAGAAGTAGTTTATGAAGACTCTGAGATACATGTATCAGGTCATGCAAAGCAAGAAGAATTAAAACTACTTCACAGATTAGTTAAGCCAAAATTCTTTATGCCAGCTCATGGTGAATATAGAATGTTAAAAAAACATGCTGAATTAGCGGAAGAACTAGGTATGCCAAGTCAAAATATATTCGTAAATAAAACTGGAGATATTTTAGAAATAGATAGACACTCAGCAAAAGTTGTTGGTACAATACCAACAGGAAATGTATTAGTTGATGGTCTAGGCGTTGGAGATGTAGGGAATATAGTATTAAGAGATAGAAAACATTTATCAGAAGATGGTCTTATGATAGTTGTTGTAACTATATCAAAAGAAGATGGAAAAGTTTTAGCAGGGCCAGATATAATATCTAGAGGATTTGTATATGTTAGAGAATCTGAAGATTTAATGGATGGAGCTAAAAATGTAATTAAACAAGTATTAAAAGAATGTGAAGATAGAAATATAAAAGAGTGGGCTTATTTAAAGAACAATATAAAAGAAAACTTAAAAGAGTATTTATACCAAAAAACTAAGAGAAATCCTATGATACTTCCTATAATAATGGAGGTATAATTATAAAAGATTGAATATAATTTATTATATTCAATTTTTTTTACAAAAATATAGGGGGGATTGTATGTCAGTTAATGATAGTGCTATAAAGTTAGCTAATGAAATAAAAAATAGCAAGGAGTATAAAGACTTTAGAAAATATATGAAAGATGTAAAAAATGATAAAGAATGTGAAAAACTTTTAAAGGACTACAGAGAAATTCAAATTAAAATTCAAGCTCATAATATTAAAAATGTAGCGATAGACAAAAAAATTATGAATAAAATAGAGAGTACTCAAAGAAGAGTATCAAATAATAAAAAATTATCTAATTACTTAGCTAGTGAACAAAAATTTACCTTGATGATGAATAACATAAATAAAATACTCGCTCAAGCTGTAGAAAAGGACTATAAATAAGTAGAAGAGGGTAATATAAGTAAGGGATGTCTTTTAATAGACATCTTTTTTTGTGCAAATAAAATATATAACAAAAAATAACAATTATAAATTCCTTATATTAGTAAAAAATAAAAATATATAAAAATATAAATAGGAGGTATTAATATTATGGATAAAAATATAAATCAAAATGCAAGAATTGCGTTAAAACAACTTAGAATGGAAGTTGCAGCAGACTATGGTATGCATTATGAAGATGCGTTTGACATAATAGAAAACGCACACAGTAATGGATCATTATCTAATTATTTTAAAAAACTTGAAAGTAGAAAAAATGATTTTTCAAGTAAAACTAGTCAATCAGAATAAAAAATGTAAAACAGTGAGAAAATAAGTTTAAAATAATATTAAGAGGTGGCAGCTATGAAAAAATTGACTAGTATAATAGTAGCTATAATGCTTATCATAACGCCTATGAATATGGCCTATGCAAATGATAAGGAAAATAGTACATCTATGAATATTTCTTCAAAATCAGCTATATTAATGGATGTAGGGAGTGGGCAAATTCTATATGAAAAAAATGCTAATGATAAACTACCTCCAGCTAGTGTAACCAAAGTAATGACTATGCTATTGTGTGTAGAACAGCTTGATTCTGGTAAAATAAAATTAGATGACAAAGTTCAAATAAGTGACACTGCATCAAGTATGGGAGGAAGTCAAATCTTCTTAGAAGCAGGAGAAACACAAGATGTAAATACATTACTTAAAGGGATAGCAGTGGCTTCTGCAAATGATGCTTGTGTGGCTATGGCAGAGCATGTAGCTGGCAGTGTTGAAGGATTTGTAGATAAGATGAATGCTAAAGCAAAAGAATTAGGAATGAAAGATACTCATTTTGTAAATACAAATGGTCTTCCTGTTGAAAATCACTATACTTCAGCTCATGATATTGCTTTAATGTCAAAGGAATTATTAAAACATGAATCTATAGGTAAATATCTTACAACATGGATGGATAAAGTAGTAGTAGGTAAAAAACAAGCAACAGTTGGACTTGCTAATACTAATAAAATGGTAAAACATTATCAAGGGACTACAGGAGTTAAAACAGGATTTACTCAACAAGCTAAATATTGTCTGTCAGCTTCAGCTAAAAGAGGAGACACTCATTTAGTAGCTGTAACTCTTGGAGCTGAGACATCTCCAGAGAGATTTAAAGATGCTTCTAACTTATTGAATTTTGGATTTGCAAACTATGAAAGTGTTAAGTTATGTGCAAAAGATGACAATATAGCAACACTTACATTAGATAAAGCTGAAAACAATAAAGTGAACTTAGTAGCAAAAGAGAACTTAACTGTTTTAATTAAAAAAGGTGGAAATAAAGATTTTACTAAAAAAATAGAAGTAAATAAAAATCCAATTATACCTATTAAAAAGGGAACATCTCTTGGTGTAGTTAAAATATATCAAGGTAAAAATATGGTTGGTCAAGTTGACTTAGTTAACACTAAAGATATAAACAAAGCAAGCTATTTACAAATGCTTCAGAGGGTAATAGACAGTATGCTTTAATATATTACAAAAAAAGAAGTTTTTTAACTTCTTTTTTTATCGCAATAAACACAAAATATAAATGTTTTGATTATAATTTTATTAATTGGTATAATAATATTAAAATTGTAATTTAGGAGATGTATAAATGAATATAAGCAATATATTAGTAAGTTTAGTAGCAATAGCAGTGGCTATATCTGTTCATGAGTTTGGACATGCATATGCAGCACATTTATTAGGGGATGACACTGCTAAGATGGAAGGTAGAATGACACTAGATCCTGCAAAACATATAGACCCATTAGGTCTTCTTATGATGGTAGTTGTTCATATAGGATGGGCTAAACCAGTTCCAGTAAATCCTAATAACTTTAAAAATTATAAAATAGGAAATATATTAGTATCATTATCGGGCGCAATAGGAAATATACTTGCAGCTATCTTATGTGTGGTAGTTATGAAATATGTTAGAATGGATGCTATTTCAACAATAGCATATACAACATTAATGTATAATGTGGGATTTGCAGCGTTTAATTTACTTCCTGTACCTCCACTTGATGGATGGGGAATAGTATCATCGTTCATACCATACAAATACAATGAAATGGTTTATAAATATGAAAGTATTAGTTATCCTATATTATTAATTTTAATATTTACAGGAGTATACGGAGCAATAGTAACGCCAATACGTGATGTGATAATGAATATAGTATGGATGTTTTATTAAAATAGTATAAATTAAAAGGATGATTAAATGAAATATAATATACAACTACAAGTGTACGAAGGTCCTCTAGACTTATTGTACGACTTGATTTCTAAACATAAAATAGATATAAAAGATATATCAATAATAGATATAACAAAGCAGTATATAAAGTATATAGAAATGTTAGAAAAAATGGATTTAGAGATAACTAGTGAGTTTATAACAATGGCATCAAAGCTTTTAGAAGTAAAATCAAAGTATTTGTTATTTAAACAAAAATCTGATGAAGAAGTAGAAGATCCAAGATTAGAACTTATGGAACAACTAGAGGAGTATAGAAAGTTTAAAATAGCAGCAGAAAATCTAAAAGACAATATTATCTATATAGATGAATTATATTATAGAAAAAAAGAAGAGATAATTATTGATGAAAAAGTAAATTTAGATGAAATATCGATAGAAGCTATAATGAAAATACTTCCACATATATTAAAAGTAAAAAAGATAGAAGAAGAAGCAAAAGATGAAAAATTAAATAAAATAGTAAGAGGAAGAATTATATCAGTAGAGGAAAAAACGAAATACATAAGAGATATGATAAAAGAAACAAATGAAATAAAATTTACTAAAATAATACATACATCTGATAAAGATGAAATAATCGCTACATTCTTATCTATATTAGAATTGATAAAATGTAGAGAAATAATAGTAGAGCAGGATATTTTCTTTGATGATATAATAATAAAAAGAAATTCGGAGTGGTAAAATGAAACGTAGCGAAATAAAAAGTATTATAGAGGCAATTATGTTTGCATATTCAGACCCTATAAGCATTGAGGAATTGAATAATATAATTAACGAAGAATTATCAAAAAAAGAAATAGAGTTTATGCTAAACTCATTGATAGATGAATATAGGGAAGATAATAGAGGGATACAAATAATAAAATTAGAAGATAAATATCAGATGACTACAAATAAAGATTATTCTGATTTTATAAAAAAAGTATTAGAGCCAAATAAGAAGAAAAGTTTAAGCCAGGCGACTTTAGAGACATTAACTATAATAGCTTACAAACAACCAATAACAAAAGTTCAAGTAGAAGATGTAAGAGGTGTAAAGTGCGATAGAGCTATACAAACTCTTTTAGAAAATGAATTAATAACAGAAGCAGGTAGACTTGATAAAATAGGTAAACCTATAATTTATAAAACTACAAATGAATTTTTAAAGTTATTGAGTATAGAAACATTAGAAGATTTACCTAAATTAGAAAATAATGAAGAAGAAAACAATCAAAATAGTTAATTAAGATAGATTACTTTTTAAAGGTAATCTATTTTTTTTATTTATAAAAAAATACTTTATTATTTAAAATAAATTTCAATAATAAGTATACATACCTATTATTTGGAAAATAATAATACTATGAGATACAATGATATATTTGTAGTTAATATTTTATTGGTGCTATGTATAGGAGGTTTAATACTTTTTATTAAATCATCTTTAAATTTAGTATTTACAGTAAATGTAGATAACAGTGATATATTTGTTAAACTTAATATTAAATACTTATTAAACTTAATAAATATAAAAATAAATATTTACCCAAAATCAAAGAAAAAAATTGAAACATATAAAAATAAAAAGGAGAATATAGAAAAAGAAGTAAACAAAAAAATAAATAAAAAGGATATAAAAAAAGAAGATATTAAAAAAATCTATAGATTAATAAAAAGAATTAAAATATATGAATTATATAGTGATATAGGTTTTGGAAATGAAAATGTAGTTTTTACAAGTTTTATATATTTATTTATAAATACTATATATGGAAATTTAATTAATTTAAGTAATTCTGAAAAAATATATTTAAGAGTTAATCCTAATTTTACAAAAAATTATGTAGATTCAAATATAAAAATACATATAAAACTAAAAATTAAAGACATAATAATAATATCTATAGAATTATTTAAAATTTATAAAAAAATAAAGAAAAATAAGAAGGACGGTGGAAATAGTGAAATCAACAGGAGCGATTCAAAGTCTTATGGAAACAACATTTGATACAATTAAAGGCTCAATAGATGCCAACACTATAATAGGAGATCCTATCCAAACTGATAATACCGTAGTTGTACCAATATCAAAAGTAACTATTGGATTTGGAATTGGAGGGGGAGAATATTCAAAGGGATACGATAAAAGTAAAGTAAAGGAAAAAAGAGAAGAAGCTGAAGATAATAATTTTGCAGGAGGAAGTGCAGGTGCAATTTCAATACAACCAGTAGCTTTTGTAGTAGTTGAAAATGGACAAACAAGACTTATGAGCCTAGATAATAATATTAATATGGTAGATAATATATTAGCAGTTACTCCAAAGGTTATAGAAAAAATTCAAAATTTATCTAAAAAAACTGATAAAAATAAAAGTAATAAAAAAAATATATAACAAAAAAACTATTTATAGGCTATATACTTAATAGCCTATAAATAGTTTTTTTGTTATGTATTTAAATTAATATAATATTTAAAAAAATATAATAGCTTAATATAATAAAGTTTTAAATTAAAACTATTTAAATAGATAATAATAAACATATATAGTATAATAAAAATTAACATAGATTAAATAAAGATGATTAAGAAGTATTTAAATTTAGAATACTAATATTTTGAGGTGAATATTATGGAAAATAGAGAAATTTCGGTTTTGATGATGGAAAATATGAATCATTTAAGCAACTTAATAAAAATTGTAAATGATGAAAGAAACAGTTCAGAAAAAATTCTTACAGAAAGACAATTCTTTGCGTTAGTCAGTATTAGAAAACATAAAAAGATAGAACTTAAAAATTTAAGTAAAGATTTGTATGTGTCAACTTCGAGCTTATGTATATTATTAAATAAGTTAGTAGAACAAGAATATGTATACAGAGAAGAAGATACGAGAGATAGAAGAAATACTTTTTATTGTATAACTGAAAAGGGAGATAAAATAGTAAAAGCAGAAATAGATAAATTTTTAGGTATAATCGGAACTAAAGTAAATAAATTAGATATAAATAAAAAAGAAAAATTATTTAGCTGTTTAAGAGAAGCCAATCCAATAATACAAGATTTATTTTAGCATCTGTAAATTAAAAGGTTTATAAAATTAGATATAAAAATAAAATTACTTAATTTAACAAATTGTGCTACAATTAAATAGCCTAAGATTTTTATTTTCTTCTTACGTAATAAAATTGAAAATAAAGATAATTTGCTCGCTAACAATAGCGAGCCTTTTTTTATTTATCTTTTAAATTTGAAAATTTCTCTATCAGAAATAAAAACAGGTATATATATGCATGTAGTTATTACAAAGAAAACTAACATGCCTGTTAGATTTAAAGTTGAAAAACTATAAGAATAATTAGCTGAAGTAAAAATATTTAGTAATAGTATAAATGAAAAATAAAGCATACAAGCAATTAAATTATCTCTTATAGCATATTTATTAATCTTGAATTTTCTAACCTCAACCATGTAAACATTAGCATAAATCAGTAAAACTTTAGAAAATATAAATAAGAAGTAAAGTATATTAGGGAACCTATAAGGAATCTCTTTAAATAAAATTATCTCTCCTATAGAACAAACTAAACTCCAAGAAAAAAATACATTAAACAAGTGGTATTGCTTAAAAAACAATATAGCAATACAAATATAAGCACAAAATCTACTAATCCCAATAGGAAGCGAACTTAAAGTATTATAATTTCCCATTGAAATTATTGAAACCTGTTCAAATACTATCTCTAAAATAATTAACCAACAAATTATTTTTTCAACAATATAACTATAAGGTAATAAATTTTTAGTTAGTCTATTACAAAAATACATAAATATAGCAAAAATTAATAATATTATTAAATGTTCTCTAGAAAAAAGAAACGTATTAGTCATAAAATTCTCCCTTGTAAATAAATTTTCACATATTTTATTTTGAAATTTAAAATTGATATAACCACTATATAATATAATATATTTTAAGTTTTTTTAAAATAGAATTAATAAAAATATACAAACTTAATAATGCTAGTGTAACAAAATAAATTTAAAATAATAAATTAATAGTATATAGATAAAGACATTTGAAAATATCATTATGAGGAAGTGAATAAGTTGAAAAAAGCTAACATTCAATTATGTGCTGATGCAGGAAGTAAGTATTGTCCATGTCACCTTGCATACTCAGGGGATTGCATAAAGTGCCCAATTATACGTGGAGAAAAAACTTGCGACTGCTTGTGGCAAGGAGTTTGTATTTACAGTGAGCTTAAACATAGCAAAAACACACCAATGTGTGAAAGAAAAGAAACTTTATGTAATATAAAGGAAGTAATAGACTTAGATAGTGATATATATTTAATAAAAATACAAGTACCTAAAGATATGATACGAGACTTGTGCAGTCCAGGTGCATATGTATTGATAAAAAGTAAGGATAAAGATAGCGACATATTTAACACTCCAATATCTGTTATGGATGTAGATATGAAAAGTTGTATTTTAGAAGTTGTAGTTAAATCAAGAGGAATTAAAACTAAAAATATAATAAATTTTGATCAAGTTTGGGTTAAAGGACCATATTTTAATGGCATATTTGGAATAAAGCAAATCAAAGGAGCTTATAAAGTTAATACAGTTGTAGTATTAAATGGATTATCTCAAGTTAATTCTATAAATGTTATAAAAAGATTATTAGAAAATAAGAACAATGTAGGGGTGTTTATTAATAACAAAGCAACTGTATTACAAGTAGTAATAGATAAGTTGATAAACCTAGGTGTAAATATTTATGATACGGATTTAAATAAAGATAAAGACTTTTTAATTGATTATATAAGAAGAAATGATGTTGAATTTGTATATAGTGGAGGCTCTGACTTATTTAACAAATATGTAATGGATATTGTAGACTCAGTTGATGAAAATATAAATTTAGCTGTTTCAAATAGTAATTTAATATGTTGTGGAGAAGGTGTTTGTGGAGCTTGTACTATAGAGGTAAATGGACAGAAGGTAAAATCATGTAAGGCTCAAATTGATAGTCGGGATTTTTTGAATTCTAGGAATTTATAGGGGGAATAAGTATGCCAAAAGTAGTTGTAATTGGAGGAGGATGGGCCGGATGCGCATCTGCCATATCTGCTAAAAAAGCAGGAGCTGAGGTTGTTATATTAGAAAGAACTGATTTATTATTAGGGCTTGGAAACGTTGGAGGAATAATGAGAAACAATGGTAGATATAGTGCCACAGAAGAAGCAATCGCCCTTGGAGCTAAAGAACTATTTGAAATCACTGATAAATATGCTACTCATGTGAATATAGATTTCCCAGGCCATAATCATGCAACGATTTATAACGTAACTAAGATAGAAAGACCTGTTAGACAAAAAATTATTGATATGGGAATAGAAGTTAAATTTTTTAGTAGAGTCGTAGATGTCGAAATGGAAGATAAAAAAATAGTTGCAGTGATACTTGAGGATGGAGAAAAAATAAAGGGTGATACTTTTGTAGAAACAACAGGTTCTTCAGGACCTATGGGCAATTGTACTAAGTATGGTAATGGATGTGCTATGTGTGTGTTAAGATGCCCTTCTTTTGGGGGAAGAGTTAGTATAAGTAGTAGGTGCGGTGTAGAGGATATGATTGGAAGACGAAATAATGGAGAGTACGGTGCATTTAGTGGATCAATGAAATTATTAAAAGAATCTTTGAGTGAAGAAATACAAAAAGAATTAAATGAAAAAGGATGTGCAGTAGTCCCACTTCCAGAAGAATTAAAAAACGAAGAAAAATTAGACATAAAGGTATGTCAGCAATATGCATTACCTGCTTTTTCTAATAATATTGTTTTAATAGATACAGGTCATGCTAAGCTTATGAGTCCATTTTTTAATTTAGAAAAATTAAGATTAGTGCCTGGGTTTGAAGGAGCTTTAATTGTTGATCCATACTCAGGTGGAAAAGGAAATTCTATTAGATATTTATCTGTAGCTCCAAGAGATAATTATATGAGGGCTAAAGGCGTTGACAACTTGTTTGTTGCAGGAGAGAAGTCAGGATTTTATGTAGGGCACACAGAAGCTATATGTACAGGAAGTCTAGCAGGGCACAACGCAGCTAGAAGTTGTATAGGTATGTATCTAATACAACTACCTACAAATTTGCTTATAGGAGACTTCATCGCTTATTCTAATAATGAAATGATCAAACCAGATGGAGATAAATTGAGATTTACATTTGCTGGTAGCATTTATTTTAATAGAATGAAAGAACTAGGTTTTTATAGTACAGACAAGAGCATTATTTGTGATAGGGTTAAAAAAGTTGGTTTAGAGGGACTTTATAATAAAAAAATAATAGAATAATAAAAAGCTATTTAATTGATATGATCTTTTTATTGATGAGAGTTAAATGACTATCATCATGAAGGGATCATATTTTTTATTAGAAAGCGATGTTTAAAAAATTGTTAATTTAAATATTTAATAATGTAGAGAGGGAATAATTATTAAATATTCAAATTTAGGAGGGGGTATATATGTATAAAAAATTAAAGTTACTACTATTGTCACTTATATCAACAATGATGTTAGTGGGGTGTCAGCAGACTCAAACTGAAAACAAAATAGAAACAAAAACAGAGATGCAGTCTAAAGATAGGATAAATATATCATATGAGAAATTATCAGAGAAGGAGAACAGTTTATTAAATGTAACTGGAAATAATGTAGTTAGGTATAATATAAAAAATTTGCCAAAGGATAAAAAATATAAAATTGAGTTGTTTTATGAAGAATATAAAAAAGGAGAAAAAATAATAGAAGACAGTATAACTGGTATATGCAATGACGACAAAAGTCCTAAAATAGAGAGTGAGTTTTTAACTCTTAATTATCAAGAAGATAAAATAAGATTTGTCTTTGGAGAAAATGAGGGATATGCTAGTGGAGTTTATAAAATAAAGGATAAGTTTGAATATAGTGCACAAACATATTTATGTAATGATATCAATTTGGAATTATGAAAAGAAACATATATTTACCAAGCTTCTAAAGGTGAAATTCAAGGCAATCAAAATTACTTTGACCATATTAAACTAGGGGAGCCTATTGATAAAGAAAGCTTTGAGAAAATAGTAAAAGATAGTGAAGGTGAAGTTTTAGTTAAACTTGTATACGAAGAAATAAAATAGTTTTAACATCTATAGTTATTCATTTTAAAAGAACTATAATAACTTTAAGATATATTTAATTATGTTATAATTAACATATAATATATAGCAAAGAGGTGTACAAAATGGATGAAAAAGTATTAGAATTTACTATTTTTTGTATAGATAACTTAGCTGAATATCTTAATAAAGATACTAAAGATATATATAGATTACTTAAAAAAGAAACTGATATACTAGATAATTATATAATTCCATGTTATGAGACTCTTCATAGCCAAGGTAAAAAATATATAATAGAGGAATTAGTAGAAATCCTTAAAGATAAGGGGGCTATATAATGATTTTATATCATGGTTCATATTGTACAGTTGATAAACCTAATATATCATATTCTAGAGATTCGTTAGATTTTGGCAAAGGATTTTATCTTACTGATATAAAAAATCAAGCTTTAAGTTGGGTAGATAGATTTATTAGGCGTGGTAAAAGAGGATGCCTAAATTCATATAGTATAGATTTAGCGAAAATTAGAGATTTATATAGAGTGAAAGTTTTTGATAAATACGATATAGAATGGTTAGACTTTATACTACAATGTAGAAATGGTAGTGATGAGTATTTAAAGTATGATATCGTGATTGGCGGAATAGCAGATGATCAGGTGTATAATACAATTGAATTATATGAGTTTGATTTAATTACGAAAGATGAAGCACTAAAAAGATTAAAGTATCATAAACCTAACAACCAAATATGTATAATAAATCAAGCTATTTTAGATAAATATTTAATCTTTAACGATTGTGAGGTGATATCAGATGCAAGCAAATAAAGTTATTCTTCAAAAGATGTATACAAAAATAATAATGGAGTTTTCCAACAATACAGGTAAAGATGTTATTGAAAGTATGGACTATTTTTATAATTCTATAACGTATGATTTAATCAAAGATGGTGTTTCAGATATCCATTGTAGAGGGTATAAATATTTAGCTGATGAACTAATGTTAGAGTATGGATTTAAAGAACATAAGGGGTATGTAAATTAGATATGGCAGGGCGGCGTATCCTGCATCTCTGGTTACTATCTATAAGATAGCGTATTGGGAGCCATTTCCAACTTCAAATCTAATTAATATAAATGGTCGGTTATCATAGTACGAATTCCAACTTGCTAGATAAGCTATTTAAATAATACTGTAGAAGTTTATGTATGTCAAATTTGGTTTTTAAATAATAAGTATTTATAGAAATTAGTTTATTTTAAAAAGATACTTAATGATAGGAAGTCAATGGCAATGCCTGAATTTAAATATTCCATTTGTGGAAAGAGTAAGAGAAATTTCTTACTCTTTTTTGATTTGAAAAATAAATTACCTGCAAGTATAGCCATAAAGGCTGAGAAAGCTTTATAAAATTAGACTGTAGATATTTAAATAAAGTTGAAAAAATATTGGTGTATAAAAATATTAAATTATTTTAAATAATTAATTGTAAATATAAAAGAAGGGAATTAACTAGCTAAAGGAGAATGAGTATTATGATATATAAAAGTAAAATACTTTTAAACTATATAAAGTCTTAAAAATATAAGGGGGATCAAAAAATGAAAACTTTAAAGCTAGATGGAGATCAGATTAACCTAATAAAAAGAGCAGTAGATCATTACAATGAAGATATTGAGAAAGAGTATTTAAGACTTGTAAATACAGCAATTACAGAGGAACAAAGAAAATTACATACAAATGAAAAAGCAACAATTGAGAGCCTAAATGCTAAATTAGGTAAAAAATAAAACTGTGCATCTAAATATGATAAAATTATAAAATACATAAGGCACTTACTTTTATTTAGTAGGTGCTTTATATATTTTATAAAATTATTATTTATAAATTGATGATATAACATAATCTTTAAATGCTTTTGCAACAGGCGACATATAAGAATTTTTAAGCCATCCCATATAAATAGTCCTATCTTTGATATTTTCTTTGATTTTTATAATTGAAACAATATTTGTGTTAATAAGTGGTGTATTAGGAACTATAGAAATACCTACACCCGCTGCCACTAATCCTTCCAACATACTAGCATCACTAGGTTGTATAGAAATTTTAGGAATATACCCTAATGATTTAGAGTAAGAAATCATCTTATCCTTATTTACCTCACAAGAGGCAACAAAAGATTCATGTTTTAAATCTCTTAAAGAAATCTCGGGTTTATTTGAAAGACTATGATTTTTAGGGACGATTAAAACATATTCTTCTTTCTTTATAGAAATAGATTCAATTTCGTCATTAAGCTCAATGCTATCTATGGAATCATAAAATCCTAAATCTATTTTTCCACTTTTTAAATCCTTTAATATACTTCTTACACATTGATGATTAAATTGGAATTTAGCATTGGGATTAATATTTAAAAAACCACTAATTATAAATGGCATAAAAAACGTACTCACAGTAGAAGTAGATGATATAGAAATAGTGCCTGTATTAGGGTTTGTTATGTCTTGTAATTCTCTTATTCCTTTTTCAATTTCAGCTAAAGCTATATTAGTATGAGCTAAAAATATTTTTCCGAAGTTAGTGAGTTTTATGTTACGCCCATTTTTTTCAAATAAAGGAACATTTAGTTCTTCTTCTAATTTTGATATTGATTTACTCAAAGCTGGTTGAGTTACTGACAGTAGTTGAGCAGAAAGTGTGAAATTTTCAGTTTCGGCTATTGACTTGAGATATTGTAACTGTTGTAAATTCATTTAGAACTCCTTAGTAGTTAGTATATTTTTTATAAAAATAAACATTCTAACAATGAAAACATATAACTAAAAGTAATAGTTATATGAATTACATTAAATAGACATAGTAGAATTTATAGTGGTATAATCACAAAAGATAGAATTTGAATTATGAATAATACATACTAATTATAAATATTATTTATAGTTATGTCAAAAATATACTTAAGGAGAGATTTTTATGATGAATGTAGATAAAGATAAGTGTATAGGTTGTGGATTATGTGTAAAGGACTGTTTTGTAAGAGATATAGAGCTTATAGATGGAAAAGCTAAAATAAACAACGTGACTTGCTTTAAGTGTGGTCATTGTATAGCTGTATGTCCTAAAGGTGCAGTATCTACCGATGAATATAGTATGGAAGATGTAGAGGAATATAATAAAGAAAAATTTGAAATAGATGCAGACAACTTACTAAATTTTATTAAATTTAGAAGAACAATAAGACAATTTAAAGACAAAGATGTAGAAATAGAAAAAATTTCTAAAATTATAGAAGCGGGAAGATTTACTCAAACAGGAAGTAATAGTCAAAATGTATCTTATATTGTAGTGAGAGAAGGTATAGACGAGTTAAAAGAAATGGCATTAGAGAGTTTAAATGGGTTAGGTGAGAATATACTTTCTAATTTAAATCCACAAACAATGCCATTTAAGAGATACGCACAAATGTGGATTAATATGTACCAAAATTATAAGTTAAATCCAACGGGAAAAGAGCAATTATTTTTTAATGCTCCAGTTATAGTATTAGTTGTATCTGATTCATCAGTAAATGCATCATTAGCTTCTTCTAATATGGAGCTTATGACTAATGCGTTAGGCCTTGGAACTTTCTTTAGTGGATTCTTTGTAAGAGCAGCACAAGGGAATAAGAAAATTATGGAGTACTTAGAATTAGCACAAGGAAAAGAAATTGTTACATGTATGGTAATCGGATACCCTGATGTTAAATATTCAAGAACAACACCTAGAAAAAATGCAGATATAAGTTGGAAATAAAATAACATAATTTAAAAAACAATAAAACCAAGTAGATTAATTTGTATGTATTATTAATTTACTTGGTTTTTTATTTAAAATATATTTTTAATAAGAAGAGGTAAAACATCGGTGCATGTAAAATATACATATATAAATAAAAAATTAAAGGGTGTGTATATATGGACATTACAGAAGTAAGTTATAGGATGTTTGAAATATATGCTAGAGAATATAAAAAGCTCATAAATGAAAATGAAGAAATAAAAATACCACATATAGAAAGTAAAATGAAAGAGATTAGTGAAGAATTAACTTATTATGTAAAAGCAATTTGTAAGTTAGATATAGAGTTTAAACAAAATAGCGATGAAATTCCAGATCCTATTAAATATTTTATGGAAAATGGAAAACCTCTAAGCCCATACGATTATATAAATAATACTTCTTGGGAAGGTTTTTGGAAACAATGTAGCGGAAAAGACTTAGAATATTTTATATCATATTTAGAATATCCAATAATATATCCAAAGCATGAAAACTACTTAGAAGGTGATAGATGTTTGTTGAAAGTATTTACAAAAGAGACTGGATTATCAAAAATACCATATGGAGTAAAATGCGCCCAAATTATAAATAAAAAATACTTTATTAAATGAAAAGTATTTAAATAGTATAAAAAAATTCCCTCCACTGCCGTATAAACATTAATAACTATAAATTATAGTTAATACAGTTGATTTTAACGTATAGAGGGGGAAGAAAATGAATAAAAAAATAGCCCTAGCGACATTAATAATACCTATGGCAGTAAGTAGTGTAGAGGCATCAGGAATAACCGGCATAGTTACAACTAGTTCCTTAAATATAAGAAGTGGAGCAGGAACTAATTATGCCGTTTTATTTAGTGTTAAAAAAAATGAGAAAGTGACTATAAATCAAACAACTAATGGATGGTATAAGATAAAAACAAGTTCAGGTAAAGAAGGATGGGGCTCATCTAATTATATATCAAAATCAAGTCCTAATGATAACTCTAATGGATCAAACACATCTGGTGTTAAAAAAAGAGTATCAACAAATTCATTAAACATGAGAAGTGGAGCAGGAACAAGTTATAGATCTCTAGCTACTTTAAAGAAAGGAACAGTGCTAGACGTAGTATCACAAAGTAGTGGATGGACAAAAGTTAAATATGAGGGAAGATTGGGTTATGTTTCTAGTGAATATTTACAAGATATAACACCTGAATCAACAACACAAGGTCTAAAAGAAGTAACAACATCTAGTCTAAATGTAAGAAGTGGCGCAAATACTAGTTATTCAGTAATTGGCAAATTGAAAAATGGAGAAAAGGTAAAAGTAATATCGGAAAATAATGAATGGGCAAAAATTGAGTATAAGGGGAAAATAGCATATACATCTAGTAGATACTTAAAAAATGTTTCATCTTCTTCAAATCCAGTTCAACCTCCACCATCAACAAATTCAGAAGGTGTTAAAATAGTAAATACAAATTCATTAAATGTAAGAAGTGGGCCTGGTACTAACTATAGTAAAGTAGGAACTCTTAAAAAAGGTGAAAAAGTAGGAGTAATGTCACAAAGTAATGGATGGTCAAAATTAAACTATAATAATAAAATGGCTTATACATCAAGCCAGTATTTAATTAATGATAACAATACATCAAATCCACCATCAGTAGTAGGTGGAGAGAGTAGTGAAAATATAAATGGAGCTACTGTAAATTATAAAGGGCTAAGTTATACACTAGCAGACCATGTTAGAATACAAAAAGAAAGAGCAAATGTAGGTGGAAATGTTATAAGTTCAAGTGCACCAAGAGGCAGTGGTGCCGCTATAACTAATATGAGTAGAGGATTTGTACAAGCGAACAACAATGATTTAACATACTATTTAAATCCAAGTAATTTTACAAAAACTTCAAAGGGTATGATGCAGTTTTTAAAACTAGATAGTTATAAAGGCGGGATATCAGCAAATGAGTTAAACTCATATTTAAACTCTCTACCAAAAGCTTCTTCAGGGACTAATGTATTTTATAACAAAGGACAAGCTTTTATAAATGCAGCACAAAATTATAATATAGATCTTGCATATCTTGTTTCACATGCTATGTGGGAAACTGCTTATGGAAAATCAACATTAGCTCAAGGACAAACAATAACATCATTTAAGGGTAAGCCTCTTAGTAGACCTGTTAAAGTTTATAATTTCTTTGGAATAGGTGCAATTGATAAAAGTGCTAACGTATCAGGAGCAGAGGCTGCATATTCAAATGGATGGACAAGTATAGAAAAAACTATAGATGGTTCAGCACAGTGGATAGCTAGAAATTATATAAAAAATTCTAGATACAACCAAAATACTATATACAAAATGAAATTTAGTTATGATTATTCTTGGCACCAATATGCTACAGATGTAAATTGGCCAAATGGTATTTCGGGAATAATGGTTAAGATTAGCAATATGTATAATAGTAGAAATAATTTAACATTTGAGGTTCCAAACTATAAAAAATAGGTTAATAAAAAAGATAAAAATATCGGATACTAAGCATAATGTATATTAGTATATCCGATATTTTTTATACAGTATAATAACTTATTTATTTTTAGATTATCAATTAACTCATTATGCTAAGTACTTTCTACGCTTAAAGTATATGTCTAGATTGTGTTCTTTCACAATGTTTTTAAGGCCACCAAAATTATAAGTAGCAAGTGCATATTCTCTCATTTTATTAAATAAAAATTCTTCTTTACTATTTTCAAATACAAGAAAAGCTTTTGCTATATCCCAGGCTTTAGATTCTCTATCTATTAAATTTTTCTTCAAGTCTAAAATGCTATTATCTAGTTCAAGTGGTAAATTACCTTTATGAAAATCCTCAGAGTTAACATCTATATCAAATTGTATAATTGTATCTATTATAGACGAGAGTATTATAGCATACTCTTGTTTTGCTTTATATATATCTGGGTCTAGGATATGACCAACTTCGTGAGATATAACAAACTTAGCAATACTTTTAATCGAAGAAGGTGAGATGGAAATTACTGTCTCATAATTGTTTACGAATGAAAAAAAATTATAACAAAATGATAAAAAACTATTTCTAGAAGATAAGATAGTTTTGAGTCTAGGCAGTGCACATATAGGAATATTGCTACCTTTGGAATAAAAAAGAAATACATTTTTGTTTATATTAAGGCTTGATAAAGATTTTTTCAAAAGTTTTTTTTCTCCCAACTCTATATAATAAAGTGCTATTTTTCTATAGTTATTTGCATCAAAAGAAGTCATATTAACACCGCCTTAGATTATAGTCTTTTTACTATAATATTAAAATAGATACAATTTGTAGCTAATCCAAAATAAAATAGTATATATGAATAAAAATAAAATTCTTTAAAGATAATAATTAACCTATGATATAATATTTAGTCTAAGGAAAGGAGATTTTTATGGAAACTATAAAAGAGTACTTAGATAAGTTAGAAATAAATAATAATATATTATCAAGCCAGCTAAAGGAAGTTTATATAAATAAAGTAGTTTACTTTAAAGAAGACAAGATCGTTTATTTTTATTTAACATCTAAAACTATAATGTCTTATGAAGTTTTAGAAATGTTTAGAGAGGAATTAAAAGAAAAATTAAATTATTTTCAAGACATAAAAATAAAAATTAGATATAACGGATTAGATAGAAAGAAAAACAAAGATATAATAAAATTGTATTGGATGAACATTATATACATATTAAAACAACTTTGCCCATCTATCGCTGGATGGTATAGACAAGTAGAATATTTGTGTATAGATGATTTATTGAAAATAAAGCTTCCAAAAGGTTTGTTTTATGAGAGGCTTATGAAACTAAATGTAGTATATGTTCTTAAAAGTATTTTAAGTGAAGAATTGGGTATTGATTTAAATATACAAATAGAAAAAGCTATAGATGAAGATATTAATATAGAAAAAATAATGAGAAAAACAGATAAAATAACAGAAGATAGAATTAAGGAACTAGAGATAAGCTCTAGAGAAGTACAACCACAAGATGAAGAAAGTGCTTATGTTATAAAATCAGAAGTTGATGAATCATTGATTTATGGAGAAAATGTAAATGCAATGCCAGAAAAGATAGTATCTTTAAACAATACTTCAGGAACTGTTTCAATAACTGGAGAGGTATTTGATGTTGAAACTAAAGAACTTAGAAATGGTAAAATATTGTTAATAGCAAGTGTTACAGATTACACTAGTTCAATAAGCTGTAAGTTATTTTTAAATGATACTAATAAAGATGGCGTACTAGAGTATGTTGAAAAAGGTTCATATTTAAAAATTAAAGGTGATATTATATATGATACTTATCAAAGAGAACTTACTATGACTATAAGTGGTATAAGAAAAGAAGTTAAGGTAGAAAGAATAGACACTAGTGAAGAAAAAAGAGTAGAGCTTCATGCACATACTCAAATGTCTTCTATGGATGCTATGACTCCTACAAAAAAACTAGTAGAACGAGCAGCTAAATGGGGACATAAGGCAATAGCAATAACAGATCATGGTGTAGTACAAGCATTCCCAGAAGCTATGAATGCATCAAAGGGTAAAGATATAAAAATACTTTATGGAGTAGAAGGATACTTAGTTGAAGATGATGCCTGCATTATACAAGAACCAAATGATAAAGAATTATCACAGACTTTTGTTGTATTTGACTTAGAAACTACTGGATTTTCTAATACTAATGACAAGATAACTGAAATTGGTGCTATAAAAATAGAAAACTTTAAAGTAGTTGATAGATTCAGTGAGCTTATAAATCCTCAAAAGGATATATCTTATAAAATACAAGAATTAACGGGTATTACTAATGACATGGTTAAAGATAAGCCGACGATAAAAGAAATATTACCTAAATTTATAGAGTTTATAGGTGACAGTGTATTAGTAGCTCACAATGCAGAATTTGATATGGGATTTATAAATGAAAAATGTAGACAAGAGAATATAGAGTTTAATAATAAAAGTGTTGATACGCTTACATTAGCTAGAGTATTATTGCCAGACTTGAAAAGACATAGATTAAACGTTGTAGCTAAGGCATTGGGTATACCTTTATTGAATCATCATAGAGCTGTTGATGATGCACAAGCTACAGCTATGATATTTAATAAATTTTTAGATATGTTAGTTAAAAAAGGTGCAAACACTTTAAGTGATGTGAACAAAGTACTTGGTAACATCGAATATACAAAATTGGGAACTAATCATATAACGTTAATAGCTAAAAATTATACTGGTCTTAAAAACTTATACAAAATAGTATCTGATGCTCATGTAAATCATTTTTATAGAGCGCCTAGAATTCTTAGAAGTGTATTAAATGAATATAGAGAAGGCCTTATAATAGGGTCAGCTTGTGAAGCAGGTGCAGTATTTAAAGCGGTTAAGAAAAATGTAAGTGATGAAGAATTATCAAAGATAATAGATATGTATGACTATATTGAGGTCATGCCAATTGATAACAATAGATTTATGATTCATAAGGGCGAAGTAGAAGATGAAGATGAGTTAAGAGAATTAAACCGTAAGATGGTTGAAGTTGCTCATAAATTTGGTAAAATACCAGTAGCTACTGGAGATGTTCACTTTTTAGATAAGCATGAAGCTGTTCTTAGAAAAATATTGAAATATTCTCAAGGTTTTAAAAATGAAGATGAAGAAACATATCTTCATTTTAGAACTACTAATGAAATGTTAGATGAATTTAAATATTTGGGTGAAGAACTAGCGTATGAGGTTGTAATTGAAAATACTAATAAAATTGCAGATATGGTAGAGGACATAAAGCCTATACCAGATGATACATATCCTCCGGTAATAGAGGGTTCTGACGTAGAACTTAGAGAAATGTGTTATGAAAAAGCAAAGAGAATATATGGAGAACCATTGCCAGATGTAGTAAATGCTAGGCTTGAGAGGGAATTAAATTCCATAATAGGTAATGGATACGCAGTTATGTACATTATATCTCAAAAACTAGTTACAAAGTCTTTAAGTGATGGATATTTAGTTGGTTCAAGAGGTTCTGTTGGTTCTTCATTTGCAGCAACAATGAGTGATATAACAGAAGTTAATCCTCTTCCAGCACATTATATTTGTGAAGATGAAAATTGTAAATACTCATACTTCTTTGAAATAGGGGAATATGGTTCGGGTATAGATTTGCCAGATAAAGATTGCCCTAAATGTGGTAAAAAGCTTAAAAAAGATGGTCATGATATACCATTTGAAGTTTTCTTAGGGTTTGAAGGTGACAAAGAACCAGATATAGATTTAAACTTCTCAGGAGATTATCAGCCTATAATTCATAAATATACAGAAGATTTATTCGGTGAAGGTTATGTTTATAGAGCAGGTACAATAGGTACCGTAGCAGAAAAAACAGCATTTGGCTATGCTAGAAAGTATGTAGAAGAAAATAATATACATGTACCAAGTGCTGAAGTACTTAGACTTTCTAATGGGTGTACAGGAGTTAAAAGAACTTCGGGACAACATCCAGGTGGAGTCATGGTTATACCACATTATAAAGATGTATATGATTTCACACCAATACAATATCCTGCAAATGATACTTCTTGTGGAGTAATAACTACTCATTTTGATTATCATTCTATAAGTGGTAGAATATTAAAACTTGATATACTAGGACACGATGCTCCGACTATGATAAGAATGCTTGAAGATATAACTGGGATTGTTGCAACAGATATTCCGCTTGATGATCCTGAGACAATGTCCTTATTTACATCAACAGATGCACTAGGAGTAACACCTGAGGAAATAAATTGTCCAATAGGTTCACTTGCAATACCAGAGTTTGGAACGAAGTTCGTTAGACAAATGCTTCTTGATACAAAACCAACTACATTTGCTGCTTTAGTGCGTATATCAGGTCTTTCTCATGGTACCGATGTTTGGTTAAATAATGCACAAGATTTAGTAGTTGCAGAAGTTGTTGGTATAGACGATGTTATATCAACACGTGATGATATAATGAACTACTTAATATTTAAGGGATTAAAACCTAAAAATTCCTTCACAATAATGGAAAATGTAAGAAAAGGTAAAGGACTAAAACCAGAACATATAGAAGAAATGCACGAAAATGATGTTCCAGAGTGGTATATAGGTTCATGTAAAAAGATAAAGTACATGTTCCCTAAAGCCCATGCAGTAGCTTATGTTATGATGTCATTTAGACTAGCTTATTGTAAGGTGCATTATCCAGAAGCTTTTTATGCTACTTATTTTACAACTAAAGCAGAAGACTTCGATGCAGAAATAGTTGTAAAAGGACTTCCTGCTATAAAATCTAAGATACATGAAATAGAAGCTTTAGGAAATGATGCAACTACAAAAGAAAAAAATATGTTAACAGTACTTGAAGTTGCTCTTGAGATGTATGCTAGAGATATAAAGATACTTCCGGTTGATATATATAAATCAGATGCAAGTAAATTCCAAGTTGCAGGAGAAAAAACTTTATTGCCTCCTATGATAGCACTTCAGGGAGTTGGAGAAAATGCAGCGATTAATATTCAAAAAGATAGAGAACGAGGAGAGTATATATCTAAGGAAGATTTAAGAAAGAGAACGAAGATTTCAAGAACTGTTATAGAAACATTAACAAATCATGGTTCACTTGAAAATATGAGTGATGAAAATCAATTATCATTGTTTTAGATAAGTTGAAAAATTATAACAAAATAAAAATTAGAATTTAAAGCTCTAGGTATGATTTGTACCTGGAGCTTTTTTAGTTTGGTGATAATATCAATGATACTTACTATAATAACTATTATTTTATTTAAGTCTAGTTTAAGGTGTGTTTATTGTATAATGGGAGATGAAGGTAAATGTTTTCAAAGGCTAAATACAATGATAGTAAGGGCGTGGATATTTAAAAAATTTGCAACGAAAACTAATATATGGTATTATAGTATATAAAATAATATATTTTGCAGAAACTAAGAGTGAGACCGATGTGCTCACTCTTTTGTTTTAAAAACTAAACTGACAACTGAATAGGAGGGAAAAGAATGAAAAAGAGTATAGAAGCTACAATTGAAGAAATGGTAGCAAAAATAACAGATCCACTTAACTTTGAAATAGTAGATGTTGAATATGTTAAAGAAGCTGGAGAATACTACTTAAGAGTATATATTGATAAAGATGGTGGAATAGCTTTAAGTGACTGTGAATCTGTAAGCAGACAACTTAGTGAAGTATTAGATGTAAAAGACCCAATAAGAGACAACTATTTCTTAGAAGTATCATCACCAGGACTTGATAGACCACTTAAAAAAGATAAAGATTTTGTAAGATATCAAGGTAGAGATGTTGAAATTAAATTATATAAGCCAATGAACGGATGCAAGCAATTTGAAGGCGAATTAGTTGGACTAACTGAAGAAAATAACATAAAACTGATAATAGATGGAAACGAAGTAGAGTTTGGCAAAAAAGAAGTAGCACTTGTTAGACTTGCAATAAAGTTTTAAACGTAGCATAACAGGGAGGAAAGAAAAATGAATCATGAATTTATGGAAGCATTAGAAGAACTAGAAAAAGACAGAGGTATAGATAAAGCTATACTTATAGATACTATAGAACAAGCACTTTTAACTGCATACAAAAAAAACTTTGGAGCAGCTCAAAATGTTAGAGTTGAGTTTGACAAAGAAGGCGGAGATATAAAAGTATTTTCTCAAAGAGTTGTAGTTGATGAATCTGACTTATATGACACTTTCTTAGAAATAGAACTTAAAGACGCTTTAGAAATAAGCCCTAACTATGAATTAGGAGATATAATAGAACATGAAGTGACTCCTATGGATTTCGGAAGAATAGCAGCTCAAACGGCAAAGCAAGTTGTTGTTCAAAGAATAAGAGAAGCTGAAAGAGACATAGTATATAGTGAGTTTATGGATAAAGAAAATGAAATAGTTACAGGAGAAGTAGCTAGAGTAAATAAAAACTTAGTTTATGTAAATCTTGGAAGAATAGAAGCAGTAATGACACAAACAGAGCAAATGGTTGGTGAACATTATAAAGCTGGTCAAAAAATAAAGGTTTATATACTAGAAGTGAAGAAAACTAATAAAGGGCCTCAAATAGTAGTATCAAGAAGTCACCCAGGTTTAGTTAAGAGATTATTTGAATTTGAAGTACCTGAAATATTTGAAGGTATAGTTCAAATAAAATCTATAGCTAGAGAAGCAGGATCTAGAACTAAAATGGCTGTTAAGTCTATAGATGAAAAAATAGATCCAATTGGAGCTTGTGTTGGACCAAAAGGTTCAAGAGTAAAAAATATAGTTAATGAACTTGGTGATGAGAAAATCGATATAATAAAATATAGTGATGATCCAGCTGAGTTTATATGCGCTGCTTTAAGCCCATCAAAGGTTGTTAAAGTAGATGTAAATGAAAGTGAAAAAGCAGCTTCAGTTGTTGTACCTGATTACCAATTATCTCTTGCAATAGGTAAAGAAGGACAAAATGCAAGACTTGCAGCTAAACTTACTAACTGGAAAATAGATATAAAAAGCGAATCTCAAGCAGGGCAAGTAGTTTCTGTAGATGAAGATTTAAAATTAGACGCTGAGTAATAAAGGAGGGGTATTCTTTGCAAAAACAAAAAAAGATTCCTCAAAGAAAATGTATAGCTTGTCAAGAAAGAGACTCTAAAAAAGGCTTAATAAGGATTGTCAAAAATAAGGACGGTAAAATATTCTTAGATGAATCAGGAAAAGCAAACGGTAGAGGTGCGTATATATGTAAGGATGTTGAATGTTTAAAAAAAGCTATAAAGACTAAAGCTTTAAATAAATCATTCAAGATAGAAGTACATAACGAGGTATATGAAAATCTACTTAAGGAGTTAGAAAGCTATGAGAAGTAATGAAGATAAGATATATTCATTTTTAGGGCTTGCAACTCGTGCAGGTAAGTTAGTATCAGGAGATGATTCTACATTACTTGAACTTAGACGAGGAAATGTTAAATTAGTTATAGTAGCTGATGATGCATCTGAGAATACTAAAAAATTATTTAAAGATAAGTCATCTTATAGAAATGTAAAATATGTATATTTTTCAACTAAACTACAACTAGGGTTGGCAATAGGAAAAGCTCCTAGAGCAGCAATCGGAGTGAAAGATACGAATTTTGCTAACAAGATAATGGAATTAATGGAAACACCAAAAATATAATAGGGGGTGATCTTGTGTCAAAAACAAGAGTATACCAAATAGCGGAAGATCTAGGAATGTCAAATGAAGACGTACTAGCCAAATTAATAGAATTAGAAATAAATGCTGATAATGAAAATAGTGAATTAGAAGCTGAAGAAGTAGAGTTAGTTTTAGAAATATTAAAAGATGAATTAGCTTTAACTAATGGATCAACTATAACTATAGATGGAAAATTAACAGTACAAGAATTAGCTAATAAATTAGATAAATCAGCATCTGAAATAATAATGAAGCTTATGAAAATGGGAACAATGGCTACAATAAACCAAGAAATAAGCTTTGAAATAGGATCATTAGTAGCTAGCGAATATGGATTTGAATTAGCTGTAAGTGAAACTAACAACGAAGAAGAATTAGAAGCAATAGATGCTTTAATGGAAATAGAAGAAGATAAAGAAGATGATTTACAGTCAAGACCACCAGTTGTTACAGTTATGGGTCACGTTGACCACGGTAAAACTTCATTACTTGATGCTATAAGATCAACTAGCGTAACTTCAAGTGAAGCAGGAGGAATAACTCAACATATAGGTGCTTCTGAAGTTGTAATAAACGGACAAAAGATAGTATTCTTAGATACTCCAGGACATGAGGCTTTCACATCTATGAGAGCTAGAGGAGCACAAGTTACAGATATGGCTATATTAGTTGTAGCGGCAGATGATGGTATAATGCCTCAAACTATAGAAGCTATAAACCATGCTAAAGCGGCTGGAGTACCTTTAATAGTAGCTATAAACAAAATAGATAAGCCTGGTGCAAACTTAGATAGAGTTAAGCAAGAATTAGCAGACCAAGGATTATTAGTTGAAGACTGGGGTGGAGAAGTTATATGTGTTCCAGTATCAGCTTTAAAAAGAGAAGGTATAGATACTTTACTTGAAATGGTACTTTTAGTAGCTGAAATGGAAGAGTTACAAGCTAACCCTAACAAAAGAGCTGTTGGTACTGTTATAGAAGCAGAATTAGACAAAGGTAGAGGACCAGTTGCTACAGTTTTAGTTCAAGGTGGAACACTTAAAGTTGGAGATCCAATAGTTGCAGGTGTTGCATGTGGTAAAGTAAGAGCAATGATAAACTCTAAAGGAAAAAGAGTTAAAACTGCAGGACCTTCTACAGCAGTAGAAATATTAGGTTTATCAGAAGTTCCACAAGGTGGAGATCAATTCGTATCAGTTCCAACTGATAAAATAGCTAGAAGTGTAGCAGAAAAAAGAACACAAATAGCTAGAGATGAAATGTTAAAATCTAACCAAAGAATGTCACTTGATGATTTCTTCTCTCAAATGAGTGAAGCAGATGTAAAAGAACTTAACATAGTTATAAAAGCTGATGTACAAGGTTCTGTTCAAGCTGTTAAGCAATCACTTGAAAAATTATCAAATGATGAAGTTGCTGTTAGAGTAATACATGGTGGAGTTGGAGCTATAACTGAATCTGACGTTATGCTTGCTACTGCATCTAATGCAATAATAATAGGATTTAACGTAAGACCAGTTCCTGGTGCAGAGCTAATGGGACAAAAAGAAAATGTAGATATAAGAAGTTATACTATAATATACAAAGCTATAGAAGATGTTCAAGCTGCTATGACAGGAATGTTAGATCCTGAATATAGAGATGAAGATACAGGAAAAGCTGAAGTAAGAGAATTATTTAAATTATCTGGAGTAGGTACTATAGCTGGTTGTTATGTAACTACAGGTAAGATATTTAGAGGATCTAAGATAAGAATAGTTAGAGATGGAATAATAATCCATGAAGGGCAATTAAATGCACTTAGAAGATTCAAAGACGATGTTAAAGAAGTTAACACAGGATATGAATGTGGTATGACTTTCGTAAACTACAGCGACTTAAAAGAAGGCGATATAGTTGAAGGTTATGTAACTAAAGAAATAGAAAGAAAATTAAAATAGATATAAAAGAGGTCGATATTAATGGCATCATACAATAGAACTAAAAGAATAGCTGAAGAGATAAGAAAAGTTGTAAGCACAATGCTTATAAGTGGAATAAAAGACCCTAGAATAACATCTATGGTAAGTGTAACTGATGTTGAAGTTACTAATGACTTAAGTTATGCATATGTATATGTAAGTATATTAGGTGGAGATGAAGAATCTACATTAAAAGGACTAAGAAATGCAGTAAGTTATATAAGAAGAGAAGTAAGTAGAAACGTAAAGCTTAGACATACTCCTCAAATAATATTTAAAATTGATGACTCTATTAAAAATGGAATGTATATGTCTGATTTAATAAGAAAAGTTAATGAAAATATTAATGCAGCGCCATCTGAAAAAGAAGAAGGTTCTGATGAATAATATAGATAATATTATACAACATCTAAAGAGAAGTAACGATTATATCGTTACTTCTCATATTAGTCCAGATGGTGATAATATAGGATCAACACTTGGTATTTATTATGCTTTAAAAAAGCTAGGGAAAAACGTTTTTTATGTAATTGATGATAATACACCACAAAATCTGAAATTCTTAGTTGAAGATGTTGAAATATTAACTTCTAAAGAGTTTGAGTTAGAGGATTATTGTGTAATAGCACTTGATTGCGGAGACAAAAATAGAATTTGTTTAAGTGATACACTGATAAATAATGCAAAACACTTAACATGTATAGATCACCATGCAAGTAATGATTATTATGGAAATCTTAATTATATAGATGCAGATGCATCATCTACATGTGAATTAGTATACAATTTATTAGTTAGACTAGAACAAATAGAACAAATAGATATAATAGATGAAGTTATAGCTACAGCACTTTATACTGGCTTGGTAACAGATACTGGTAATTTTGCATATTCAAGTACTCATCCAAGTAGTTTAGAGATGGGAAAAGAACTTTTATTAAAAGGTGCAAAAAGAGATACTATAATACAGAGAGTATTCCAAAGCAATCCATATAATTATTATAAAATATTAGGAGAAGCTTTAAATACTTTAGACATAGTACAAAATAAAATTGCTAGTATATGTATAACTAAAGAAATGTTAAAGAGAAATTCTATAAGCTTTAATGATGTGGATGGTATAACATCATACACAAGAGATATAGAAAATGTAGAAGTTGGAATTCTTTTAAAAGAAAAGAAAGAAAACGAAGTTAAGGTAAGCTTAAGATCAAAACAATATGTGGATGTAAGCCTTATAGCGCAAAGCTTTAATGGTGGAGGACATGTAAGAGCGGCTGGTTGTACTATATATGATAGTATAGAAAATGCTAAACAACAGGTATTAGAAGCTGTATTAAAAACAATATAAGGTGATAACATATGAATAAAATTGTAAATATAATAAAACCTACAGGTATGACATCTCATGATGTTGTAAGTGCTGTAAGAAAAACCTTAAATATAAAAAAAGTTGGACATACAGGTACCCTTGACCCAGATGCGTCAGGGGTATTACCTATATGTATAGGAAAAGCAACTAAAGTAAGTGAACTTATACTTAATAAAGATAAAAGCTATATTTGTGAATTAACTTTAGGTATAACTACGGACACTTATGATTCTTCAGGTGAAATATTAAAAAAAGTAGAAAACTTTAATTTCACAAAAGATGAAATAGAAAAAGCATTTGATTCTCAAAGAGGGCATATAGAACAATTACCACCAATGTACTCAGCGTTAAAAGTAAATGGGAAAAGAATGTGCGATTTAGTTAGAAGTGGAAGAGCAGACGAAATAAAACTAAAAACTAGACCTGTACATATAAAAAAACTTGATGTACTAAGTATAAATGAAGAAAAAATAATGTTTTATGTAAAGTGCACTAAAGGAACTTATGTAAGAAGTATTTGTTATGACATAGGTGAAATTTTAGGGTGTGGAGGACATATGTCTTTCTTACTTAGAACGCAATCTGGTAAATTTAACTTAGAAAATGGTATAACACTAGAACAACTAAAAGAATTTAATGAAAATAATACATTAGATAAGCATTTATATGATATAGATTATGTATTGTCAAACTTTAAGTCTATAGTAATACATCCAAATGCTGAGAAGTATTATATAAATGGCGGAATAATAGATGAAAGACGCTTTTTAGAAAAAAACTTTGATGAAAATGATGAATATGTGAGAGTTTACAGTCAAACTCAATTTTTAGGAGTCGGTAAATTATCTAAAAAAGATAACATTGTAAATGTAAAAAGTGATAAACTATTTATAGTATAAAATAACTCTGTAATGTTGGTGGGGAAATTATTATGATTACTATAAAATCTATAAATGAAATAAATAATATAAAAAGAAGTGTTGTAACAATAGGTAATTTTGATGGAATTCATAAAGGACACGAAGTTCTTATAAAAAAAGCAGTAGAATATGGTAAAAAAAATAACATTAAAAGTATTGTTTTTACCTTTGAAAATCATCCAGCAAATTATTTTGTTAATAATTCGATAAGAAACATTATTAGTAATGAAGAGAGAATAAATAGACTAAATAAACTAGGTGTAGACTTAGTTATAAGTATACCTTTTGATAAATATATGACTAAAATATCAGCACAAGACTTTGTAGAAAAAATTTTGGTTGATAAACTAGGTGTAGAAAAAATTATAGTAGGAGACGATTTTACTTTTGCTAGAAATAAAGAAGGTAATACAGATTTATTGAAAAATTTATCTGAAAGATATAAATATTCATTAGAAGTAATAAAGGCTATAAAAATAAATGGTACAAGAATTAGCAGCACATATATTAGAAATCTAGTAAGTCAAGGAGATGTATATGCTGTTGATGAATATTTAGGATATAACTATCAATTAGAAGGAAAAGTTATACATTGTAAGCAACTTGGAAGAACCATAGGATTCCCAACTGCTAACATAGAAGTAGATAAAGATGTTCTTATACCTAAAAATGGAATATACGCCACAAGAATTAATATTGAAGGACAGATATATTTTGGAGCAACTAATATAGGATTCAATCCTACTGTAAATGGATCAAAATTATCTATTGAGACAAATATTTTGCAATTCAATGAAGATATATATGGAAAAATAATAAAAATCGAATTCTTAGAAAGAATAAGAGATGAAAAGAAGTTTTCATCTTTAGATGAATTAAAAAATCAATTAAAACGAGACACCAATTATGTATTTGAAAAGTATATTTGCAAAAGCGAAGAATTTATGATAAAATAATTTAGTAAATAAACCATTACTCGGCATTAGATTACTCCAATCAATGCTTAGTAATAGGCGATTTTAAAACTATGGAGGTAAATCACTATGATGATGAACAAAGCAGAAATAATGAAAGAATACGGAAGAGCTGAAGGAGATACTGGTTCTCCAGAAGTACAAATAGCTTTATTAACAGCTAGAATAAATGAATTAAACGGTCACTTAAAGACTCACAAGAAAGATCACCATTCAAGAAGAGGATTATTAAAGATGGTAGGTAGAAGAAGAAACCTATTAGCTTACTTAAAAGATAGAGACTTAGAAGGATACAGAGCGTTAATAGCTAAGTTAGGATTAAGAAAATAATAATTAACTTTATTATAAAAAGAGAAGACATATGTCTTCTCTTTTTTATTTTGATGATATAAATAATATACAATTGAAAAAAGCTTTTAGAGTGTTTAAACAATAGAAATAGAGCTATTAGAGTAAGTATAATTTTTGACAAATAAATGTAGTAAGTATATAATATCTATTATATTTATTAGAAATTGAGATAAATATAATTAAAATATGGGAACTAAGAAGTATATCTTGTATATGGGCACTTGAGATATATGGAGTTAATAGTGCAACCGACTATTCTAAGATACTTATATTAAATATCTTAGAATAGTTTTTTTATTACCTAGAAATAGGAAGCAGTGATTTAACTAGAGATTTATAATTATTTCCTAACGCAGTAATTTCTGTTGTTAGTAGTAAGTACTTTATATAGTTATGAGGTGGAATATGAAAAAAAATATTAAATTATTGGTTAATATATGTTTAATATTTATATTTGTTTATAACCTGATTTGTATATATTCAAAACTTGATGGTTATAAAAAAGCTGAAAAAACATACGATAAAATACAAGAAATACAAGCTAGTAATGTAGATGATAATCCATTAAACAAAATAAACTCTGATTATAAATTTTGGATTAAAGTTGATAACACAAACATAAATTATCCTGTAGCTCAAGGTAAAGATAATGAATTTTATTTGCACAATGATTTTAATAAAAATATTTCGAAATCAGGTAGTATTTTTATGGATTATAGAAATACATTGTTATCAGACACAAATACTGTTATTTATGGACACAACATGAAGAATAAAACTATGTTTAGTCAATTGGAAAATTTTAAAGAAAAAGATTTTTTCAATCAAAATAATAAGATAAAAATTACATTAAACAATAAAATATATATATATGAAGTATTTTCTGCTTATTATACAGACCCTAGTTATAATTATATATTTTTAAATTTAAAATCAAAAGATGAATATAATCGTTATATAAATGATATAGTAAAAAAATCTATCTACAAATCTAATATTAATGTGGATTGTGATGATAAGATAATTACTCTTTCGACATGTAGTTATGAATTAAAAGATACAAGAACTGTGGTTCATGCAAAATTAATTTCTGTTATTAATAATTAAAGAACAATAAATGATTAATATATTTATTATTCGTTTTAAATTTTATAAAATTAAAAAATACTATAAATTGATGATTTTAAAGGATTATTTGACATAAAAGTTAAATTAAAACCTATGGATATAAATAGTAAATAATTTGGTAAAATTATAATGTGATTAAATTTGTATCAATAAGTAAATAATAAATAAAACATAAGTATGTTTTGTTTGTGCTTAAAACATCAATAAGTAAGCAGTATATGACTTTTATGTTGTTAATTTATACTATTTTTGATAATATAGTACATAGGATGATAAAAGCGGTTTTAATAAAGAGGAGGCAAGCATTAATGTTTGAACATAAAATATTTAAAATGGATTTAGCAGGAAGAGAATTTTCTGTTGAAATAGGAAAAATAGCAGAACTTGCTAGCGGAAGTGCAATACTTAGATACGGTGATACTATGGTTATGGTAAATGTATCAAAATCAGCAAAACCAAGAGACGGAATAGATTTCTTCCCACTAAGTGTTGACTATGAGGAAAAATTATATTCAGTAGGGAAGATACCGGGTGGATTTTTAAAGAGAGAAGGAAGACCTTCAGAAAAAGCGATACTTACTTCTAGACTTATAGATAGACCAATAAGACCATTATTCCCAAAAGGGTTTAGAAATGATGTACAAGTAGTTGCTACAGTGCTTTCTGTAGATCAAGATTGTACACCTGATGTAGTTGCTATGATAGGTTCATCAATTGCATTATCAATATCTGAAATACCATTTAATGGACCTACAGGATCTATAGTAGTAGGGCTTGTAGATGATGTGCTTGTAGTAAATCCAACAGCAGAACAAAGAGAAAAAAGTTCTATGCACCTTGTAGTATCAGGAACTAAAGATGCTATAATGATGGTTGAAGCAGGTGGAGATGAAATACCAGATGCATTAATGCTTGAAGCTATATTATTTGCTCACGAAGAAATTAAAAAAGTAGTAGCATTTATAGAAGAAATAGTAGCAGCAGTTGGAAAAGAAAAAATTGAAATATCACTTCACACAATAGATGAAGATGTTGAAAAAGCAGTTCGTGAATTTGCAACAGCAGATATGAAAGAAGCTGTTAAAACTATAGAAAAGCTTGAAAGAATGGAAAAAATGGATGCAGTAAAAGAAGCTACTTTTACTCATTTTGAAGAGATAGTAGCAGATTTCGGTGGAGATATAGAAGAAACACTACATGCAATAATAAAAGAAGAAGTTAGAAAGCTTATAGTTCATGAAAATATAAGACCAGACAACAGAAAACCAGATGAAATAAGACCAATATGGTGTGATAATGGATTTATACCTAGAACTCATGGTTCTGGACTATTTACAAGAGGTCAGACTCAAGTTATGTCAATAACTACTCTTGGAGCTCTTGGAGAAGCACAAATATTAGATGGACTTGATGAAGAAGAAAACAAAAGATACATGCACAACTACAACTTCCCTGCATACAGTGTTGGTGAAGCTAGACCATCAAGAGGACCAGGAAGAAGAGAAATAGGTCATGGAGCATTAGCTGAGAGAGCATTAGTTCCAGTACTACCTTCAAAAGAAGACTTCCCTTATGCAATAAGAGTTGTTTCAGAAGTATTAAGTTCAAATGGTTCAACATCTCAAGGTAGTGTATGTGGTTCAACATTATCACTTTTAGATGCTGGTGTACCTATAAAGGACATGGTAGCAGGTATTGCTATGGGTCTTATAAAGCATGATGACAAAGTTGCAGTATTATCAGATATACAAGGTATGGAAGATCACTTAGGAGATATGGACTTTAAAGTTGCAGGAACTGAAAAAGGTATAACTGCTATACAAATGGATATAAAAATAGCAGGTATTGATGAGCAAGTTTTAAGAGATGCTCTTACTCAAGCTAAAGTTGGTAGAATACACATATTAAACCAAATGAGAAAAACAATATCAGCTCCTAATCCAGAGTTATCTAGATATGCTCCTAAAATAATAACAATGAGAATAAATCCAGATAAAATAAGAGACGTTATAGGACCAGGTGGAAAGATTATAACTAAGATAATCGATGAAACTGGAGTTAAAATTGATATAGAACAAGATGGTGAAGTATTCATCGGTGGAATAGACCCAGAAATGATAGCACTTGCTCAAAAACGTATAACTGATATAGTTGCTGAAGCTGAAGTGGGACAAACATATAAGGGTAAAGTAAGTAGAATAATGAACTTTGGAGCTTTTGTTGAAGTACTTCCAGGAAAAGAAGGACTACTTCATATATCTCATATATCTCATGAGAGAGTTGCTAAAGTTGAAGATGTATTAAATGTAGGTGATGAAGTAGAAGTTAAAGTAACTGAAATAGATGAAAAAGGAAGAGTAAATTTATCTAGAAAAGTTCTTTTACCTAAGCCTGAAAGAGTAGAGAAAAAAGAAGAAAAATAATAAATTAAGAAGCCTAGTTTAGGCTTCTTTTTTGTTGCATCAATATTTTGGCCTCAATATTATATATAAGTCATAAATATATGAACAAGCTAATAATATATATAAAGAAATAATTTGTACATGTTAAAGAAATAGTGTTAGATAGAGTATTTTAACATGTATAAAGATAGTCTAGGAGGAAAAATCAATGATAATGATGGTAGTTAGCAAAAACAAACTAAAAAAAATCATTATATCGGTAGTAGTGGTTATATTAGCGATAATGGGTATAGTATTTATGGTAAAACAAAGTAAAAGTGAGACTACATTTAACATATTTGATTCGGCAGATACACCCTATTACCAAGGAACAAAAGTAGAAAGTGGATATGTGGGATTGACATGTAATGTAGATCTTGGATGGGAAAGTGAGTATGTAGAGGGGATACTTAAAGTTTTAGAAAAAGAAGATGTAAAGATAACATTTAATGTAACTGGAAGATGGGCAGAGAAAAATCCAGAATTACTCCTTAAAATTAAAGAACAAGGTCATGAAATAGGAAATCATGGGCATAGACATTTAGATTATGCTAAGTTATCTTATGAAGAAAATTTAGAACAAATACAAACATCTAAAAAGATAATAGAAGACATAATAAAAGAACAAACTAAATTTTTCCAAGCTCCATCAGGATCTTTTGGTGAAGGTACAATGAAGGCTGCAAAAGAGTTAGGGTATACATGTATAAAATGGGATGTTGATACAATAGATTGGAAATATAGAGAAGAGCCAGAAGTGATAGTAGATAGAATCAAAAAGAAAGATATTAAGGATAATAGTATCGTTTTAATGCACCCAACAAATGCAACAACAAAATGTATAGGAGATATAATTCAAATAATTAGAGACAAAGGATTAAAGCCAGGTAAACTAAGTGATATATTCTAAAATAAGAATATATTAAAAAAATATGAAATTTACATATCATAAGAGCACTAAAGGTTGAATAAATAAGGGGGGTAACTTATAATTTAATACATGTATATATAAATAATAAATTATAAGCTAATATAGATACACTAAAATATAAAAGGACAATATAAATGGAGGTTTGATATGTATAAAACACACGTATTAGAAAATGGACTTACGATAATAGGAGAAGAAATACAACATGTAAAATCGATATCTTTAGGGGTATGGGTAAATGCTGGATCAAGTATAGAAGATAAAAAAGTAAGTGGAGTATCTCATTTCATTGAGCATATGTTATTTAAAGGTACTAAAAATAGAACATCTAAAGACATAGCAAATCAAATAGATAATTTAGGTGGGCAAATAAATGCATTCACTAGTAAAGAATGCACATGCTATTATGTTAAATTGTTGGATTCTCATATAGATATAGGGTTAGATATTTTAAGTGATATGATTTTAAATCCGTTATTTGATAAAAATGACATAGATAAAGAAAGACTAGTAATACTTGAAGAATTAAAGATGTATGAAGATTCACCAGAAGACTTAGCATATGATTTATTAACAGAAAATGTATATGCTGGTGATGGATTAGGAATGAACATTATAGGTACAACAAAATCATTATATGATATAAATCAAGAAGAAATATTAAACTATTTTAAAGATTACTATGTTCCTAATAACTCTGTAATATCAATATCTGGAAACTTTAATTTTGAAGAAATGGTAAAAAAAATAGAAGCAAAATTTAAGTTATGGGAAAGTAAAGAAGTAGAGATTGAGATTAAAAAGGCAGAATTTAAAAATTGTTTTGTAACTAAAAATAAGGATACAGAACAAGTAAACTTAGCTATGAGCTTAGAGACTATATCATCTGAAAATATTGAAGAAGTTTATGCACTAGCTATAGTAAATACTGTATTTGGAGGAAGCATAAGTTCTAGACTGTTCCAAAAGATAAGAGAAGAAGAAAGTTTAGTATATTCAATATATTCATCTCAAAGTTTATATAAAAAATGTGGAGAACTAGGAATATTTGCAAGCATGAGTAACGAAAATCTAGAAGACGTATATAATTTAATTATAGAAGAAATTAAACTATTAAGAGAAAATTATCTTACAGATAAAGAGATAAAAGAAACTAAAGAGCAATTAAAAGGAAGTTATATACTAGGTTTAGAGAGTACTAGCAGTAGAATGATGTCTATAGGAAAGGCTATGCTTTTAAACAACAGAGTAAAAACAACAGATGATATACTTAAGAGCATAGATGATGTAGACAAAGATACAATAAACAGAGTTATAGATAAAACATTTGATTTAGAAAAACTAGGCATATGTATAGTAGGAAAAGATGTAGAAGAAATTAAATTTTAATAGAAAAACTATTGGGGGGATAAAAATGAATTTATCTGAAATAGCAGGTAAAGAAATAGTTAACTTAGTTACAGGAGAAAGATTAGGGGTAATTGGAGAATGTGACCTTATATTAGATGAAACTACAGGAGATATACTGGCATTATTAATACCTAGAGAAAGAGGTTTCTTTGGGATTAGAAAAGATAAGTCAGTACTTGAAGTACCTTGGAGAAGTGTAAGAAAAATAGGCAATGATATGATAATAATAGAATATGATGGAGTGTACTAGGGGGGCAATATGGAGATTTTAGTTCAAAAATTTGGTGGTACATCAGTTGAATCATATGAAAAAATGAATGAAGTCTGCAAAATAGTAAAATCATATAAAGAGCAAAATGAAGAGTTAGGGTTAGTTGTAGTCGTTTCAGCTATGGGAAGAAAAGGGGCTCCATACGCTACGGATACACTGATAAATTTATGCAGTGAGATAAATGAAAATCCTCAAAAAAGAGAACTAGATATTATAATGAGTTGTGGAGAGATGATATCTGGAACAATACTTGTAAATATGTTAAAAGCAAGAAACATAGATGCTGTATTTTTGACAGGTTATCAAGCAGGGATAATAACTACAAGTGATTTTAATAATGCAAAAATAATAGATATTAAGCCAAAAAAAATAAAACAAGAACTAGAAAATAAAAAAGTTGTAGTAATAGCAGGGTTTCAAGGAGCAACAGAGGATGGAGAAATAACTACCCTAGGTAGAGGAGGAAGTGATACATCAGCAGTAGCTATAGGTAAAGCATTAGAATGTGATACAGTAGAAATATACACTGATGTAGATGGAATAATGACCGCAGACCCAAGGGTAGAACCTGATGCTAAAGTATTAAGCTGTATAGATTATGAAGAAGTGTTTCAAATGGCTGATAAAGGAGCTAAAGTTATCCATCCAAGAGCTGTTCAATTAGCTAAAAGTGGAAATATAACACTGGCTATAAAAAATACTTTAAACCAGGGTTCTAAAGGAACCAAAATTTGCTTGAAATGCAAAGGTGAAAGTATTGAGTATGAACAAGAAAATAGTCTCATGACTGCTGTTGCTAATAAAGATAATATAGCACAAGTTAAAATAAAAACTAGCGAAGATATTTTTACTCAGATACTAAATGAAATAGAAAAGAAAAATATAAGCATAGATATGATTAATTTCTTTATACAAGAAAAAAGTTTTGTTGTAGAAGAAGAATCAGTAGAAGAATTAGAAAATATATTGAAAGATTTTAATACACAATATCAGATAAATAAAAATTGTGCAAAAGTAACTTTAATAGGTGATAAGATAAGTGGGACTCCAGGAGTGATGGCTAAGATAGTAAGGATATTATCAAAATCAAATATATCACTTCTTCAAACATCCGATTCAAGCATGACAATATCATGCTTAGTAAACAAAGATGACATGTCAAAGACGGTACATGCAATTCATAATGAATTTTATCTAAAATAAAAAAATGATGTAATACTTTTTCAAAATGAATTTAAAATCTATTTAAAATAAAAATGTTATTAAGTAGAATTTTCAAAATGAATTTTTTTGAATATATTTGGAAATAATAAGTTCAAAGTAGATTTATGAGAGGAGTATTACATATGAAATATTATGAAGATAATATTAATTTTAATAATCATATAGAGTTTTCCCAAAAAGAAGACAAAGATAAAAGAACTGCCAAAAATAACTCACAAGAAGAAACTAACGATGAAAGTGAAGAAATACAAAACATCAAACAGATGGGTGTTCCAAATATGCCTCAAAAAGATTCAAAAGAAATTCAATGTATTACTATAATAGGAGAAATTGAAGGTCATTTCGTAGGTAATCCACAAAAAAAAGCAACTAAATATGAACATATAATACCAATGCTTTATGCAGTAGAAGAAAGCCCTGAAATAAAAGGTATTTTAGTTATATTAAATACTATAGGAGGGGATGTAGAGGCAGGTCTTGCTATAGCAGAACTTTTAAATAGTGTTTCTAAAAAAGTAGTTACTCTTGTTTTAGGAGGAAGTCATAGTATAGGAGTACCTCTTGCAACAGCTGGAGATTATTCTTTTATAGCACCGACTGCAACTATGATAGTCCATCCTATTAGAACTAATGGATTAGTTATAGGTGTAAATGAAACTTTTGAATATTTTAAAAAAATGCAAGAGAGAATTGTAGAATTTGTAGTTAGAACTTCAGACATACAAAGAGAAAAATTACAACAATTAATGCACTCAAAAGATGAACTTGTAAGTGATGTAGGTAGTGTATTAATAGGTAAAGAAGCTGTAGAATGTGGTCTTATAAATGAAGTGGGCGGACTTAAAGAGGCATTAGTTAAGCTGAAATCACTAATAAAAGAGTGTGAAGAAAATAATATAGATAACAAAGATGATAAATAGATTTGTTTAAATAATACATTTTATGATATAATTAAATAATATAACGGAAGTGTTAGTGTTAAGGCATTAACACTTTTTGCTATGATTGGACTAGCTAAATTACAAATGAGAGGTGAGATGGGTGGCTAAAAAGAAGAAAAGTAAAAAGAAAGATAGTCAATTAAGTTTTAATAGAGAATATCATAATTTAGTAACCATATTTATAGGTATATTTTTATTATATAGTTTAAATTCGAGCTCTATGGGATTAATAGGAAGCATGATGCAAACACTTTTTAAAGGTTTATTTGGATCACTTTCAATAGTTATTCCATTTATAGTTATACTAACTGGTATACTTGGGTTCTTTGAAGGTAATGAGTATATATATAGATTAAAAAATACTAAGGCTTATTATATTGGAATTATATTTATATTTGTTTTTTATGGATTATTAAATTCAAGAAACTTGCCAGTAGATAGCCCACTAAATTCTGAAATGCTGAAACCTGTAATGGAAATGGGTGTTAATGGTAAAGGACCAGGTCTAATAGCTACAACTATAATATACTATATAAGCAAAGTGTTTGGTATAACAGGCGGATGGATGATAAGTATATTTGCTCTTGTAATAGTATTATTATTTACATTCAATATATCTGTAAAAGATTTAATACTAAATATAAAAGCAAAATCAACTAGTGCTAAAAATGGAAACCTTAATTTAAAAGATAAAGTCTCTAATATGAAAAAATCTGCACTTGATATGATGACTGATGAAGTAGATGAAGCTACTATGATTAAAAAAGAAGGCTTATTAAAAGGACTTATGTCTAAAAATAAGAAAGAAAAAAATGAAGAACCAGTATTAAATATAGACAATGAAATAGATGAAGTTGATGATAAAACTATAAAAATAGTAGGATTTAATAAAGCTGAAGATGAGTATCTAGAAATTTTAGAGGGAACTCAAAGTATGTCAGAGCTAGATGTATTAAAAGAACTTCAAAGTTTTAACAAAGAAGAATGCAAAGATGTTAAAGAACAACCAGTTAAAACATCTAAAACATTTGATGATAAAAAAACACAAGCAATAGATATAAAACCAGAAGAAAATTATAGCAACTATAAAAAACCTACTTTTGAAATATTAAATAAAGTAGATAAAAAGACTGATGAAAATGGAAAAAAGAAAGTCTTAAAAAATGCATCTTTACTAGAAAAAACATTATCAGATTTTGGAGTTGAAGCAAAAGTCAATCAAGTTACAGTAGGTCCTACTATAACAAGATATGAAATACAGCCAAGTCCAGGAGTTAAAGTAAGTAAAATAGTAAATTTAACAGATGATATAGCTTTAAGCTTAGCAGCTAAAAGTATAAGAATAGAAGCACCGATACCAGGAAAGAGTGCAATAGGTATAGAAGTTCCAAATGAAAATGCACAAATGGTAACAGTTCGTGAAGTACTAGAAAGTGATGAATTTAAGAAATTTGATTCACCTCTTGCAATGGCTTTAGGTAAAGACATAAGTGGAAAAACTGTAATAGGTGACATAGGAAAAATGCCACACTTACTTATTGCAGGATCAACAGGTTCAGGAAAAAGTGTATGTGTAAATACTTTAATAAGTAGTATACTGTACAAAGCAAAGCCTGATGAAGTTAAATTATTGCTTATAGATCCAAAAGTTGTAGAACTTGCAAGTTATAATGGAATACCACATTTATTAACGCCAGTAGTTACAGACCCTAAAAAAGCTGCTAACGCACTTAATTGGGCTGTGGTTGAAATGAATAGAAGATACAAACTATTTGCAGAGAATCAAGTTAAAGATATTACAAGTTATAATGAAAAATGTGAAGATAAATTACCTAAAATTGTAATAATAATAGATGAACTTGCAGATTTAATGATGGCAAGTGCAAATGATGTTGAAGATTATATATGTAGACTAGCACAAATGGCAAGAGCCGCTGGTATGCACTTAATAGTAGCAACTCAAAGACCATCTGTAGATGTTATTACAGGAGTTATAAAAGCAAATATTCCATCAAGAATAGCATTTGCTGTTTCGTCTCAAACTGATTCTAGAACGATACTTGATATGGGTGGAGCGGAAAAATTACTAGGTAAAGGTGATATGTTATTTTACCCACTAGGGGCAGCTAAACCAGTAAGACTTCAGGGTGCCTTTATATCTGAGGGTGAATCAGAAAAAGTAATAGATTTTGTAAAAAATCAAATTAAAGAAGATGTAAAATACGAACAAGGTATAATGGAAACTATATCTAAACCAGCAATGACTAAATCTAGTAGCGAAGATGAACTTTTAGATCAAGCTATAGAATTTGTAGTAGAGAGTGGACAAGGGTCTTCATCTATGTTACAAAGAAAGTTTAAAATTGGGTTTAATAGAGCTGCAAGACTTATAGACTCTATGGAAGAAAGAGGTATAGTTGGACAAAGCGAAGGTAGTAAACCACGAAAGGTTTTAATGAGCAAACAAGACTTGCAAAATTTAGAAGGTGAATAAAATTGAAAACAATAAAAATTAAAGATGCACTAAACCTTAAAAAAAGAATATTCATAGATGTAAGAACCGAGGCTGAATATAATGAAGATAGCATATCAAATGCTGTTAATATACCATTGTTTAAAAATGAAGAGCGAGAAGACGTTGGAACTTTATATAAAAACCACGGTAAAGATGAAGCTATAAAAAAAGGATTTGATTATGCATCATATAAGTTAAAAGACATATATTTACAATCCAATGAACTATCTAATCAGTATGACCATATAGTTGTATATTGTGCTAGAGGTGGAATGAGAAGTGGATCTGTAGTAAATTTATTAACATCTTTAGGTGTAGAAGTGTACCAACTTGAGGGCGGATATAAAGCTTATAGAAATTTTGTATTAGATTATTTAAATAGTATAATGGATACTAAGAAATTTATAGTGGTTCATGGGCTTACAGGAGCTGGGAAAACAGATTTATTATATATGTTAGAGGACAAAGGGATAGATAATATTGATTTAGAAGGCTTAGCTAAAAATAGTGGATCTACATTTGGGTTTATAACTCATGACAAAAAACCACCTTCTCAGAAAAAATTTGAAACTAAAATTTTTGAAGATCTATATTTCTCAAAGAGTGATTATATATTTATAGAAAGTGAAAGCAAAAGAGTTGGTCATGTGTCTGTACCAAATGAAATTTATGAAGCTATAATAAGAGATGGATATCATATACTTTTAGACTGTAGCTTAGAAAATAGAGTTAAAAGACTTTGTAGAGATTATATAAATGGAAAAGATAACTTAGATATTTTAAAAGACTGTATAAATAAATTTAGAAAAAGACTTGGAAATGAAAGAATAGATAGATATATTACTTTATTAGAAGAAGGAAAATATGACGACTTAGTAGAACAGTATTTAGTAGAATACTATGATCCCTTATATATGCATTCTGTAGAAAAATATATATACAATGCACAAATCAATTTTGATGATATGGATATAGCTTTAGACAAGGCTATGGAATTTCATAAGGCAGCAGTGGAAGGAGCAATATAATGTTAAAAATAGCACTAGAATCACTAGGATGTTCTAAAAACCTAGTAGACGCAGAAATAATGATGGGAATATTAAATAAAAAAGGATATAAGTTAGTTGGAGAATTCTCAGAAGCTGACATAATAATAGTTAATACATGTGGATTTATTGAATCGGCTAAGCAAGAATCTATAGATACTATTTTAGAACTTGCAGAATACAAAACTAATGGGAACCTAAAAATACTTATAGTTACAGGATGCTTAGCGCAGAGGTATGCACAAGAGTTAAAAGATGAAATACCAGAAATAGATGCAATAGTTGGTACAGGAAGTTACCAAAATATAGATGAAATAATAAATGGATTAAAGGAAGAAAAGCAAATAGTAAGTCTTAATGATATAGAATTTGCTTACAATGAAGAACTTCCAAGATACATATCAACTCCAAGTCATATGGCTTACCTAAAAATAGGTGAAGGTTGTGACAATCATTGTACTTATTGTATAATTCCAAAGTTAAGAGGAAAATACAGAAGTAGAAAAATGGAAGATGTAATAAAAGAAGCTAAAGATTTAGCAACTAGAGGTGTGAAAGAGCTTGTAGTTATAGCACAAGATACAACAAAATATGGATGTGATCTATATGGAAAAGAAATGTTACCAGAGCTTTTAGAAGAACTTGCAAACATAGACGGATTAAAGTGGATAAGAATTATGTATTCATACCCAGAATCAATAACTGAAGAATTAGTAAAAGTTATAAAGAAATATGATAACATATGTAATTACTTTGATATGCCTATACAACACGCAAGTAATAAAATATTAAAACTAATGAACAGAAAAACTACTAAAGAAGACATTTTATCAAAAATAGAAATGATAAGAACTCATATACCTGATGCAACAGTTAGAACTACAATAATAGTTGGATTCCCAGGTGAAACTGAAGAAGACTTCAAAGAAATAGTAGATTTTGCTAAAGTAGTAAAGTTTGATAGATTAGGTGCATTTGCATATTCAAGAGAAGAAGACACAGCAGCTGACAAACTTCCTAATCATTTAGAAGAAGAAGTTAAAGCTGAGAGAAGAGATGCTTTAATGCTAGTACAACAAGGTATATCTCAAGAACTTAATGCTAAAAAAGTTGGAAATATATATGAAGTGCTAATAGAGGAACAAATAGAAGACAATGTATATATAGGAAGAACTCAAGGGGATGCAGAAGAGATAGATAGTATAGTGTATGTAAAATCTAAAAATCAACTTAATGCAGGAGATTTTGTAACTGCTAAAATAAACAATGCATTAGAGTATGATTTAATGGGGGATGTAGTAGATGAACTTGCCTAATAAATTAACTTTATTTAGGATATTTTTAATACCAGTCTTAGTAGTGGTAATGTTGCTTAACATACCAAATAAATTCTTAATATCTTGTATAATTTTTATTGTAGCATCTATAACAGATGCCATGGATGGGCATATAGCGAGAAAGCATAATTTAGTTACGGATTTTGGGAAATTTATGGATCCGCTAGCAGATAAACTTCTAGTTATATCAGTTCTTACATGTATGATAGAAGTTGGTCTTGTTGCAAGTTGGATGGTTATAATAATAGTAGCTAGAGAACTTACTGTAAGTATATTAAGAGCTATAGCTGCAGCAGATGGAAAAGTAATAGCAGCTAGTGGTGGAGGAAAGTTAAAAACGATAAGTCAAATGGGATCGATAATAATAATATTATTAGGTACTCATTTTGAAAACCCACTATTAACAAATATAGGAGATATAGCTATGTTAATAGCTACATTACTTACACTATATTCTGGATGGGAATATCTATATAAAAATAAAGAATTATTTATGAATAGCAAATAATAAAAAAGTAGTGAAGAATATATAAAATCTTCACTGCTTTTTTTATTGCTTAGGAAATTTAAATGATATTTAGCTAATATTTTTAGTAAAAGAGTTAAAATAACAATTGTATATATCAAACAATAATTAAAACTTAATAAACTGTATAAAAATAGTGATGTTGGTATATAAATAAAGGTAATATAGGAAAATTTTACTTAAGAATATTATAAAAAAAATAACGCATAAATAATCTAAATAATTAAATACAAAATACTTTTTAGAATTGACGTAAATAAAAATATACGATATAATTAATATATAGTTATAGAACAAATGTTTGTAATTTATATAGATGAAGGGATGGAAAAATATGAGTATAGAACAAGATAAATTAAAAGCACTTAATCAAGCATTAGGTCAAATAGAAAAGGATTTTGGTAAGGGATCAGTAATGAAATTAGGAGAAGCTACATCTATGGCAATAGATGTTGTGCCAACTGGATCTATAGGATTAGATATAGCAATAGGTATAGGTGGTCTTCCAAAGGGTAGAATAGTAGAAATTTATGGACCAGAGTCTTCAGGTAAAACAACAGTAGCACTACATTCAGTAGCAGAGGCTCAAAAACAAGGTGGAATAGCAGCATTCATAGATGCAGAACATGCACTTGACCCAATATATGCAAAAGCATTAGGTGTAGATATAGATAACTTAATAATATCTCAACCAGATACAGGAGAACAAGCTTTAGAAATAGCAGAAGCACTTATAAGAAGTGGAGCTATAGATATAATAGTAGTCGATTCAGTTGCGGCACTTGTTCCAAGAGCAGAAATAGAAGGGGACATGGGAGATAGTCATATTGGTCTTCAAGCTAGACTTATGTCTCAAGCATTAAGAAAATTAACGGGGTCTATTAAAAAATCAAATTGTGTAGCTATATTTATAAACCAATTAAGAGAAAAAGTTGGTATAATGTTCGGTAACCCAGAAACAACAACTGGAGGACGTGCACTTAAATTCTATTCTTCTGTAAGATTAGACGTTAGAAGAATAGATTCAATAAAACAAGGTGATAAAGTAATAGGAAGTAGAACAAGAGTAAAAGTAGTTAAAAACAAAGTTGCTCCACCATTTAAGCAAGCTGAATTTGATATAATGTATGGAGAAGGTATATCTAAAATTGGAGATTTATTAGATATAGCAGCTGATATAGATATAATTAAAAAATCAGGGTCTTGGTATGCTTATAATGAAATAAAACTTGGACAAGGTAGAGAGAACGCTAAAAAGTTTTTATTTGATAATCAAGATTTAATAAATGAAGTAGATGAAAAAGTTAGAAAACACTACAATTTAGATGAAAATGAAGATGATAAATCGGAAAAAGATGATAAATTACAAAATTTAGAATAATAAAAGACATACACACCTCCTATTAACTTGACATGCGTTAGAAAAAATTATAAAATTAAGTAAAGATAGAATATCTAAATTTGATTTTATAGCAAAATATTCTTATAAATAAAAAATAAAGGTGTTTTGTTGTTATTACAACACATACTATGAGTATTTAATGATATCTTATTTTATATCATAGTTGTACTTGTGATTATAAAAATGATTAAAAAAGGTTTAGAAAGTGACATTTTGGGATTATTAACAAAGGAGGTGGATGTCATAGATACTATAGTAATAATTTTAGTTGGAGCCGTGGGTATTTTAGCTGGATATTTTGTAAGAAAAAATATATCTGAAGCTAAAATTGGCCAATCTGAAAATTTAGCCAAAGAAATAATAGATAAAGCAAACAGAGATTCAGAAACAGTGCAAAAAGAAAAACTATTAGAGGCTAAAGAAGAGATCCATAAATGGAGAACTGAAGCAGAGAGAGAAAACAAAGAAAGACGAATTGACTTACAAAAGTATGAAAAAAGAGTAATACAAAAAGAAGAAGTATTAGATAGAAAATTACAAAACTTAGAATCAAAAGAAACTAGTTTAGGTGATAAGTTAAAAAATGTAGCAAAAAAAGAAGAAGAAGTAGAAGGTATAAAGGTTAAGCAACTAGAAAAGCTAGAGAATATTTCCGGAATAACTTCTGATAAAGCAAAAGAAATTATTTTAACTAATGCTGAAAGAGAAGTAAGACGTGAGATGTCTATAATGATAAAAGAAATAGAGTCTCAAGCTAAAGAAGAAGCTGAAAAGAAATCAAGAGAAATAATAAGTTATGCTATCCAAAAATGTGCAGCAGATCATGTTGCAGAGACTACTGTAACAGTAGTAAATTTACCTAATGATGAAATGAAGGGTAGAATTATAGGTAGAGAAGGTAGAAATATAAGAACGTTAGAAACTCTAACAGGAATAGATCTTATTATAGATGACACTCCTGAAGCTGTAATTTTATCAGGATTTGATCCTATAAGAAGAGAAGTTGCAAGAATTGCACTTGAAAAATTAATAGGTGATGGTAGAATACATCCAGCTAGAATTGAAGAAATGGTTGAAAAGGCCAAAAAAGAAGTTGACAGCATAATAAAAGAGTATGGGGAACAAGCTGCATTCGAAACAGCTGTACATGGGCTACATCCAGAGTTAGTTAGATTATTAGGTAGACTTAATTATAGAACTAGTTATGGGCAAAATGTACTTAAGCATTCTATAGAAGTTGCACATATAGCAGGGATAATGGCAGCTGAAATAGGTGCTGATGTTAAGTTAGCAAAAAGAGCTGGTTTATTACATGATATAGGGAAATCTGTAGACCATGAAATGGAAGGTACGCATGTTGAGATAGGTATGGACTTATTAAAGAGATATAAAGAATCTAAAGATATAATACATGCTATGAGTACACATCATGGAGATTACGAGCCACAAACGATAGAAGCCGTTTTAGTAACTGCAGCAGATGCTATATCAGCAGCTAGACCAGGTGCTAGACGAGAAACTCTAGAAGCTTATATAAAAAGATTAGAGAAGTTAGAAGAAATAGCTAATTCATATGAAGGAGTAGAAAAATCGTTTGCTATACAAGCAGGTAGAGAAGTTAGAATAATGGTAAAACCTGAAAATGTTAGTGACGAAGATATACACTTATTAGCTAGGGATATGACTAAGAAAATAGAAGACGAACTTGAGTATCCAGGACAAATAAAAGTAAGTATAATAAGAGAAACTAGAGCAATAGAATATGCTAAATAAATAGAAAAGAGGTTTTATGCCTCTTTTTTTTGTGTGTAAAATTAAAAATAAGGTAAATTTTGAATAATAAAACTTTGCTAATAAGAAGATAATAAATTTAAATAATAATATATGGAGTGATGGACATAATTATGAGAAAACCTAAATTGATTATTAGCAGATGTTTGAATTCAGAAAAATGTAGGTATGACGGCCAGGGATTTGAAGATAAGGTTATAGCTAACCTAAAAGAGTATATAGATATAGAAACTGTTTGTCCTGAGGTTTCAATAGGATTGTCTACACCCAGAGATCCTATTAGAATTGAAAAGCATGGAGAAGAATATAAGTTAATACAAAGAAACTCTGAATTTGATTGTACTACTCACATGAATGAATTTGCAGAAGAATTTTTAAGTGAAATAAAAGATATAGATGGATTTATATTAAAAAGCAAATCTCCTTCTTGTGGTATTCAAGATGTAAAGATATATCCTAAAGGAAATAAATGTAGCATAAGTAAAAAAGGTAGAGGCATGTTTTCACAAAAAATAATTAATGGTTACTCAAATGTACCAATTGAAGATGAAGGCAGATTAAAAAATTATAATATAAGAGATGAATTTTTAACAAAAATATTTGCTATTAATAACCTTAAATCTAGTGAAAATATATTTAAGTATCATAATGAAAATTATATGTTATTAAAATCGTATAATGAAAAAGCAACAAAAGAACTAGATTATATAATAAAAAATAATAAACTAAATAAAGAAAATATATCAGTTTATAAAAATAAGGCACAAGAAATTCTAAATTCGAAAAGAAAAGAAAATAATAAAATAAAAGTTGTTAAAGAAATTTTTGATAAATATAAAAATGATTTAACTATAAATGAAGTTGAAAATTACGAAAAATTACTACAATCTTATAAAGATAAAAAAATACCTTACAGTGCACTGTTAGTAGCAACAAAAATATATTGCATTAGATTTGATGACAAAGTTACAATTGACCAAACATTTTTTAATCCATACCCTGAAAAATTAATAAATATAACCGATTCAGGAAAAGGTAGAGATTTATAATGAAATAAGGCAATATAAAAACGATAAAATGGTAATAATAAATATAAAAATACAATATAGAAGGAGTAATTTTATGTTAAATAAATTATCTGAAAACCAATATGTAAAAATGACAAAAAGTCATGATAATAAAAATTACAAAGAAATAGAATACGGTGTTGTACTTAATGGAGAAGAAGATAAATATGAAATAATGAGTGTAGGATTTGAAAATAGAAATGGACATTTTTTAGAATATCCAACAAATGTAGAAAACTTAGTTCAAACTTATGATATTAATGATTTAACGTTTGATGAAGTAAAAGAAAATGAAGTAAGAAGAAAGATAAATATTTGGTTAGAGAAAAATTATAAAAATTAATTTATTTAGGGAGATTTAGTAGTAAAAATTAAAATATATAACATTTGATAAAACATAAAAAAATCAAATTAATACATTAAATTATTAAAGATTAAAATTATATAAAAATAAAATAAATTTATTAGATTAAATAACCAAACATAGTAAATTATATCATAAAATGATATAATTATTAGTAAATAAGGGGGGAATATCAGATGAATAAATATATAAATATTAATTCTGAGCTAGATGCCTTGAAGATAAAAGAGATTGAAAAAATCTTTTATGACAATATACAAGAAGATGTTAATTTGATACCAAAAATCACTCCTTTTAAAGGGATAAATACAGACATGCTATATATAAAGGATAATAAAATTTTATTTATAAAATTTATGGATACCACAGAAGATTTATTCTTTATACTAGAAGAAGAATTGTTAGAAGTTATGAATGAAGAAAATGAATTATTAAATTTAAGAATGAAACAATTAGATAAGAAAATAAACTACAACTATATATTTATAATGCCATATGTAGAAGTAGATAATGGTTACGAATTTAAAGAATTTGTGAATAATCATATTGTAGATAAAAATAAGCTTAAAAGCATTATAGATAATAAAGAAAAAATAAATGATTATTTAGTAGAAACTAATAATGAAATTGATTTAAACTTATTTTTACTAGATATTTGCCCAGAATACTATTTACTAAATGAAAGAGAACATTTAAATAAGCAATTTAAAAAAATTTCATTTTATGACCAAGACTATAAATATAGTGCAACTATGCTAGATAATAGTCAAATAGTAGAGGCTTCATCTATAAAATATGGAAACGCTTTATTTAAAGGTGGGTCTGGAACTGGAAAGACAACAATAATGCTGTCTAGGGGTATAAAGTTAGCTAGGTTATATCCACATCATAAGTTTTTAATATTGACTGATTCAAAACAAGCTTGTAATGAATTAAGAGAAAAGGTTAAACTAGTATATAAAGCTAACAATAATTTAGAGATATACACATATAGTTCATTTATATTTAAATTAGCTAAAAAATATAATCTTATAGTTGATTATAATAATCTTAAAAAAGATTATGAAAAAACTTTTAATAATTTAGTTAAACAAGCTAAAAATATAATAAAAAATAAAAATATGTTTAAAGGTATATTTATAGATGAAGTAGAAAACTTTAATAAAGATGAAATATCATTTATACAAGAGTTTTTATATAAAACAAAATTCATATTCAATGCTTTTTGTTGTGAATCTTTGAATATAAGTAGTGACTTAAATATATTTAAAGATAATTTAGAAGGAATAGAATTTAAAGAAACTGTAATTCTAGAAAAAAATTATAAACAAAGTGAAGATCTTGTAAAGTTTACTAACAATTTTGCAAAAAATGCAAATGATTATATAAGAAACTTAAGAGATAATAAAATATACAACGAATTCTATAAGACAAAGCCTATAAGAGTTGGAAATAAAGCTGTAGACATAATAAAAGTAAGTGATTTAGATGACCAAATAAGTTCTCTTATATGGGAGATAGAATATTTAATAAGTAAAAAAGGACTACATTATTCTGAAATTTGTATAATATATCCTTATAACAAAAAGAAATTAAAAAATGGAAAAACAATTTATTTCCAATATATGCTTAAAAAAGCTTTAGAGGAAGCTAATATTCCATATATATATGCTGAAGAAAATTTAACTAATATAAGTAAAAAACTTGGAGTAACAATTTCTAATATATATACTATAAACAATTTAGAATATAAAGCATTGATAGTGTGCGAACTAGAAATGTTATATAATCATACTATTAACGATAAAGAACAAGACTATCAAATAAATGATTTTGTAGGAGATTTGAACAAGGTATATTTATCTATAACTAGAGCCTGTGATTATTTAAGTATAATAACAACGTTTAATGAAAACTCTAGTGATATAATAAAGCTTCTTATAGAATCAAAATAAAAAGAAGCACAATTGTGCTTCTTTTATCGTTTTATTTAAGTAAATAAAAATAATTAAGAACTATTACTCCTAGAAATATTCTATAATTAGAAAATACTTCAAAGTCATATTTGTGTAATTTAGAATGAACCAATACCTATTGTTAATTTATATCTAACTTGATAAAAATTATTAAATTTAAGGTTTTTATTTTAAGCAAGTACAATTATTAAGAATGTTGTAAATAGAATAAATATGAAAATTAGCTAAAATACAACTGAAAATGTGATACCAAAAATATTTGTAAAGTTAATATTTATAAATTAATTACATGCAATACAAATCATAATAAACGTCAGTTTATAGTATAGCAATAGGAGCAATTGTATGTTAATAAAAGAAAATAACAAAGAAGGAAGGAGTAATTATGAACAAAACTATACAATTAGATGACTATGAATATGAAATTTTTAAAAAATTTTCAAAAAAGCTAAATCTGACAACTAAAAATGATTATTTATCTAAAATAATATCGTTTAAGGAATTTATAAAAGACAAAGAACTTATATATGCTAATAAAGAAGATTGTACAAAATTTATAGAAAATGTTAAAGAAAATTATGCTAAATCAACATCTGAAAAAATATATAGTTACTTACATAGTTTTTATAATTTTTTACTAAAAGAAGAGTATATAGAGATCAATCCATTTAGATATGTAGAAAAACCTGAGGTAAGTAGAATAAAAAACAAAGATGACGTATTGAGCATTCAAGAAATTAATAAGCTTATAGAAATACTTTATAAGTTAAATATAAGAGATAGAGTTATTATAGTATTTTTAATTACTACAGGATGTTTATTAAATGAATTAGTAAATTTAAAATGGAAAGATCTTATGTTAGATGAAAAAAATAATTATTATACTAAATTAGGAAAAGGTAGAAAAGAAAGAATTGTAAAACTTCATCCTTATTGCTTTAAGTTAATAGAAGATTATAGAAACTACTCTGGATTAACAGAAGTTATAATGCCTACAGAAGAATTTGTATTTACAACGCAAAAAAGCAACTCTATAACAGATAGAAACGTAAGGCTAATAGTAAGGAAAGCTTTAGATTTAGCTGGTCTTTCTCAGTATTCAGCAAAAGATTTTAGACATTCATTTGCGGCTATATCTTTAAGACTTGGAGCAGATGAAGAAGATATAAAAAATCAGTTAGGTTGGAGCGATAAATACTATGCAATAAGATATAAATATGTATTAAATTTTGTTGACAGTGAAAGTATAGATTATATTATGGACAAAGATAATATAAGTATCAATAAAAAATAAAAATGAACATAAATAAAAAAAAACTTGTTATAGTTCGTAAAATTTTATATAATTATGATATGAATAAGACTCAAGGAAGGTGCAAATAATGATAGATAACAAATACAATACATATACAAACCCTTTAACGGATAGATACTGTAGTAAGGACATGAGCTATATATTCTCTCCACAATTTAAATTCTCAACTTGGAGAAAATTATGGGTAGCGTTAGCAGAAGGTGAAAAAGCTTTAGGAATAAATATAACTGATGAACAAATAGAAGAATTAAAGGCTAATATAGACAATATAAACTTTGATGAAGCTAGAGAAATAGAAAAAGAAGTAAGACATGATGTAATGAGTCATGTAAAAGCATATGGTTTACAATGTGATAAAGCTAAAGGAATAATACATTTAGGTGCAACATCTGCATATGTTGGTGATAATACAGACGTTATACAAATGGATGAAGCTTTAAAACTTATAAGAATAAAACTTGTTAACCTAATAAACAACTTAAAAGAATTCGCTCTTAAATATAAAGATATGCCTACATTAGGGTTTACGCATTTCCAAGCAGCTCAGCTTACTACAGTAGGTAAGAGAGCTACTTTATGGGCTCAGGACTTAATACTTGACTTAGAAGATATAAACTATAGAATAGACAATATGAAGCTAAGAGGAGTTAAAGGAACTACAGGTACTCAAGCTAGTTTCTTAAGCCTATTTGAGGGTGACCATGAAAAAATAAAGGAACTTGATAGATTAGTATGCAAACAAATGGGATATAAATCTTCTTATGCAGTAAGTGGACAAACTTATACTAGAAAATTAGATTATCAAGTTATAAGTGTATTATCAGGAATAGCTCAAAGTATGCACAAAATGACTAATGATATAAGACTTTTACAAAGTTTAAAAGAAATAGAAGAACCATTTGAAAAAAATCAAATAGGTTCATCAGCTATGGCTTATAAAAGAAATCCAATGAGAAGCGAAAGAATATCGTCATTATCAAAATATATAATATCTGAATCATTAAGTCCTGCGTTAGTACAGGCTACTCAATGGCTAGAAAGAAGTTTAGATGATTCAGCAAATAAAAGATTATCTATACCACAATCATTTATGGCAGCTGATGCAATAATTGAAATAGGTATGAATGTAACTGATGGATTAGTTGTTTATGAAAGTATGATAAATAAACATATAAATGAAGAACTTCCATTTATGGCTACTGAAAACATACTTATGGAAGCTGTAAAAAGAGGTGGAGATAGACAAGAATTACATGAGATAATAAGAGAGTATTCTATGAAGGCAGCTTATAGAGTTAAGCATGAAGGTAAAGATAACAACTTAATGGAACTTATAATGAATGATGAATCATTCAAAATGAGTAAAGAAGAAATGTTATCTATAATGGATCCTAAAAACTTTGTAGGAAGAGCTCCAGAACAAGTTGTAGAGTTTGTAAATGAAACTTTAGAACCAGCTATAAAAGACTTTAAGGAGTCTATAGGATTAAAAGTAGACTTACATGTATAAAATATTAAAATATATAAATTAAATTGTAGTTGTTGCAAATTTATTATTAAAACGGCCTATTTATAGGTCGTTTTTTATTAAAATATATAAATATAATTATGCTTAATTGAGCAAAATATATATAGGTTTCTTTATTTTAATATATTTTAAAATACATAATAAAATAATATGAAATTAATGTATTTTAAACATATTATTATTAAAAGTATTGTACTAATAAAAAAAATAATGTAAACTACAATTAAATGAGAAATCGAATAAATTAAACAGCTGGGGGCGATGATATGAAGTGTATAGTTCCAGATACAATAGAGTTTTTATCTAAAACATTTCCAAAAATATATTCAAGTCTTTACTTAGAATATTTAAAACAGTATTCTGCAGTATATAATGTTAATAAAACACAACTAAGAGCATTGATGTTTATAAAAAATTATGGATGTATAAGTATGACTGATTTATGTGCTAAATTAAACATAGAAAAAGGTAGTCTAACTAGCATGGTTGATGATTTAACAAAAAAGGGGTATGTTATAAGAAATAAGGATTCATTAGATAGAAGAAAATATTTAATAAGTATAACTGAGAAGGGAACAACTCTTGCTTCTGATTTTATGGCTAAGCTTAGTGAAAAATTAGAAGAGAAGTTTTTGAAATTAAATCAGGAAGATAGAAATAGATACATAGAAGCCATAAATACTTTGCAATATATTTTAAATAAAGAAGAACTTAGTTAAAAAGCAACCTGTTTAAGGGTTGCTTTTATTTTGAAAATTAAATTAGTATAAAACACTAAGCTTCAACTGGAGAAACTTTAGAATTTGTAGATAAAAGAAGATATTGTTCAAGACCTTCTTTTAAAAGTGTAGCAGCTTTATATAAGTCAGATTCATTAAGAATATAAGCAAGTCTTATTTCATTACGACCTAGTCCAGGCGTTGAGTAGAACCCTTCAGCAGGACAAGCCATAACAGTCTCATTATCTTTACTAAATTCTTTAAGCATCCAAATTACAAAATCTTCTGCATTTTCTACAGGTAATTTTGCTACTATATAAAATGCTCCAGTAGGTTTTTCACATACAACACCATTAACTTTCATTAATTCATTGTATAAAACATCTCTTCTGTGTTTGTATTCTTCATTAACTTCTTTAAAGTAAGAAACTGGAGTTTTATACAATTGTACAGAACCAATTTGTTCTAAAGTAGCAACACAAAGTCTTCCTTGACATAATTTTAATATCTCAGCTATAAGAGATTTGTTTTTGCAAGCTATAGATCCGATTCTAGCTCCACAAGCACTGTATCTCTTAGATACACTGTCTATGATAACAACTCTGTCTTCAACTTCTTTTAAGTTTCCAAAACTTGTATAATCTAGTCCGTCATATACAAATTCTCTATAAACTTCGTCGGCTATTATCCATAAATCATTTTCTATAGCTATTTGTGCTATCATGCTAACTTCTTCTTTTGTATAAACTGTACCAGTAGGATTACCTGGATTAGAAAGTAAAATGCCTTTAGTCTTAGGATTAATCAGAGAACAAATTTTTTCTTTGGATGGTAAATGGAACCCGTCCTCAGCTTTAGTAGTAATTGGGTTAACCTCTACATTTACGCATTGAGAGAATCCATTGTAATTAGTGTAAAATGGTTCAGGAACTAATAGATTGTCACCTGGATCACAGATAGCCATCATAGTAAATAATAAAGCTTCACTACCGCCATTAGTTATAAGAATATCATCGCTATCAAAATGCATATCATATGTAGTATAATAATCTTGAAGTGCTTTAATTAGTTCTGGAATACCGTTAGAGACAGCATATTCCAAAACGTTACTGTCAAAGTTTTTAACTGCGTCAAAGAATCCCTTAGGAGTTTTAATATCTGGTTGACCTATATTTAAATGATAAACTTTAATTCCTCTAGCCTTAGCATCAAGAGCATAAGGAACTAATTTTCTTATTGGAGAAGACTGCATAGCAGTGACTCTGTTTGAATATTTCATTTAAAGTACCCCCTATTATTTAAACATAATTAGACTATATTTATAAAATTTCTAATCAAGATTATAGTAGCATAAGTGATTACAAAAATCAGTAAAAACTAGGAAGAGTATTATACAAAAAAACCGATGAAAATATAAAAAAATAGCATTTTAGACTTTTAGTTATAAAAAAATAAAATATATACATTGTTTTACATTTTAGTATATAAAAAAATAAGGAAAATAAGAAAATAGTGAATTTATTTATTAAATAGTGGTGTAGTTTTATATAGTTTTTTAGAATAAAGTTTAATATAAAAGAATTCCAAAGAGGTGTTAACTATGAAAGAGATAAGAATAGATAATATAAAAAAAGACATAGTCATAGTTGCAAAGGACAGATCTAAAAGGCCAATAGAGAAAGTTGCATTATCACAAGAGGAGCCAACTTTAGAATATGAAGAAACATGTCCATTTTGCAGAGGAAACGAAGATTATACTACAAAGGAAAAATTTAAAATCGAGGATAGGACAGGTTGGTTAGTAAAATCTGTAGAAAATAAATTTCCAATTGTAGACAATTTACCAGGTGAAATATATGGTTTACATGAAGTTATGATAGACACATATCGCCATAATGGAAGTTTTTATGACATGAATGAGTTTGAATTTGAGAAGTTATTTATTATGTACAAAAATAGATATAAAGAATTTATATGTGATGAAAAAATAGAGTATGTAAGCATTTTCAAAAATTTTTTAAGACAATCAGGAGCATCATTATCACATCCACATTCTCAAATAGTATCTCTTTCTATTGTTCCTCCAGAAATAGAAAATCAAATAGATATATGCAAAGATTATTATGATAAAAATAAAAAATATTTATATGATGATATTATTAAAAAAGAAATAGAGTTTGGTAACAGGGTAATTAACAATGGAGATTATTTTTTAGTAATAGTTCCATACGCAACTAAATTTAGTGGTGAAGTAAGAATAATATTTAAAGAAAAAATCAAGTTTGAAAAAATGAATGAAAAACACATAAAAGAACTTTCAAAAACATTTGAAAAATTATTTAAAAATTTGTATAAAAATAGTGGTTATAATGCTTTTAATTTATGTGTATATACACATCCTATAAAAATAGAATGTGAGGATTTATTTAATGTACATATGGATGTAATACCAAGAAAATATAGTTTTGGTGGATTTGAATTAGGAACAGGGATGTACGTATCATCAATAGACCCAGAAGAGTTAGCAAAAAAATTGGAATTTTAGTTAGATATATATTTTGATACAATATATAAAAAATAGGGTAATATATTAAAGATGAATTAATGTAGGAGGAAAAGATGAAATTTATATCGTGGAATGTTAATGGGATAAGAGCATGTGTAACTAAAGGATTTATAGAGTACTTCAAAGAGGTAGATGCAGATATATTTTGTTTGCAAGAAACTAAACTTCAACAAGGGCAAATAGAATTAGATTTAGATGGATATTATCAGTACTGGAATTATGCGCAAAAGAAAGGTTATTCAGGTACAGCTATATTTACAAAAATTAAACCTTTAGATGTGTTTTATGGAATGAATATAGAAGAACATGATAATGAGGGTAGAGTAATTACATTAGAATTTGAAGATTTTTATTTTATAACGGTGTATACTCCAAATTCTCAAAGTGAATTGAAAAGGTTAGAATATAGAATGAAATGGGAAGATGATTTTAGGAACTATTTAATACAATTAAACAATAAAAAACCTGTAATTATGTGTGGAGATTTAAATGTCGCTCATCAAGAAATCGATTTAAAAAATCCTAAAAATAATAAAAAAAATGCAGGATTTACTGAAGAGGAAAGAAGTAAATTTACACAGTTATTAAATCATGATTTTATAGATACATATAGATATTTCAATCCTGACAAAGAGGGTTCATATTCTTGGTGGTCATATAGATTTAATGCAAGAAAAAATAATGCTGGTTGGAGAATTGATTATTTTGTAGCATCTAAAAAAATAGAATCTAGATTAGTTAGTGCTAATATACATACTGAAATATTAGGATCAGATCATTGTCCTGTAGAGCTAATAATAAAATAATATCTAAAAAGGTTAATAAAATTATAAACTTGTTAATATAATGTACAGTGATATGTTTAATATTTATGTATATTTACATACACTAAAATCATAAGAAAAATAATTTTATAACCAAGGGGGATATATTTATGAACTTATTAGGTCTTAAGCAAAAATTAGAAAAAGGAAAATCGCTAGGTGGAGATGTTATATACATAAAAGAAGAAAATATTTTATATGGATTAGAATGTATATATGAAGACCAAGAAAATAAAAGTATAACGTTATTAAAATCAAAAGAGGAATCTATTAAGGTAGAGGATTTTATAAAAGTTTTAGACACGTTATATGCTAACATAGGAGATAAAGAAGTATTTATAGGTAAGGATGAAAATAATAGAAATGATAAAAAAGAAATAAAAAGTGTAGAGTTTGCACAGTATGAGTTATTAAAAATGTTATTTATAAATGTAGAATAAATAATAAGTGTAAAAAAAGATAGACATGTGTCTATCTTTTTTTACACTTATTAGGGTTAATTAAAAATTGATTAGTTTTGCCCATCTTATATGCTAAATCAATTATTTTTTTATCCTCTTTACTTAATTCTCTGTTTAAAACTTTACTAAATTCTTCAAATAACCTATCGTAATTAATTTGTTTTTTATTGGATTTATCAACGGTTGATGATTTTACAGTGGTATATATATATACATCGGGTACAATACTTGGGTTATATATTTTAATAAAAACTTGAGCTGTATAAAATGCATCATTTAAAGCGTTGTGATATGATTTATCTTGATTTAATTCAAGTATTTGAATAGCATTTTGAAGTCCGATACTTCTACCAGCAGGATTATCAAAATAAATAGAAGCATAGTGCTGGATATTTATATATGATTTAGGCAAAGTTTTTGATGGTAAATTATAATATGTTATGTTTCTATATAATTCTTTTAAATCACCTGTACCCCAAACACATAAAACTGGATCTTTAGAAGATATAAATCTTTTAAATTCCTTGTATGCTTGTGGGAAAGAAGGCGCATCTACCACATCTTTTAAAGTTATTCCGGTCATTTTACCAATAAAAGGATGTATGCCTTTGTATATTTCTGGTTTTACATAACTATTGAATGTATCAATTATATTAAAGTTACTATCTAATTTAATAGCACCTATTTGAATTATTTCAAAAGGACATCTTTCATTAGATACTGTTTTATTAAGAGTTTTATCAAATCCTTGATTGAATTCTAAGTCAAAAACTATATATTCCATAATATTTCTCTCCTAAATTATCTTATCTTACCAATATATTCATAAATATGTTTATTATAAAATATTAATATTTAAAAAGAAGCAAATGAAGACTTCTTAGTTTATTATACCCTATATTTAGTAAAATGTTAAATTATTGTTAGATGTATTTAAAAAATAGGAGATTTAAATAAATAAGTCTAGAAAAAAATAAAAATATTGCGAACTTTCAAATGATAATATATAATAAGTATAAATAAAAACACGAACAAAAATAAAATAATAATAAAAATAATATTGAAATTAAGGGGGATAATGTATGGAAAAGTTATTATACACAATAGAACCAAATAATCACAATGAAGAAGATCTTAAATTTATTTTAAACAATAATAGAAATATAAAATTTATTTCTTTAATGGGTGTAGATTTAGGAGGAAACGCAACTGATGAAAAAATACCAGTAAATTTATTTTTAGAGGATATAAATGGTTTTTTAAAATCAGCTATTCAAACTGATGGATCGAGCGTGGAACTTTATAACATAGCAACTCTAAATAATGCTAAGGTTGATTTAATGCCAGATGTAGATTGTAAGTGGTATGTAGATTATAACTTTGAACATATCGATGAAGAACTTAATTTGCCAGTTGGAACTCTTAGAATACCAGCTTTCTTAATTCATGAAAATAAGAAAGTATGTTCAAGAGGAATATTAAAAAAATCAGAAACTTATTTTAAAACATCTATTTTAAAATTATTTAAAGAATATCCAAATATAATAAAAAATATTGGAATAGAGGATATGTCGGATATAGAAGACATAATATTAACGTCAGCTACTGAATTAGAATTTTGGGTAAATACACCAGAAGATAAAGCAGACTTAGAAAAGTTATATGTATCACAAAGTTTAAAAGAACAATATTGGAAAAGAACACATGGTATTATAAGAACTTGTTTAGAAAAGACTTTAATAATTTTACAAGATATAGGTATAAATCCTGAAATGGCTCATAAGGAAGTTGGAGGTATTAACAGCTCTATAAGTATAGATGGAAAAACAAATCATGCTATGGAGCAGTTAGAGATTTCATGGAAGTTCTCAAATCCGCTTCAAGTTGCAGATAATGAGTTAATAGTAAGGGAAATAATAGAAGATGTATTTACATCTAATGGATTAGAGGTAACGTTTAAAGCAAAACCTATATATGGGGTTGCGGGAAGTGGAGAACACGTTCATGTTGGAGTTAGTGCAAAGCTAAAAGATGGAAGTATAAAAAATTTATTTGCTCCTAAAGATATGACTAAAGACTACTTAAGTGAAATTGGGTATGGGGCACTTATGGGAATACTTAATAATTATGAAGTATTAAACCCTATAGTAACATCATCTAATGATGGATTTAATAGGCTAGTACCGGGGTTTGAAGCGCCTGTATGTATAGTAACATCATTAGGACATAATTATGAAGTAGCATCAAGAAATAGATCTGTACTTGTAGGGTTAGTAAGAGATATAAAAAATCCAAAAACAGTAAGACTTGAATTGAGATCACCAAATCCACTATCAAATACTTATTTAGTTATAGCAGGTTGCTACCAAACAATGCTAGATGGAATAAAAGCAGTAGCAAAGAGTGAGTTGTCAACTAAGGAACTTGAAAAAGAGCTATCTAAGGAAGTAGGTCAAGAAAGCTTTTATTTAGAAACGGATAGAGCTTATAGAGATGAAAATGATGTGTTTGAGCATTATACATTAGAAGAGAGAAATTCTAGATTCTCAGTGCCACCAGCAACAGTTTATGAAAATATGAGGAATTTAAAAAATTATGAATATAAGCTAGATTCTTTAAAACAAGGAAGTGTATTTACTGATGTCATAATAGAATCTTTTAAAATGGGTGCTATAGACAAATGGGTTAAAGAATTAGAAAATAGAATTATGCATGATCATATGGAAACTGTAAGAAGTTGTGTAAAGTTACATAACAAGGAAAATATGGATGCTTTAGATGAAGTTGCATGGAATGCTATTTCAGAGATAAAGTTTAATATAATGAAAGATACATTAACTAGAAAATCATTATTTACTAATATTAGAGAGGCTATAGCAAATAAAGATTATGAAGTTGTATCAAAATTACAATTACAATTAAAAAAAGAAATGAAAGAAATTCAAGGATTGTATGTACAATATAGTAAAAATATATATTAAAAAAGAAGAGGGCAACCTCTTCTTTTTTTATTCTTTTAAATTACAAGATGTACCAATAAACTTAATAATAGAAGGTATGCAAATATATTTAAATTATAAGAAGAATTGTTTTTCTTTGATGGGAAAAATGTTATTTTTAGTATTAATAATAAGATGAATAAAACTACATATCCTGAGTTAATTAAAACAGTAAAGCTTGAAAAACTTAAAAAATGTATTATAGATAAAATAAATATTGTAATTAGGAATTTAGAATTATGTTTAGTTAAAAAGGGCAGTAATTTATTTATATGTTTTCTTATAAAATTATTGCTTGTAGCAGAGTAACAATCTCTAAGTAAGTATAGTAGTGAGTATAATATTATGAATAATGAGGATACAAAACCTGATAAAATTCCTATATCTTTAATCATTATAAATCCTCCCTTTATTTTAGGATAAAAAATTTTATTAGTATATAGTATTTTATTTATATGAAATATGTGAACGATTTAAGTAAGAAAATTAAATTTTAATAGAAAGTGATTTAACAGTAATTATAAAAATAAAAAAATAGTAATAAAATTTAAAAAAAGGGCAATAGTAATATATAGTGATAAAAGGAGTGGAAAATATGGAAAAAAATATAAAAATATTTATATTAACGACTTTTTTATGTTTAACTTGTTTTGCTATTAAAAATCAAAATGTTTATGCTTTTAGTGAGGATGTAAATTTAAATTTATTGATAGAAAATAAAGAAAATCAAAAAGAACTTAAATCTAAGATAGAAAAAATACATCAAGAGATAGAAGCAAAGACTAAATATATTGACAATAGAGAAGAAGATAATGTAAAAGCTGAAGTTGTAAGTGTAAGTTTTGTAGAAAATAGTGAGTTAAATTCAAATGATTATTTAATCAACGAAGTAAAAACTATAGAAAAAGAAAAATTAGAATTAGAAAAACAACTAGAAGAAAATAAAGTAGAAGCTATAAAATTAGAAAAATCTATAGAAGAAGATGAAAAAAAATATTTGAAAGAAAATAATTTGAGCTTTAAGGAAGGCATGTGGCCAGTTCCTTCATACAATCAAATTAGTTCTCCTTTTGGTTATAGAATACATCCTATAACAGGAGAGAGAAAATTTCATAGAGGTATAGATATACCAGCACCTAAAAATACAGAAATAGTATCATCTGATGATGGTATAGTTATATTTTCAGGAGTGCAAAATGGATATGGAAATGTGGTTAAATTAAAGCATTTTGATGGTAAAAAAACTGTGTATGCTCATAATACTTTTAATGTAGCTAAAGAAGGTGACATAGTAAAAAAAGGACAAGTCATTGCAAAAGTAGGTACTACAGGAAATTCAACTGGTAATCATGTTCACTTTGAAACTATTATAGATGAAGAAAATATAAATCCTCTAGATGCAGTGAACAGATAGAAATAGAGCAAGGGAACATATATATTGTAGAAATATTAAAAATTAATATATATTAAAAAAGAAGGGTTATATACCCTTCTTTTTAGCATAAAATTAAGTATAATAAAGGATTAATAAAAGCAAGGTGAAATTATAAAATTAAATGTTTGAAAATTTAGAAAATTTATAAAAAGGAGGGATTTCATGAAAATAAAATTAATACCTGACATATTAGTATACGTTTTTGCGCCTATATTAGTATGTAATTTAGAGATAAATAAAAATATAAACTATATAATACTAGCATTAATAATTTTAACATTTATTTACAGTATTACAACTGCGAAGAATGAATTTAGATTAAATATATCAGGAATAATATTTGCTTCTTTATATATATTTGCACACATCTTTAAACAAAGTGCTGAATCAGACTTTGTTAGATATATATATGATACGTATTGCTTTTTAGTATTATCTATATCATTTATAGGATTAACATTCTTTGACAAAAATATAATTAGACAAATTTACTCTGATATACTTAGATCTAAGGGTCATACTAAATATTATGTAGGACACTATTTAAGTAGAAAATTTATAAAGCAAGAATTTGAAAAGCTTTTAGCAATTATAAATATGCATCTGTTAGCGATTGCATTCATTAGAGTTTATTCTATATCTACATATGGTGCTAAAGGTTATTTAACTACATTAGATTTAGAAAAATTGGTTTACCTACTATTTATAATTGTGGAATTTTATATGGTATATAAAATGATTAGAGAAAATAAGAAAGATAAAAATAATAGATTTAAAAAAGAAAATATAAGAAATAATACAATAAATAAAGATTCTGAAGAAAAAATTATATATTTAAATAAATATAAAAAAACTAATAAATAACAAGAATTAATTCTTGTTATTTATTAGTTCTAGTATATAATCTGCTATTTTATCATAATTAATTAGTTTTTTGAATTCTTTAATATTTGATTGCATAAAATTAAATATAGATTCGAATTCACCAGAGGATAGTTGATAGAATATGTTTTTTAAATCATCTTCATCATTGTAAATTATACCTATTCCTTTATCTATTATAAACTTAGCGTTTTCTATTTCTTGGCCAACTTTAGGGACTTTGACTATTATTGGTGTTTCGGAATGAATGCCTTCAAATAAGGTTGCTCCACCAGGTTTTGTTATCATAAGATCATAGTCTTTTATTAAATTATGCATATCATTTACAAACCCTAAAACCTTTATATTTGATAATGGTTTTTTTTCTGTAAGACAATTATATAGTTTGGAATTTTTACCTGTAACTATTGTTAATTCTATAGTTTCACAATGATCTTTAATAAATTCATCAATCCAATACATAAAATCGTCATCTACGTCAAATAATCCTCTTCCTCCACCTAAAAGTAGTATCTTATATTTATTAGGAATATGAATTTTTTCATTAACAAGGAATTTACTATTTATAGGAACTCCAGTTACTTTAATAGATGTAGGAGAAATACCCTTTTGTACAAATCTATTTTTAATTTCACAAGATGGAACAAAATACATGTTAGTAGTAGGATATACCCATTCAAGGCTGTCTACAACATCAGTAATAACTGTTAAAGTCGGTATATTCATTTGAGGATATTTTATTTTGAAATTATATACACAAGCAGCAGCTAATGGAAAGGTAGATATAATTAAATCAGGTTTTTTATCAAGTATGTATTCTATAAGCTTAGGTGTATATAGTTTATGAGCTAAATCATGTTTTGAGTCAAAAGATTTTTTTAGATAATAGTAATAATTATATAAGCCTGGTGTATATTTAGTGTTATTTTCATATAATTTAACCATTGGCTTGTTCATTATTGGAAGACTAGCGCTTATAAAATTTTGTATTGTAACATCACAAGAGCTATCTTTTTCTAAAATATTATTTTTAATAGCATTTGAAGCACTTATATGACCAGCTCCAAATTGAGCTGTAAGTATTAATATTGATTTGCGTTTCGCTGTGTGCATTAGTTATTCACCTCTAATAATTTAACTTTATAATTACAGTATTATACAGATATAAATTGATTTAATCAATAATAATAAAACTTATTATATTTAAGAAGGAAATATTTATATTAAGTTGAAACTTAATATAGAGGTGGGCTGTATGGAAGTAGCAAGCAAAAGGCATGAAAAAGAAGAAAATGCAGACAGTGACTTTATAGACATATTAAAACTTATTATATATTCAGGTATAGGTATATTTGTATTTTTTATTCCTGTAAAGCTAAATGGGCAATCAATGACTCTAATATACCATATAGCATATAAATTACAATCTGATTTAAGGCCATTTATACAAATATGTATAATTGTATATGCTACAATAGGGTGTTTAAAGCCTATATTAGAAAGTAAAAAAAAGAAAACAACCAAAAATAATATATTTTTATACATTAGGATGTTCAGTATTGTAATAATAGTAAATGGATTTTATGGTAAAAATACAATTATGTTTTTAGATAAAAACATATTACTTTTAATAAATGAGTTAGTTTTAAACGTAGCTACAGTATTGCCACTAAGTGCAATATTTATTACGTTTTTGTTGGACTATGGTTTTTTAGATATAGTAGAATCATATTTTCACAATATAATGAAGAAAAATTTTAAGTTAAGTGGAAAAACAATAGTTAATATTCTTGTATACGTATATACTGATTGTTTTTGTGGAATGTTTGTCACAAATAAATTGTATAAAAGTGGTAAAATTAGGTATAATGAGGCTTGCATAATTATATTGAATTTTTCTATAATGTCAATGCCTATGGTTAGTTATATATCAAAAGAACTAAAGGTAGATAAAATAGATATAATTGTAGTTAGTGCAATTACGTTAATAATTACTAATATTATTTTATCTAGAATTTACCCCTTAAGTAAAAAAAAGAAGTCTTATTGCATGAAAACAAATTATAGAGAAACTATACATAAAAGTGAAAAACTAAAAAATGGAATAAAAAAATACCTCAAAAATAAAAACAACAAAAATATATTAAAAACAATTATTGATAATTTAGAAGAATCTATTTCTGTAATTATGAATTTGATACCCGAACTAGTTATGATATTGTACTTAGGAAATATAATATTAAATAGTGATATTATACTAGAATTATCTAAGTATATATTTTATCCTTTAGCAGAAATACTTAAAATTGCAGATAAAGGTGAAATTAGTTTGTTTGGAATAAATTTATTTTACAATGGTATTATAGGTATAGAAAATGTTAGCAATTATACTCAATACAGTACTAAATTTTTAATTGGCATACTAGCGGTTATAAGTTGCACATCACTTAGTAGTAATATGGTATACATAAAAAACACAGATATTAGTATAACTAAAAAAGAATTTTTAATATCTTACATACAAAGAATAATTACTATAGTATTTATTTATTCAATAATGTATTATTTTTATAGGGGATATATGATGTAAATATATGTCTTTTATCATAACAAAAAATAAAATGATATATGAGGAGAGTTTAAAATGCATAATAAAAAAATAATAGAAAAGTACTTAGAAGAGCTTTTAGCTATTCCGAGTCCAACAGGGTATACAAAAGAAATAATGGAGTATATAAAAAGAGAACTTGAACAAATGGATATAGATTACAAAGTATCAAATAAAGGAATACTAGTAGCTACTATAGTTGGAGAAAATCCAGAAAATGAAATTACATTTTCATCACATGTAGATACATTAGGTGGAATGGTTAAAGAAATAAAGGCTAATGGAAGATTAGTTATATCCCAAATAGGAGGATATATGATGAATTCTATAGAAGGAGAAAATTGTTTGATACATACTAGGTCAAAAAAAGCATATGAGGGAACATTACAAACAATAAAGCCTTCTATTCACATACATGGTAATGATGCAAGAGAATTGCCAAGGGAGTGTAAAAATTATGAAATTGTAATAGATGAATGTGTTTTCACAAAAGAAGATACACATAAGTTAGGAATAGAAGTTGGAGATATTATATCATTTGATACAAGAACTAAAATAACTAATTCTGGATTTGTAAAATCTAGATACTTAGATGATAAAGCATCTGCAGCAGCTATATTATATGTTATGAAGTATATTAAATTAAATAATATAAAGCCTAAATGTACTATAAATTTCTTCTTTAGTAACTATGAAGAAGTAGGTCATGGATCTTCAACATTTATACCAAAAAATACATCTGAATTTATTGCAGTTGATATGGGATGCCCAGGAGAAGGCCAAAATTCTACAGAGTACGATGTATGTATATGTACAAAAGATTCAAATGGACCATATGATTACGAACTTGTAAATAAGCTTATTGGAACATGTGATCAAAATAATATAAACTATAAATTAGATATATATCCTAATTATGGATCAGATGCTACTGCTGCATTAAAATCTGGAATGGATTCTAAATTTGCTCTTATTGGTCCTGGTGTATTTTCATCTCATGGATATGAGAGAACTCATATAACATCGATTGTAGAGACTGCAAAGCTAATAATAGCTTATGTAACTAATTAATATAACTTATAAACAAGAAGCTTTATTAAGATTGTGTATTCTTAATAAAGCTTTTTATTTGTGCTATTAAATTATAAAATAGCTATTGTGCAAAGCAAAGTACTGTGTTATTATTATGTCATGAAAAGTAAAACATAGTACTGTGTTAAACATAATACTATGTTTATAGAAAGGAGGAGTAATATGAATACTCAGTTTAGAAAAGGAGTACTTGAAATTTGTGTATTAGCTCTTATTTCAAAAAAAGATATGTATGGGTATGAAATAGTACAAAACATATCTAAGGTAATAGATGTAAATGAAGGAACTATATATCCAATACTTAGAAGACTAACAAAAGAAGGATACTTTGAAACTTATATATTAGAATCAAGAGAAGGTCCTGCTAGAAAATATTATAAGCTAACTATATTAGGAAAAGAAAATTTAAGTAAGCTTATGCTAGAGTGGAAAGATTTTGTTAAGGCTGTAAATGTATTAATAAGCAATGATGAAGGAGGTAATGACTTTGAATAAAAAAGAATTTTTAGAAATATTAAAAGACTATCTTAAAAAGAATTTTTCTGAAGATGAAATAAATGATATATTAAGAGATTATGAAGAATATTTTTTAGAAGGTGTCATAGAAGGTAAAAGTGATATAGAAATAATAGCAGGATTAGGGTCTCCTAAATCAATAGCAAATGAGCTTATATCAGAAACAAAAAATAATTATTCGAGTGAATCAAGTAAAAGTGATAACATAAAAGATCAGTTTAATATATTCAAATTAAGAGCAAAAGACAAGTATAATGATTTAAAAGTAGAGATTAGTGAAAAACTTACTCCAAATATAGAAAATAATAATCATAACAAAGATAGAAAATGGATACAAGTAATACTAGCTATATTATCTTTAATTTTGATTATACCTGCATTTACAATTATAATGACGTTGGTTTTTATAGGTATAGGGCTAGTGGGTTTATTAGTAATATATTTAGTAACAGCACCATTTATAATTAGTTTTGTAATGGGCACACCTCAAATTGAAATACTTTATATATTTGTATCTGTTACGTTTATAGGAGGACAAATTTTTGCTTGGCAATTGTATATATTCGTAGTGAGATTATGTAAAAAAATAATAAAACAATATATAAATTGGTTGAAAACTAGAAATTTATATATAAATGCTAGTAAGAAAAAAGAAAAGTACGATAATGAAGAAAAAGAAAAAGTGTTTGAAGATGATTTAAATGAAAATAAAGATGAAGGAGATGAAAAATATGAATAAAAAAATAACTATATTTTCTATTAGTTTAATTATAATAGGCATAATAGGAACTATATGTTCAGGTATAGCATCTATTCCATATTTTATAAAGGCTTCTTCTGATATAGAGAAAGAGCTAAACAAGGAATATATTATATATAATAAAGAGGTAGATATAAATAAATTAAATATAAACACAAAAGATACAAATATAGTGATAAGAAAACATAACAAAAACAATGTGATAGTTAGCAAAAAAGGAAACAAAGATAATCTTAGATATAATATTGAAAACAAAGATAATGCATTATATATATCTGAAAATGAAAGTAGAGATAACTATAAAGACATAAGAAGTTCAAATGACTTCGCTAACTATGTATTTAATGAATTTTATTCACAAAATACTAATAACATAGTGATTTATATACCAAATGATGTTGATATAAATACTTATACACAAAGTGGAGTATTAGATATTCAAGACGATATATTTTTAAATGACGTAACATTTAAAACATTATCTGGAAATATATCATTACCTAAAAAAATTAAAAGTTTAAATAAATTAGATATAAAGTCTAAGAATTATACACAGTTATCTATATCTGAATTATTAGGTATAAAGGATATATATATAAGCAGTAACTCTGTTAATGTATACTCAGATGATAATGACATATTCATAGATAACAAAGAAAATTATATACCTAATAATGTGAATATAAATCAAGATTCTAATGATTATGGAAATATTGATATATCTACAGAAATACCAATAGCTAACAATTTGAATATAAATGCATACAAGTCTAATGTTAGTGTTGATTTGCCAATTGACAGATATAAAATAAACTTTAATATAAAATCATTACAACAAATTGATATAGATGATTTAATTCAAGAAAATAAAGTCAATGAAAATGATAATTTAAAATATCAAGGTATAAAAGAACTAAATGGTAATTTAAATAAAAATTTAGATCAATTAGAAAAAGAATATAAAGTAAACATAAAATCAGAATATGTAAGTATAAAATAATGAAATAAGACATTATAGTTCAAAAAAAAATGAAACTGTTAAAAAAATAAGTATACTATGATATAATATTAAGAATAAAAATAAAAAAGAGGTATACTTATGAATAAAATAGCAGTAAGTTTGCTTTTGATTTCTACTACTTTATTAGTTAGTGCATGTACAAAAGAAAATTTAAATAGTGATAGTATAATAGATGTAAGTTCATCTAAAATAATAAATAGTAATGAACCTTATTTAGAAAATGAAGATATTAAAGCAAAGGACTCTAATGATTCAAAAAATAATTCGGGAACTATAAAGATACCAATAAATATAATGTCTAAATATTCAAAGGATATAGAGTACTTAGAAGTTAAAGAAGATAGTTCACTGCAAGAAAAATTAGAACTTATAATTAAAACAATTTCTAGAGAATGTTTCAATGGGCTACCTATGAAGGTAACTGTTTACGCTAAGAATACTGCTATTATAGAGTTAAAAGAGCCAAAAGACTTAAGTGATAGTAGAGTTTCATGGAAAACAGATTATTTAAATGACGTTACAAAAGAGTATACAATAAATACTATAATAAAAAATATAATTCAAGAAGACTACAAAGGTGAATGGATAGAAAAAGTACAGTTATATTATGAAAATGAATTAATACAATTAGATTAAAAGCAGTATTAGAAACAGATTTGTTTCTAATACTGTTTTTTTATTTACATAATATCGTCATCCATATTATTAGGATGGCTAGCTATATAAGTAGCAATAGACAATACACCTATTCCAGCAAGTAGTTTTAATTGTTGCTTAGCAACAAACTTACAAGTTGGAATTGTTATTTTTCTAATGCTTGGACTGATAATATTTGCAGTAACTAAAGCAGAGCCTACTAATATACCTGTTGTTAAAGTTGGATTACTTTTAGTGAAATTTTTCATATTATTTGATAAATCATCACAATTACTACAATTATTAAAAGATGTATTTTCATTGGTATTGTTAAACTCATTTGAAATCATAAAATCACTCCAATCAATAATAAATTATTAAAATTAAATTTATAATTCTTACACATATGATGTGCAAATAACAAAAAAATATAATTAAAATTTAAAATAAATAATTTAATTAAAAATAAATCAAGATTAAAGAATTAGTAACCACATTCAAAGACAATCATATAATTATATTAGACAACATAAGTTTTTTCTTATGGGGGTTAATTTACAGCAAAGGGGTTTTGACATATTATGAGAAAGAAAAAGAAACAAGGGTGTTCAACTGCACCTATATATGAAGATTGCAATATATGTAGTGAACATGTAAATGTGTGTAAGCCATGCAAAACAAATAACGCATGTAAACCAAACAATACATGCAAAGTAAATAACGCATGTAAAACAAATAACGTATGTAAACCAAACAACTCATGTAAAAAAATGGTTAATCATTGTGTAGAATGTCCTTGTGATGATTACGAAATAACTTACGCAGATAAATGTGTTAAGCTTGCTAAACAAGCAGAAGATTTATTTGAAAAAGCTTTAGAATGTGAATGTAAGTCTATAGAAGCATATGAACAAGCTAAGGCATGCGAAAAATCATCAAAAGTATTATCATCAAAAGCTAAAAATTTAATAAAAAATGCTAGTTGTGATGAACAAGAATCTAAAGCTGCTGATTGTAAAGCGAGAGAACTAATGGAAAAATCTCAAAGGCTTTGCGAACAAGCTAAATGTTTGTATAAAGAGGCTGAGAAAATAGAAAAAGAAGCAGAATGCAAATGTGAAAAAGCTAAATGTTTATATGAAAAAGCTCAAGAACACAATGATAAGGCAAAAGCTTTATATCATCAAGCATTAAAATGTGATGAAAAAGCATTAGAATGTTATAAATCTGTAGGGGAAAAAATAAAAGAATATGAAGTAAAATCAAAAAAATGTGAAGATATGATACACAAATGCAGTAATAAATTACAACAGTGTGAAAATAAACCTAAATGTGAAGAAATAAAAGAATGTAAAAAAGAGAAAGAAAGTTGTGGATGTCATACTCCAAAGAAACAATATTGTAAGCCGGAATGTAAAATAAATTACTGCAATCCATGCCATGAAATAAAAGAATGTAAAAAAGAAAAAGAGAGTTGTGGATGCCATACTCCAAAGAAAAAAAGTTGTAAATCAGAATGTAAAATAAATTATTGTAATCCATGCCATGAAATAAAAGAATGTAAAAAAGAAAAAGAAAGTTGTGGATGTCATACTCCAAAGAAAAAAAGTTGTAAACCAGAATGTAAAATGAATTACTGCAATCCATGTCATGAAATGAAAAATTGCAAAAACGATATAATATATGTAGAAGATGAATATTTAAATATGAACCAATATCCAACAACATATGTAAGTCCTATGTATGATATGGGGAATATGCAATATATGGGTGGTTTTGCAGACCAATATCCAAATTTAGATATGCCATATATGAATTCATATATAGATGAATATCAAGACATGAATGACATGTGGATGAATTATTATATGATGATGCAAAATATGATGCAAAACATGATGATCCAACCAAGAGATTTTGATTAATTAAAAAAGAATGCTTTTAAGCATTCTTTTTTCTATGTTTCGATGTTTATTTTAATAATTCTTTTTCAATTGATTTATACAAATTTTCCATCATAGAATTAAACTGTTTTGTATACTTCATATAATTTGAAACTGATGGTAAGTTAAAAAAATCACTATATTCTTTATTTAGTTGCAGGATTTTTTTAGATGCATCCTCCATCCTATAATTTGAATAAATTGTATTTTTTTTATTAATATACGCATCTAACTGTTTTTTTAAATTTCTATTTTTCTCTAAATTAATCTTACTTTTATTCATATCTTTAAATTCATTTGTATTTTTAATGAAATTAGCAAATTCTTTAGCCTTACTATTGATATCCATGTAATACCCCCCCCACTATATAAAATCTATATAATATATTCTATATAATGTATTTATAATATATACTAAATATTAAAATTATAAATAGAAATATTC
>CAMTIM010000022.1 GCA_947072565.1 uncultured Peptostreptococcaceae bacterium | reverse complement strand
TGTGGTTATTATAGCAAAGAGGATACACCTGTTCCCATTCCGAACACAGAAGTTAAGCTCTTTAGCGCTGATGGTACTTGGTGGGCAACTGCCTGGGAGAGTAAGACGTAGCCACGTAATCTTTTTTTATGTATTAAATTATTTAAGCTCTAGGGTATTACCCTTAGAGCTTTTTATAATGCCAAAAAAATTAAGCATGTATATATTAATAAATTTATTTTTCTACAATAGCTATAAATTATCAGTATTATAGAATTAAACTTGAAGAATAATTTATAGTTAAAAATATGTATAAAATTAAAGTAAATGGACATTATAATAATATAAAACTTAATAGAAAAAATGATTTACTCAATCTCCCCCATTTTATAAGACCTCTATCCCCCATAGAGGTCTTTGTTTTTGTATAAAATTATATAATAAAAATACAAATTAGGTTGAAAATACAATATATTGGGTAAAATATGCAAAAACACTAAGTATAAAAAATCTATTAAAAAAATTAAAATATAGTAGAATATGATATAATAATCTTATAAAGAACTAACGTTCGTAGAAAGGAGTGAGATTTTTGGATTTTGAACTAAAATCAGACTTTAAGCCTACAGGGGATCAACCAACTGCCATAAAATCAATCGTTACAGCTATAAATAATAATGAAAAATTTTCTACATTATTAGGAGTTACTGGTTCGGGAAAAACTTTTACTATGGCAAATATTATACAAGAAGTAAAAATGCCAACTCTAATACTTGCACATAATAAGACTTTAGCCGCTCAACTATACAGTGAGTTTAAAGAATTTTTCCCTGAAAATGCAGTAGAGTATTTTGTAAGTTATTATGACTATTATCAGCCAGAAGCATATGTTGCACATAGTGATACATATATAGAAAAAGATGCAAGTATAAATGATGAAATAGACAAACTACGACATTCAGCAACTGCATCTATATTAGAAAAAAGAGATGTAATAATAATATCGTCAGTTTCATGTATATATGGGTTAGGGGATCCTGAAGATTATAGAAATCTTATGGTATCTTTAAGACCTGGAATGGAAAAAGATAGAGATGAAGTTATAAAGCGTTTAATAGAAATACAATATGAAAGAAATGATATTAATTTTACTAGAGGTACATTTAGAGTAAGAGGAGATATACTAGAGATATTTCCTGCGAACAATGATGAAAGAGCAATTAGAATAGAATTTTTTGGAGACGAAATTGATAGAATAACAGAAATAGATTATGTAACAGGCAAGATGGTAGGTGTTAGAAATCATATAGTAATATTTCCAGCATCTCATTATGTAACAACACCGGAAAGAGTAGAAAAAGCTATTGTAGAAATAGAAAAAGAAGTAGAAGAAAGAATAAATTACTTTAAAGATGAGGATAAATTAATAGAAGCACAAAGAATAGACCAAAGAACAAGATATGATGTTGAGATGCTAAGAGAAATAGGATTTTGCCAAGGCATAGAAAATTACTCAAGACATATAACAGGAAGAAACCCAGGTGATAAACCCTATACATTGATGGACTTTTTCCCAGATGATTATTTGATAATAGTTGATGAATCACATGTTACGATTCCACAAGTAAGAGGTATGCATGCTGGTGATAGATCGAGAAAGGGCTCGCTTATAGATAATGGATTTAGACTTCCATCAGCTTATGATAATAGACCTCTAAATTTTGGAGAATTTGAAGAAAATATAAACCAAATATTATTTGTAAGTGCAACTCCAGGTCCTTATGAAATAGAACACTCATCAACTATAGCACAACAAATAATAAGGCCTACAGGATTATTAGATCCAATAATTGAAGTAAGACCTATAGATAATCAAATAGATAACTTAGTAGTAGAAGTTAATAAAGTAATAGAAAAAGGTGAAAGAGTTTTAATAACTACTTTAACTAAAAAAATGAGTGAAGACTTGACTAATTACTTAAAGGAAATAGGAATAAAAGTAGAGTATTTACATTCAGATATAGATACTCTAAAAAGAGTAGAGATAATAAGAGATTTAAGATTAGGTAAATTTGATGTATTAGTAGGTATAAACTTACTGAGAGAAGGGTTAGACATACCAGAAGTATCTTTAGTTGCGATTTTAGATGCAGATAAAGAAGGTTTCCTACGCTCAGAAACATCATTAATACAAACTGTAGGTCGTGCAGCTAGAAACTCAGAAGGAAGAGTTATAATGTATGCAGATAAAATAACTAGGTCTATGGAAAGTGCAATAGAAGAAACTAAAAGAAGAAGAGAAATACAAGCTCTATATAATGAAGAAAATAATATAACTCCAACAACTATAAAAAAAGGAGTCAGAGATAGTATAGAGGCAACTAAAATAGCAGATGAAGAAACAGTTTATGGAATTAAAGAAACTGATGATATAAATGAAATTAAAAAGAACATAGCTAATCTACAAATAGAAATGATGAAATCTGCAGAGAATTTACAATTTGAAAGAGCAGCAGAACTTAGAGATAAAATTAAACAACTAGAGGAAAGGATTAACAACTAAATGGAAGATAAAATTATAATAAAAGGCGCAAAAGAGCATAATTTAAAAAATGTAGACTTAGAGCTTCCAAGAAATAAGTTTATAGTATTTACAGGATTATCAGGATCAGGAAAATCATCTTTAGCTTTTGATACTATATATGCAGAAGGTCAAAGAAGATATGTAGAAAGCTTATCTGCATATGCAAGACAATTTTTAGGACAAATGGAAAAACCAAATGTAGAGTATATAGAAGGTTTATCTCCAGCAATATCAATAGATCAAAAAACTACTTCTAAAAATCCTCGTTCTACAGTTGGTACAGTCACAGAAATATATGATTATTTAAGATTATTATTTGCTAGAGTTGGAGAGGTTCATTGTTCAACTTGTGGTAAGTTAATAAGCCAAATGACTATACAAGAAATAGTCGATAATATGATGAAATTTAGTGATAGAACTAAGTTGCAAATATTATCTCCAGTAGTTAGAGGTCAAAAAGGTACTCATAAAAAAATAATAGAAAATGTAAAAAAAGAAGGATTTGTTAGAATAAGAGTTGATGGTGAAAATTATGAAGTAAGTGATGACATAGAATTAAATAAAAATCAAAAACATAATATAGAGGTCGTAGTAGACAGAATAGTAATCAAAGAGGGTATAGAAACTAGGCTTGCAGATTCTATAGAAACGGCAGTTAAATTATCAGATGGACTTGTTATAGCTCAAGTAGTAGACGGTGAAGAAATACTTTATTCAACTAAATTTGCTTGCCCAGAACATGGTATAGGAATAGAAGAGCTATCACCAAGAATGTTCTCATTTAACAGTCCTTTTGGAGCTTGTGAAAGTTGTAATGGACTTGGAGAAAGTAGAGAAGTTGACCCTGATTTAGTTGTACCAAATACAGACTTATCTATAAAACAAGGAGCGATTGCTGCATGGGGTTCAGCTAATGGAAATGATGATACTTATTACAGTAAAATGGTTCAAAGTTTAGCAGATCATTTCAATGTATCATTAACTACTCCATTTAAAGATTTACCTGAGGATTTTGTCCATGAATTACTTTATGGGCAGGACAAAGTAATGGTAGAATTTGTATTTGAATCTAAATTTGGAGGAAGAAGACAATATAAAGCTCCATTCGAAGGAGTAATAGTAAACTTAGAAAGAAGATATAGAGAAACAAATTCTGAATATGCAAGAGAAAAAATAGAAGAATATATGGCAGAAACACCTTGTCCAAAATGTAAAGGTGCAAGACTTAAAAAAGAAGTACTGGCAGTTTCAGTGGATAATAAAAATATAATGGATGTAACAGATTTTTCAGTTAATGATCTTATAGATTATATAGATAATATAAATTTAAATAAAAAACAAAAATTTATAGCACATGAAATATTAAAAGAGATAAGAGGCAGAGCGGCATTCTTAAGAGATGTTGGATTAGATTATTTAAATTTATCAAGAAAAGCAGGTACTTTATCAGGTGGAGAAGCACAACGTATAAGACTTGCTACTCAAATAGGTTCTGCATTAGTTGGAGTTTTATATGTGTTAGATGAGCCAAGTATAGGTCTTCATCAAAGAGATAATGATAGGCTTATAGGGACATTAAGACATTTAACAAACATAGGAAATACTCTTATAGTAGTAGAACATGATGAAGATACTATGAGAGAAGCTGATTATGTTGTTGATATAGGACCGGGGGCAGGAATACATGGTGGAGAAATAGTTGCACAGGGAACTCTAGATGAGATATTACAAAATCCAGATTCTATGACAGGGCAATATTTAAGTGGAAAAAAACAAATAAATATACCTCAACAGACTAGAGAAGGTAATGGAAACTATTTAGAAATAGTTAAAGCTAATGAAAACAATTTGAAGAACTTAAATGTAAAAATACCACTAGGAAAATTCACTTGTATAACTGGTGTATCGGGTTCAGGTAAAAGTACATTAATAAATGATATATTATATAAAGGGATTGCAGGTAAAATAAATAGACTTAGAGAAAGACCAGGAAAGCACAAAGAAATAACAGGAATAGAAAATATAGATAAAATAATAAACATAGACCAAAGCCCTATTGGTAGAACACCTCGTTCAAATCCAGCTACTTACACAGGTGTATTTGATATGATAAGAGATTTATTTGCATCAACTAATGAAGCAAAAGCAAGAGGATATAAAAAAGGAAGATTTAGTTTTAATGTAAAAGGTGGTAGATGTGAAGCTTGTAAAGGTGATGGAATAATTAAAATAGAGATGCATTTTTTACCAGATGTATATGTACCTTGTGAGATTTGTAAGGGAGAAAGATACAATAGAGAAACATTACAAGTCAAGTACAAAGATAAAACTATATCAGACATACTAAATATGAATGTAGAAGAAGCTCTTGTATTCTTTGAAAACATTCCTAACATAAAGAGAAAAATGGAAACGCTAGTAGATGTAGGGCTTTCTTATATAAAACTAGGACAACCTTCAACACAATTATCAGGTGGAGAAGCACAAAGAATAAAATTAGCAACTGAGCTTAGTAAAAGGCCAACAGGAAAAACTCTGTATATATTAGATGAGCCAACAACTGGGCTTCATATGGCTGATATAGATAAGCTAATTCATGTACTTCAAAGGTTAGCGGATACAGGGAATAGTATAATAGTAATAGAACATAACTTAGAAGTAATAAAGACTTGTGATTATATAATTGACTTAGGGCCAGAAGGCGGAGATAAAGGTGGTAAAGTTATTGCAACTGGCACACCAAAAGAAGTATCTAAGGTAGAGGGTTCTTATACAGGCATATTTTTAAAAAGATATTTCAATTAAGTCAAAATATAAAGAAAAAACAAACAATATAAAGGAATAATTAAAACTTTGAAGAATATAGTAAGATATCAAATGAAAAAATTATATAAAAGGGGACGATTGAATGTCATCAAAAAAGAAATCTAAATTTTCATTTCCAACAGCATATACTGTAATACTTATAGTTATGTTATTGGTATTAGCTCTTACTTATATTATACCTTCAGGTAAGTATTCTAAATTATTGTATAACGCAGAAACTAATGTATTTGCGATAGAATCACCAAATGGTAAAACTACAGAAAAGGAAGCTACTCAACAAACTCTTAATGATTTGGGGGTAAAAACCAATTTAAGTAAATTTACAGATGGATCTATAAGTAAACCTGTGGCAATTCCAGGTACTTATGAGCAATTAACTAAGGAAAAGCCAACTGTATTTAAAGCAGTAACAACATTTTTAAATGCTCCAATACAAGGATTATATGATTCTATAGACATTATAGCTTTTGTACTAGTAATAGGTGGTATAGTAGGGGTAATAAATAAAACTGGATCATTTACAGCAGGGATAAGTGCTTTATCTAGAAACCTAAAAGGAAAAGAAGCTTGGTTAATAGTCATAATCACTGTTCTTATAGGAATAGGGGGTACAAGCTTTGGATTAGCAGAAGAAACAATCGCATTTTATCCAATAGTTGTTCCGATATTCTTAGCAGCAGGGTATGATGCATTGGTAGCAATAGCTGCTATATATCTAGGCTCATGTATGGGAACTATGGCATCAACAGTAAATCCATTTTCAACAGTTATAGCATCAAATACAGCAGGTATAGATTTTACAAGTGGTATGGCTATAAGATTGTTTATGTTAGTTGCAGGTCTTATAGTATGTGTTATATATACTGTTAGATATGCAGAGAAAGTAAAGAAAGACCCAACACAATCTTTAATATATCATCAAAAGGAAGAGTTGGAAGAACATTTCCTAAAAGCGCATAATGAAGCTGAAGTACCTGAATTTACATGGGGAAGAAAGCTTATGCTTATAATATTTGCAGTTTCTTTTGGAGTTATGGTGTACGGAGTTAAAGAATTGGGATGGTGGTTCGAAGAAATGACAGCACTATTCTTATTTGTAACATTTATACTAGCATTGATTTCAGGTCTTAACGAGAAAGAGTTTGTATCAGAGTTTGTTGATGGGGCATCAGAATTATTAGGGGTTGCACTAATGATAGGCCTTGCTCGTGGTGTTACTATAATAATGGACGGTGGAATGATAAGTGATACTATATTAAATAACTTAAGTAATTTAGTTTCAAATATGAGTGGAGTAATGTTCTCTACAGTAATGTTCTTTGTATATATAGTATTAGGATTCTTTATATCATCATCTTCTGGGTTGGCAGTTTTATCAATGCCTATAATGGCACCTCTTGCAGATGTTGTAGGAGTAAACAGAGATGTAATAGTAAGTGCATACCAATTTGGACAAGGTCTTATAGGATTTATAACTCCTACGGGTTTAATTCTAGCATCCCTTGCAATGGTAAATGTAACTTATGATAAGTGGTTAAAGTTTGTTACTCCACTAATAGCAATTATAGCTGTATTATCTATAGTTGTTCTAGGTATCGGTGTAATAATATAATTATATAAATAAAAAATAGGTAGATTTAAATCTACCTATTTTTTATTTATTAATAGACTAACCATGATTAGGTCTATAAATTAGTTTCATTTAAAGTAAGTTCTTTTTCATATTCAACTAATTCAGTCTTAGAAGCATATATAAAATGTCCTGGTCTTATCTCAGTCCATTCAGGGCTTTCAGTTGAATAGTCATGCATCTTAGGATTATATTTTATACGAGTTCTACCTTTTTCATAATCTGGATCAGGAAGAGGTATAGCAGATAATAATGATTTAGTATAAGGATGTAATGGATGTTCGTATAACTCATCAGCAGTAGTTAATTCAACTAGTTTACCTTGGTGCATAACACCTATTCTATCACTTATATACTTAACCATTGAAAGGTCATGGGCTATAAATAAATAAGTAAGACCATTTTCCTTTTGTAGTTTTCTAAGAAGGTTGACAACTTGCGCTTGTATAGAAACGTCAAGTGCAGATATAGGCTCATCAGCAATTATAAATTTTGGTTCTATAGCTAATGCACGAGCAATACCTATACGTTGTCTTTGACCACCAGAGAATTCATGAGGGTATCTACTAGCATGTTGTTCATCAAGTCCAACGGTTCTAAGTAATTCATAAACCCTTTTAGTTCTTTCTTCTTTGTTTTTACATAGTCCATGTATATCTAAACCTTCAGCTATAATATCGGTAACAGTCATACGAGGATTTAAACAAGCCATAGGATCTTGGAAAATCATCTGCATATTTTTGTTAACATGATGTCTTTCAGCTCTGCTAAGTTTTTTAGCAGAAATATTTTTACCATCAAAGATAACTTCACCATCAGTCGGGTCATAAAGACGAATTATAGTTCTACCAGTAGTAGATTTACCAGAACCAGACTCACCAACTAATCCAAAAGTTTCACCTTCAAATATATGAAAAGAGACGTCATCAACAGCTTTTACAGTGGTTTTTCTATCTATTTTAAAATGCTGTTTGATATTTTTTACTTCTAATAGTACCTTTTTATTCATCTATATTCACCTTCTTTCCTCCTACATTTATAGGTCTTTCAGTTTTTTTAGCTAAAGGATGTAAAAGCCATGTAGCTGCATGGTGAGTATCACTAATTTTAAACATAGGTGGCTGTGCTATATGGTCTAGTTTTAATGCATAAGCACTGCGAAGTGCAAAGGCATCACCTTTAGGTGGATGCATTAGGTCTGGAGGAGTACCAGGTATATTATATAAATCATTATCTCCTATATCTAGGGTAGGCATTGAGCCTAAAAGTCCCCAAGTATATGGATGTTGAGGATTATAGAATATATCATCAGAAGTACCGTACTCTATAATTTTACCTGCATACATAACAGCAACTCTATCTGCCATATTTGCAACAACACCAAGGTCATGAGTTATAAATATAACAGCAACACCAGTTTTAGCTTGTAAATCTTTGATAAGTTCTAATATTTGAGCTTGTATAGTAACATCAAGAGCAGTTGTAGGTTCATCTGCAATAAGCACCTTAGGGTTACATGCTAAAGATATAGCTATAACAATACGCTGTCTCATACCACCAGAAAATTGGTGAGGGTATTGCTTAAATCTTTTTTCTGGATCAGATATTCCAACTAAGTCTATAAGTTCCAGAGCCTTTACTTTTGCTTCTTGTCTACTAGTTTTTTGATGTTTTATAATTCCTTCCATGATTTGTTTACCAATAGTCATAGTAGGATTAAGAGAAGTCATAGGATCTTGGAATATCATAGCTATATCTTTTCCTCTTATTTTTTCCATCTCAGATTCGCTAAGCTTAGTTAAATCTTTATTATTAAATAATATTTCACCACTTTTTATACTTGCATTTGAAGATAATATTCTCATGATAGTTTTACAAGCAACAGATTTTCCAGAACCTGACTCTCCAACTATAGCTAATGTTTCACCCTTATGTAAGTCAAATGTAACCCCTCTAACAGCTTGAACTTCACCGCCGTAAGTACCGAAGTTAACACATAAATTTTTTACTTGTAGTAACTTTTCCACTTAATTCATCTCCCTCACTAATTATTGATTACGCATTTTAGGGTCAACCGCATCTCTTAAACCATCTGCAAGTAAGTTAAGACTAAAGATTAGTAAACAAACTACAGTAGATGGTATAAACATCATGTATGGGTAATTTTGCAATGCTTGGAAACCTTCATTTATAAGGACACCAAGTGATGCATCAGGTGGTTGAAGACCTAAACCTATGAAGCTTAAAAATGCTTCATAAAAAATTGCACTAGGTAATGTGAACATTATCATTACAACTATTGGACCAATAACATTAGGGAAAAGATGTTTAAGGATAAGTCTTATATCTGAAGAACCTAAAGTTTTAGAAGCTAATATAAATTCTTGATTTTTAAGTCTTAGTACATGAGAACGAACAACTCTTGCCATTCCTGTCCAACCAGATACAGCCATGGCTAATGCTATGGATACTATACCGGGGTTAAATACCATTATAAATAATGTTACTACAACTAATGAAGGTATACCTGTGATAACTTCCATGATACGTTGCATAATAATGTCAACTCTTCCGCCGTAGTAAGCTGAAATACCACCATAACTAACACCAATAATTAAGTCAAATATAGCTGCTAATACTGCTATAAATAAAGAAACCCTAGCACCAGTCCAAACACGTGTCCATATATCACGTCCTAGAGAATCAGTACCAAATAAGTAAGTCTCATCTATATTTTTTTCTGCATATACATCTACACCTTTTGAATCTTTACCATTCATAATACCTAAAGTTGATACAATAGGCATCTTTGGTGGAACTTTAACGTGTCTTATATTTTGAGATTTATAATCAAATTTAGAAAACATAGGAGCAAATATTGCCATTAAAATTATTGAAACTAGTATTACTAATCCAACAACTGCCCCTGGGTTTTTAAACAATCTTTTTCTAGCATCTTGCCAAAATGTCATACTTGGTCTAGTAATAGCCTCGTTATCTCCAGTTTGTGCAGGAATAGGCTCGAATAAGTCTGCTGTTAACTGAACTTCTTGATCATCAATAATTACTTTATCAACCATTTTACTTACCTCCCGCTAAACGTATTCTAGGATCTATTACACCGTAAAGAATATCAACTATCAATATGACTGCTATATAGAAAGCACTATATACTATAGCAACTCCTGATATTATAAATAAGTCATTTGTAGTTATTGCATTTACTAGTAAATCACCTATGCCTGGAACAGCAAAAACTTTTTCAACAACTAAAGAACCTGTAAGTAAACCTGCCGCTAATGGCCCTAAAACTGTTATAACGGGTATTAAAGCATTTCTAAGTGCATGTTTCATTATAACTGTACCTTTACTTAAGCCTTTTGCTTTTGCAGTAATTATATAATCAGAATTTAAAACTTCAACAAGCTCAGTTCTAGTAAAACGAGCAACACTTGATATTGTAAAGAATGATAATGCTAGAGATGGAAGTATCGTCCATACATATCTAAAATCAGATCCTAGCGGAACCCCCCAAGTTATAGGTAAAAGATTAGATTTAGTACCTATATATAATTGGAGTGAGGCAGCAAATACAAATGAAGGAACTGAAACCCCTACTACAGATATAATAGTACAAGTATAATCCCAAATCGTGTTTCGTTTAAGTGCTGCAATAATTCCAAGTACTAGACCAACAATAGTACCGAAGATTAAAGATTGAGCACCAAGCATAGCAGAAGGACCTATACGAATACTTATAATATCCTCAACTTTTTGATTAGCTTGCTTAAATGAAGTACCTAATTTACCTTGGAACACACCAGTTAAATATCTAAAATACTGAACTGGAACTGGTTCATCTAAACCATACTGACTTTCTAATTGAGCTATTTGTTGTGCATTTAATTTTTGCTCATTAAATGGAGTACCTGGAAGAAGCCTTACTAAGAAAAAAGTAACCGAAATAACAACAAATAACGTGATAAACATGTACAAAATACGTTTCATTATATAGCGAAACACCGCTAATCCCCCCCTTTTTTTAATTGATAATACTTAAAAACTATAAACTATCTACTTTTGAATAATTAAAACTATTAAACAAATAGTATTTTAAAAAGTTATAATTAGGTTTCGTTAGTAGATAAAATCGTTAGTAGATAAAATAATAGTTTTATATAATTATGATATTGAAATAAAACTTATGACAAGAGAAACTAAAGAAATTATTAAACCACATAATAATAAATTATTAGTAAGGAAGAAGTTATTTTCCCTATGAGTATAATCATCTATTGTAATATCATTATCATCACATAATGTTCCTTTTCTCCTTTGAAGCTGTTGACCTAACTTATTAAATGCGTATATAGTTATATTAAAAAATCCTTTTTCCCATATAAAACACATTGCACCAAATAAAAAATAAATCATTCCGATAGTAAATGCGCAGTTTATAAAAGAAAATCTACTAAAATCACTAAAAATAGAATAAATTGTGCTTGAAATTAAATTAAATGCAAGTAGTAGAGAAAAATGTTTCATTTTGTCACCGCCTTCAAAATTATTTATTAGTCTAATTGTAGTGGCATAGTGATGGAATATCAAGTAAAAATTTAAAAAAACATATAATTTTTTTTATCTTAAAAAAAATCAGAAAATTTAAAAAAACAGATGATTTTTAATCAAAAATGCTATACAATAAATTTTAAATATATAAGTTTATTTGTTAACAGCAAAAAATGGGAGGGTGATTGTTATGTTTTTAAAAAGAAAATTAACAGTAATGGCAACAGTAGCTTTATTAAGCACAAGTTTGCTATCTGGATGTAGTAGTTCAGGTGGAAGTGGAGGTGCAGCTACTCCAGAAGAGGTTCTTGCTAATAAAAATGCAAGAAATGCTTTGGCTATGGCTATAGATAAGCAAGCTTTATGTGATGTTATATTAAATAATGGATCACAGCCTATGAATAGATATACACCTGAAAAATTAGCAAAAGACAATGGTAAGGATTATGGAGATCTTACTAAGGATATGGGATTTAAGTTTGATGAAGAAGCTGCAAAAAAAGCTTGGGATAAAGCAAAAGAAGAAGTTGGATTTGATACTGTAGAGCTTGAATTACTAACATTTGACCATGACTCAGGAAAGAGAACAGGGGAGTTTGTACAAAGTGAATTAGCTGATTTAGAAGGCTTAACAGTAAAAGTTACTAATTTACCTTTTGAGCAAAAATTAGAGAGAGAAACTAATGGAGATTTTGATTTAGCATTCTCAGGATGGGGAGCTGATTATCCAGATCCATTAACATTCTTATCAACTATGAAAACAGGAAATCAATTCTCTAAACAAACAGGATATAAGAGTGCAGAGTTTGATAAATTAGTTGACGAAGCTTCTAAATTACCAACAACTGAGGCTTATGCTAAATATGCAGAGGCTGAAAAAATGATGCTATCTGATGGATTTATAGCTCCATTATTCCAAAAAGGTGCTTCTTATTTAGAAAAACCATATGTATCTGGAATAGTAAACAACTCTTGGGGAGCTGACTTCACATACACATATGCTGATGTAGATAACAAAGATAAAGTTCTTAATTTAGCAACATCATCAGATATACCATCTCTTGATGTTAGTAAATCAACAGATCAATCATCTTTCCAAACTATGAATACTACAATGGAAGGTTTAACAAGAATAGATGAAAAAGGTAAAGTAAAACCAGGTGTAGCAGAATCATGGAAAGCTTCAGAAGATGGATTAACTTGGACTTTCAAATTAAGAGATAACTCTAAATGGTCAAATGGAGACCCTGTAACAGCTAAGGACTTTGAATATTCTTGGAAGAGAACCTTAACTCCTGAAACAGCATCTGAGTATGGATACATAATGGCCGATATAGTCGGTGCAACTGAAGCACCAGACAAAGGTGTAGATGGAGTTGGAGTAAAAGCAATTGATGATAAAACTTTAGAAGTTAAATTAACTAGACCAGTTTCATACTTTGCAGAGCTGATGTCATTCCAAGTATTTTTCCCACAAAATCAGAAATTCGTTGAGTCTTGTGGTGAAAAATATGGAACAGGTGTAGACTACCAAGTTTATAATGGACCATTTACACTAAAAACTTGGAAAATGGAAGATCAATTCTCAATGGAGAAAAACCCTGATTACTGGGATGCAGCTAACGTTAAGTTAAATAAAATAAATAATAAAGTAGTTAAAGAAACAGGAGCAGAAGTTAGTTTATATGAAGATGGTCAAATAGATAGAGCCGCATTAACTGCTGACTATGTTGATAAATATAAAGATAGTAAAGAATTTAAGACTAGAGAATCAGCATCTACATTTATGTTACAAGTAAATGGTGGAAAAAGTGCTGGTAAATAATAAAAGATAGTAAAAACGTATAACTAATAGTAGATAATTCTACATTAGTTATACGTTTTTTTTATTTTTGGGTATAATTAAAATATAATTCATAAAATGGAGGCAATAAATTGTTTGATATACAACAACATTTAAAAAACCTGCCAGCAAAGCCTGGTGTATATTTAATGAAAGATAAGAGTGACAATATAATATATGTAGGAAAAGCAATATCTTTAAAAAATAGAGTAAGACAATACTTTCAATCATCAAAAAATCATTCTTCCAAGGTAGTATCTATGGTTAAAAATATTAAAAAATTTGAATATATAATTACAGATTCTGAACTTGAAGCTTTGATACTTGAATGTAATTTAATAAAACAATACAGACCAAAATACAATATTTTACTTAGAGATGATAAAACATATCCATATATAAAAGTAACGATAAATGAAGATTATCCAAGAGTGTTAAAGGTAAGAAGAGTTATAAAAGATAAGGCAAAATACTTTGGACCCTACACTAACACTGGATCAGTAAACGATACATTAGAAATAATAAGAAATACTTATCCAATTAGAACTTGCAATATTGATATCCAAAAAGCAATAAAAAACAAAATGAGACCATGTTTAAATTTGCACATAAAAAAATGTGTTGGACCTTGTATGGGTAATGTTGATAAAGATGAATATAACAAAATGGTAGAAGAAATAATATTATTTTTATCAGGAAAAGAAGAAAACCTTATAGAACTTTTAAAAGAAAAAATGAAAAAATGTGCTATGGATTTTAACTTTGAAGATGCTGCTATTTATAGAGATAAAATAAAAAGCTTAGAAGATATGATGCAAAAACAAAAGATAGATACTACTACTTCTGATTTAAATCAAGATATAATAGCTATGGCAAGAGCTAATGATGAAGCTTGTGTTCAGGTGTTTTTTGTTAGAAATGGAAAGATAGTAGGTAGAGAACATTTTATATTAGAAGGTACTATGGAAATAGAAAAAGCATCAATACTTGGAACATTTATTAAACAATTTTATATGGAACAAGAGTATATACCAAAAGAAATAATAATAGAAGATGATATAGAGGATAGCTTTATACTTGAAGAGTGGTTGTCATCTAAAAAAGGTCAAAAGGTAATTATAAAAGTGCCTCAAAAAGGTGAAAAAAGAAGCCTTATTGAAATGGTAAGAAAAAATGCTATAGAATACCTTGAAAAATTTTCGGATACAAACAAAAGAAAATATGAAAAGAGTATAGGTTCATTAGATGAATTGAAGGAAATACTAGGTTTAGAAAAAAGGCCTAAAAGAATTGAGTCTTTTGATATTTCTAATATACAAGGAGTAGATTCAATTGGATCTATGGTTGTATTTACAGATGGCAAAAAAGATAAAAAAGAGTATAGGAGATATAAAATAGAAACAGTAATAGGTCCTAATGATTATGATTCTATGGCAGAGATAGTTGATAGAAGGATTAAATATGGAAACTTACCAGATTTAATATTATTAGATGGAGGAAAGGGACAAGTTAGTGCAGTAAAAAAAGTATTAAAGTTGCATAATGTAGAAATTCCTCTATGGGGAATGTATAAGGACGATAAACATAGAACTAAGGGACTTATTTCCCAGGAAAAGCAAATAGAACTAGATAAAACTAGTAATTTGTATAGGTTTGTCGCAGGTATTCAAGAAGAAGTTCATAACTATGCTATAACGTATCATAGAAGTTTGAGAAATAAATCTTTGACAAAATCAGTTCTAGATGATATACAAGGAATAGGTGAGAAAAGAAAAAAAGCTTTATTAAATCACTTTAAGGATATAGAAAATATAAAAAAAGCTACTTTTGAAGAACTATTAGAAGTAGATGGAATGAACAAGAATTCTTGTAAAAGTGTATATAATTTTTTTAGAAAGGGATAAATATTATATGAATTTAGTCGATAAAGTTTCAATTAAAGATATGGCAAAAGATTTAGAGTTAGAATCAGTATGTATGCCTGAGGATAAAGATTATTATGTATATTCTCAAGATATAAACCGCCCAGGATTGCAGTTTGCAGGGTATTTCGAACATTTTGCGCATGATAGAATACAAATAGTAGGAAAAGCAGAATATAATTATTTTAGTTATATAGATGAAGAAACGAGAGCTCAGGTTTTAGATAAATTTTTTGCTCATGAGATACCTGCATTGGTAGTAACTAGAGACCTAGAAGTTAAGCCAGATGTTATTAAATTTGCTAAAAAACACAATAGAGTGATTTTAACTACAAAAAGAAATACAACTAGGTTTATAAATAGATTATCTAATTATTTAGATGATAGACTAGCACCCCATACAACATTACATGGAGTTTTAGTTGATGTATATGGAATAGGAGTGTTAATAAAAGGAGAAAGTAGTATAGGCAAATCAGAGACTGCACTAGAATTAGTTCAAAGAGGGCATAGGCTAGTAGCTGATGATGCTGTTGAAATAAGAAGATTAGACGAAAGTATGTTGCTAGGTCAATCTCCAGAGTTACTTAGACATTTTTTAGAAATAAGAGGAATCGGAATTATAGATGTAAGAAGTTTATATGGAGTAGGGGCAGTTAAAAATTCAAAGGGAATAGATTTAGTTGTACATTTAGAATCTTGGAATGAAGAGAAGTATTATGATAGACTAGGATTAGATAAAGAATATGAATCGATTTTAGAAATAAAAGTTGAAAAATTAGTTGTACCAGTTAAGCCAGGTAGAAATACTGCGATGGTAGTTGAAGTAGCAGCTATGAATTATAGACAAAAGAGAATGGGATATGATGCTGCTCAAGAATTTACGAAAAAATTATCTGATTTGATAGATACAAAAAAATAAAAATAAGAAAGGATAAAGATTATCAAAGTAATCTTTATCCTTTTTTTAATGTAGAATTTAATTAATATTAAATAGTTGCATCTGCCTCTTTAGGATCGCTGCAATTACTATTATTTTTCTCATATACACAGCTTTTATCAAAGTAGTGAGTATGAAGGTACTTATGAGCAGAATCTCCATATGGTTTTCCTAAGAAAGTATCATATAAAGTAATTATAGAAGGATTTTCATGAGATTTACGTAATTTTTTGCCGCTATCTATGTTATATAATCCTTTGGATCTTTTTTTAACTACATTATAATCGCCATGATGATAAGGTTGGCCTCCACCAGCAACACATCCACCAGGACAAGCCATTATTTCTATAATATGATATTTAGAATTGCCTTTAGCAACCTCGTCCATAACTTTTCTAGCATTTCCAAGACTACTAACTGCACAAACATTAACTATAGTTCCATCTAAGTCTATACTAGCTTCTTTTATTCCTTCTAAACCTCTAACTTGGGTAAAGTTAACATCAGCTAACTCTTTATTAGTTACCCATTCATATGCTGTACGAAGAGCAGCTTCTAAGACTCCTCCAGTAGTTCCAAATATATCAGCAGATCCAGTAGATTCGCCTAAAGGACTATCAAAACATTCTTCTTCAAGGTTTAATAAATTTATCCCAGACTCTTTTATCATTTTAGCTAGCTCTCTAGTAGTTATAGCTACATCAACATCAAGAACTTCACCTTGACCTAGCTCACTTCTAGAACACTCATATTTTTTAGCAACACAAGGCATTACTGAAACAACATACATGTCTTTTGGTTCTACGTTCATAACCTTAGGGCCAAAGTAATTTTTAGCTATAGCACCAAACATCTCTTGAGGAGATTTGCAGCTAGAAGGTAAGTTTAATAATTGAGGATAATTATTTTCAACAAAGTTTACCCATGCAGGACAGCAACTTGTTAATATTGGAAGATTGTGGTTTTCTTTAAGCCTGTGTAAAAACTCTGAAGCTTCTTCTAATATTGTAAGATCTGCTGCAAAATTTGTATCAAATACATGTTTAAAACCAATTGATCTTAAAGCTGCAACCATTTTACCAGTTGATATATCACCAGGTTCTAAGCCAAACTCTTCACCTATTGCAACTCTTACAGCAGGTGCAACTTGAACTACAACAGTTTTTTCATTTTGGCTTAGAGCATCCCACACCAATGGTATATTATTAACTTCAGTTAAAGCACCAGTTGGGCAAACGGAGATACATTGACCGCAGTAAGTACACTCTGTATCGGATAAATTAGCATTAAAGAAAGTACCAACTTCAGTATTAAAACCTCTATTTATTCCAGATAAGACACCTACCGTTTGAATTTCATTACACATTGTTTCGCATCTTCTGCATAAGATACATTTATCATGATTTTTAACTATAGATTTAGATGAGTTATCTGTTGGAGTAGTGGATTGTTCTCCTTTAAATCTTATCTTTCTTATTCCTAAATCAGCAGCTATGCTTTGCAATTCACAGTTCCCGTTTTTTTCACAAGCAAGGCAATCTTGAGGATGGTCAGATAACAAAAGTTCAACAACATTTTTTCTGGCATTCAATGCTTCTTTAGTATTAGTTTGGACATTCATATTTTCTTTAACAAGAGTTCCACAGGCTGGAACTAAACCTCTACCAGCGCTAACCATACACACACGACATGATGCACATTGATTAACCATGTTTATCTCGCTCATATGCAAATGACAAAGATTAGGTATTTTAACATTTACATTTTTGGCAGCTTCTAAAATAGTAGTACCTTTAGGCACTGATACAGATTTTCCATTTATAGTTAAATTAACTAAACTCATTGATATCCCCCCTAACCAAATTATTGTTTAATAATAGCTTTAAACTTACAGCTATCTAGGCAAGCGCCACATTTTAAGCATTTAGTAGTATCTATTGTATGTTTTTCCTTAACATTACCAGTTATGCAGCCAGCAGGGCATATTTTAGAACATTTAGTACATCCCTTACATGCATCAGTTATAACAAAGCTAAGTAGAGACTGACATTTTCCAGAAGGACATTTTTTATCTACAACATGAGCTAAATATTCATCGTAGAAATTATTAAGAGTACTTAAAACTGGATTAGGAGCACATTTTCCAAGTCCACATAAAGAAGTAGATTTTATAGTTGTAGCTAGTTCCCTTAAATCATCTAAATCTTTTAGAGTTCCTTTACCATCAGTTATTTTTTGAAGCATTTCAAGTAAACGTTTATTACCTATACGGCAAGGGGTACATTTTCCACAAGATTCTTCTACCGTAAACTCAAGGAAGAATTTACATATATTAACCATGCAGTCAGAGTTATCAAGAACAAGCATACCCCCTGAACCCATCATCGAACCTATTGCACCTAATGATTTGAAATCTATAGGAGTATCTAAGTTTTTTGAAGAAATACATCCACCAGATGGACCTCCTGTTTGAACAGCCTTAAAGCTTCTTCCTTCAGGAATTCCTCCTCCTATTTCATATACTATTTCTCTTAAAGTAGTACCCATTGGAACTTCAACAAGACCAACATTATTTATTTTTCCACCAAGAGCGAAAACCTTAGTTCCAGGAGAGTCTTCAGTTCCATATTCAGTAAACCAAGAAGCTCCCTTATTTATTATGGCAGGTATATTAGCAAAAGTTTCAACGTTATTTAAACAAGTTGGAACATCCCATAAGCCTCGTTTTGATGAACTGAAAGTTTTCATTCTAGGTTCACCACGTTTACCTTCTATAGAATTTATAAGAGCAGTACCTTCACCACAAACAAATGCTCCAGCACCGTATTTTAATTCTATGTTAAAGTTAAAGTCAGTTCCCAATATATTTTTTCCAAGAACTCCTGCATTTTCAGCTTGAGATATTGCAATTTTTAATCTTTCTATAGCAAGAGGATATTCAGCTCTTATATAGATGTATCCAGTGTCAGCTCCAATTGCATAACCACATACAGCCATAGCTTCTAATACACTATGAGGGTCTCCTTCAAGTATAGATCTATCCATAAATGCTCCTGGGTCACCTTCATCAGCATTACATACAACGTATTTTTGTCCTGGAGGTGTTTGAGCAGAAGACTCCCATTTAACACCAGTAGGGAATCCAGCACCACCTCTACCTCTAAGGCCAGATGCTTTAATTTCTGAAATAACTTCTTCTGGAGATAATTCAGATATGCATTTACCTAGAGCTACGTAACCATCGCATCCTATGTATTCATTTACATCTTCAGGGTTTATGTGCCCACAATTTCTAAGTGCAACACGAGATTGTTTTTTATAGAAAGACATATCATCATGTTTCTCTACCTTTTTATGGTCCAGAGAGGGCTCTTCAAATAATAGTCTTTCTACTACTTTATGGTTAACTAAATGTTCAGTTACTATTTCTTTAGCATCATCTGGAGTAACCTGAACATAGAAAACGTTATCAGGGAAGACCTTAGCAATAGGACCTTTGGCACAGAATCCAAAACATCCTGTTAAATGAACTTCAACCTCACTTTCAAGACCTGCATTTTTAATTTCACTTCTTAAGTTTTCTATTATTTGTAAACTATCTGCAGAGGTACACCCAGTACCTCCACAAACTAATATTTCTCTTTTAGAAAGATTATTTCTATTGTGATTTTCTCTCATATCAAGAATTGGCTTTAATTCAGTAACTAAACTTTTTAATTCATCAAATGACTTTATTGTACTCATTATCTATCCCCCCTTAGCAATTTAAGCTTAAATCATTATAGTAGCCTAATATTTCACTAACTTGTTCAGGCTTAACCTGACCAAAAACTTTACCATTTACAACAACTACAGGAGCAAGACCGCATGCACCCACACATCTTAATCCATCAAGAGAAAATTTAAGATCCTCAGTAGTTTGACCAGATTTAATTCCAAGTTGTTTTTCAAATTCAGCCAGTATTTTATCAGCACCTTTAACAAAACATACAGTACCTAAACATACACTTATTTTGTATTCGCCTCTAGCTTCAGTTGTAAAATAAGAATAGAAACTTACAACTCCATAGACTTTAGCAGGAGCGATATCAAGAGCTTTTGCTATATAAAGTTGAATTTCCTTAGGAAGGTATCCAAATATACCTTGAGCATGGTGTAATACTTGTATTAAAGCACCATCTTTAGTTGGAAGAGCATCAATAAAGTTATCTAGTTTTTCAAATAACTGTTTGTTGCATGAAACAAAATCACACATATAAATCCCCCTTTTTATTTTGAAATTACTATTTTAATTAAAAAAATTAATTAATTAACGTGTATAAATCCTTATATTAATTACTTATTAAGGATTAATAATAAGATACAGTTGAAAAATGATATTTTAAGGATAGACAATCGATGAATTTATTTTGAATTGAATGATATTAATGATAATTATATTATAGTATATAAAAGTTGCCAAATTGCAAAAAATCAATAAATTAACTAAAAATTTAGAAAAAAATAATTAGAAAAAAAGTAAAAAAGTGCTTATTGTATTTAATTATACAACAAGCACCTTAAGCTATCTAAAAGTTTATATTATAAGACAGGAGATAAAAGTCTAGAAACAGATTCTTTTACTTTTACACTAGTAGACCTTGAATTATATAAGTCTAAAGTAATTTCTCTTGAATTTAAAATATCATTTTCGAAAATTGATTTTTGTTTTTGTGAAATTTCAGAAGAATATATAAACGCATTTACTTCGAAATTAAGTTCAAAACTTCTAATATCCATATTAGCAGTACCGATAGAACAAACTGCATCATCCATTACAATTGTCTTTGCGTGTAGGAATGAATTTTCATCATAAGTATAAAGCTTAGCACCGAATTTTAATAATTCTCCAGCATAAGAATATGATGCCCAATAAACAAATGGATGGTCAGGTTTAGATGGAATCATAATTCTCACATCAACGCCAGATAAACAAGCTATCTTTATAGTATCAGTAAGAGTTTTGTCTAGAATAAAATAAGGGCTTTGTATATACACATATTTTTTTGCGTTTTGAATCATTTTAATATAGCCATATTTTATTTCATCTAATTCAGTTATATCTGGTCCACTTGATACTATTTGAATACCTATGTTGTTGGAATGAGAGTTAGTACAAGTAGTAGTATAACAATCATAATTAAAATACTTATTTAAATCTAAATCTTCTTTAGTAGTATATCTCCAGTCTAGTATAAATCTAATGTTAAGATCTCGTATACAATCCCCTGTAAGTTTAAGATGAGTATCTCTCCAATTACCAAATCTGCAGTCTTTACCTAGGTATTCATCTCCTATATTATTACCACCTACAAAACCGACTTTACCATCAATAACAACTATTTTACGATGATTTCTATAGTTTAAGTTGAAGTTTACTATTTTCATAAAAGAAGGGAAGAAAGAACCAACTTTAACCCCACCTTTTTTTAATTTAACTATTGATTTATCAGTAAATAATCTACTACCAACAGCATCATATAAAAGCCTTACTTCAACACCTTCTTTAGCTTTAGCTAAAAGAATGTCTATAATTTGATTTCCGATATCATCATCTTTAAATATATAAAACTGTATATTTATATATTTTTTAGCTTGTCTAAGTTCATCTAATAATGAATCAAAGAATCCATTACACTCTGAATAAATATCAACGCTATTATTATCTGTAAAATGAGCATTGTTTGAATTAGCTAATGCATAAATCATGTCCCTATGTTCGACTATATTTGGTTCGAATTTGTTAGCATATCCTAACTTAACATGAGTTTCTAAAATACTACTTTTAATTATTTTATCTTCAGCCTCTTTTATTTTAAACATATTGTCTTTAGATATACCACGCCCAAAAGAAAGGTATAAAACAAACCCTAGTGGAGGAATTGTACTTAATATAAGTATCCATGCAACCGTAGTTTCTATGTTACGCTTATCTCTAAAAATTAAATTTAAAACAATTAAAAAGTTAATTAAATATACAGCAGTAAGACATATTTCATAACCAGAACCTTTAAAAAAAGATAAATCCATAATAATTTCCCCCCTTAAGAACTTATGATAACTATATTACTATTATATATTCTAATTGGTAAATCACCAAATAAGAATATTTTGATTATAAATAAAAGAGAGGATGAACTATTTAAAAATAGAACAACCTCTTTATAATCATTGTATTTAATATTAAAACTTAATTTATATTATGCAGCATTTTTCATTTTAGATGAATCATCACTCTTACTATTAAATAAGAAGAAGTATACACCAGCAACAAATACTGCTCCACCTAATATGTTACCTATTGTAACAGGTATTAAGTTATTTATCAAGATGTTTGGTATGCTTATAATAGAAGCATCAGCTGCAGTTTTATGAGCTGCTTCTAAGAAAGCAGGATTAGTTTTACTGAAGAATCCAGCAAATAAATAACCCATATTGGCAACACTATGCTCAAATCCAGCACATACAAATAAGAATATACCAAAGAATCCAGCTAATAATTTACCAGCTACATCTTTTGCAGCATATGTCATCCAAACAGTCGCACAAACTATCCAGTTACATAATAAACCAGAAGCTATAGCAGAAGTCCATGTGAATCCAAGTTTTCCTACAGCAGTTTTTACTACAACACCACCGTATAATCCGTTACTCCAATCAAATACTCCTGATAAGCTTACAAGCCATGCAACTAAAACAGCACCTATAAGATTTCCAATCCAAACTAGTGCCCAGTTTTTAAATGTTTGCATCCAAGTAACTTTTTTGTTTAAAGCTGCTAAAGTAACAAGTATATTACCTGTAAATAAATCTGCACCAGCAACTAAAACAAACATAAGACCAGCGGGGAACATAAGACCAGCAACCATTTTACCTAATCCGTAAGTAGCAGGGTTTGCTAATAAGTTATAAGCAGCAGCAATCGATCCTAAAGCACCGAATGCTATGTAAGCACCAGCTAAGAAAGCAGATGCTAAAACTTTTTTACTAGGTGTGTTAACTTTTTTAATTCCAGCTTGAATAGTATATTGTGCTATTTCAGCTGGCATAAGCATTTTTTTATCTGACATTTAAAAGTCCTCCTTATAAAGTTTAATATATTATTTTTGTATAATTTCAATTTTTTTTTGTTCTGTTAAAAATACAACAGATGTAATTATACAATAAAAAACTAATTTTGTATACATTGAACATTTAAATCTAAAAATAGAAAAAAATTCCTATTTAAATTATAAAATGATATTTTATTTTAATAAAATTTTAACAAATTCTAGGAAAACGGTGTTATAATGTTTTTGCAAGCATATTTATAATAAAACGGGGGGTGTATTTATGGACAAAAGGATGTTAGCACCCGGGGAAATAGCAAACACTACAGTAAATGTAGGAATAAAAAAAGCAGGACTATCAACAAAAACTTGTATGTTATTAGGAATATTAGCAGGGCTTTTTATAAGCTTTGGAGGATTAGGAAGCATATTAATTGGCCAGACAATGTCTAACATAGACCCAGGACTAGGGAAATTTGTTGGAGCTATAGTGTTTCCTGTTGGACTTATGCTAGTTGTAATTTGTGGAGCTGAATTATTTACAGGGAATTGCCTAATGACACTAGCTGTAATGGAAAAGAAAATAACTATGAAACAAGTTTTTAGAAATTGGACACTAGTTTGGATTGCTAACCTTATAGGATCATTATTGCTAGTGTTGTTAGTGTTTTACTCAGGGACTTTAAGTGGTGATGCAGTAACTAAGACTATAGCAATAGCAGAGACCAAGACAGGACTTACAATTACACAAGCATTTTTAAGAGCTATTATGTGTAATATTTTGGTTGTGTTAGGGGTATGGATGGCAACTGCAGGTCAAGACATAGTATCAAAAATATTTGCATGTTGGTTCCCTATAATGCTATTTGTTTTATGTGGATTTGAGCATAGTGTAGCAAATATGTTTTTTATTCCAATGGGAATGATGTTAGGCGCAAAAGTTACTATGGCAAGCTTGATAACTAATTTAGTTGTTGTTACATTAGGAAATATAGTAGGAGGAGCGATTGTAATTCCTTGGCTGTATCATAATTCCTATCTAAAATCTAATAAGATAAAAAGTACTAATTAAACAAAATGTACAGCGTTGATATAGTGATATCAACGCTTTTTTAATGCAATTTAAAGCCTTTATATATTGTTATTTTTTTTTTAATACATTATTATATATAAATAGATGAAATTAATAATATATTTATATAGATAAATAATGAATAAATAGTATAAACTAGGAGGAAATATATGAATAAGGAATATATATATGAAAGTTTGTTAAATATCGTAGGACAAGAAAATGTAAAGTTAGATGAGCCTATGAAAAAACATATATCTTTTAGAGTTGGAGGACCTGCAGATATATTGGTTAAGCCAACAAGTGAAACTCAATTAAGTGATATAATGGTATTAATAAAAAAAGAAAAGGTTCCATATTTAATAATCGGAAATGGATCTAATCTATTAGTAAAAGATGGCGGGATAAGAGGTGTTGTTATAGAGATATCTAACAACTTTAATAATTTCGATATAAAAGGAACTAATGTTAAAATTGAATCAGGAGCGTTACTTTCTGTAGTAGGGAAAGCTGTTTCAAGAGAAGAACTAAAAGGCTTTGAATTTGCAGCTGGAATACCTGGTACATTAGGTGGAGCCATAGCTATGAATGCAGGTGCTTATGGTGGAGAGATGAAAGATATAGTTAAATCTGTAAAACTTATGGATACAGATGGAAATATATTTGAGTTTACAAATGAACAAATGGAGTTTGAATATAGAAAAAGTATTCTTTCAAGAACTGATTATATAGTTTTATCTGTAGAGATAGAACTACAAAAAGGAAATTATGATGAAATAAAAGCAACAATGAAGGATTTTACTCAAAGAAGAGTTTCAAAGCAACCCCTAAGTTTACCAAGTGCTGGTAGTACATTCAAAAGACCTAAAGGACATTTTGCAGGGCAATTAATAGAAGAATGTGGTCTTAGAGGTCTTACTTTAAGAGGAGCACAAGTATCAGAAAAGCACTGTGGATTTGTTGTTAACTTAGGAAACACTACAGCAAAAGATTTATTAGAATTAATGTATGTAGTAAAAAGTACTGTAAATGCTAAATTTGGAATAATGCTTGAGGAAGAAGTTAGAATACTTGGAGAGGATTAATAAATGCAAATAATAGCTGATTATCACACACATACTGTGTACAGTCATGGAAAAGGGTCAATAGAGGATAATGTAAAAGAAGCAATATCTAAAGGTATAAAGACAATCGGAATATCAGACCATGGATATAAGCATATGAACTTTGGAGTAAAAGTTAAAGATATATCTAAAATGAGAGAAGAAATAGATAAATTAAAACTTAAATACGATAATATAGAGATACTTTTAGGAATGGAATGTAATATATTAGATGAAAATGGTAATATAGATATAAATGATAATATTATCCCTTTGTTAGATTATGTAATGGCAGGATATCACTTTGGGTCTATGCCTACATCAATTAAAGGTATGATCAATCATTGTAACAATTATGTAGTAAAAAGTAAAAAAGCTAAAGAGTATAATACTAAGGCTATAATAAATGCAATGAGGAAAAATGATATATTTATAATAACTCACCCTGGAGACAAAGGAGAGGTTTGTATACAAGAAATTGCTAAAGTTGCAAAAGAAACAAATACTAGACTGGAAATAAATAGTAGCCACGGGTTTTTAAGTGTTAGTCAATTAAAAGAAATTAAAGATATAGGAAATAAATTTATTATAGGGTCGGATGCACATAAGCCAGAAAATGTAGGGAACTTTGAGTTAGCCATGAAAAATATACGAGAGGCTAATTTAGATTTATCTTTAGTAGAAAATATTAAAATATAGGTCAATAGGGGGAGAAAATATGAAATTTGTGATAGTTACGGGTCTTTCAGGATCAGGAAAAAGTGAAACAATGAGAGCTTTAGAGGATATGGGTTTTTACTGTGTAGACAACTTACCTCCTGCCTTAATAACTAAGTTCGCAGAATTATGTTATCAACCCAATTCGAGTATTGATAAGGTTGCATTAGGTATAGACATAAGAGGTAGAAAATTTTTCGAAGCACTTCATGAAAGCCTGAGCTATCTAAGAAAAGCAAATTATAAGCATGAAATGATATACTTAGATTGTTCTGATGATGCTTTATTAAAAAGATATAAAATGACAAGAAGGAATCATCCATTATCAAGAAATATGCAAATACCAGAAGGTATAAAAATGGAAAGAGAAATAATGGAGCCGTTAAAAGAAATATCAGACTGCATAATAGATACAACAAATATGAAGCCAAGAGACCTAAAGGAAGAAATAGGAAAAATATTTTCTGAAGGCGAGGATAATAATAAACTAACTATATCAGTGGTATCATTTGGATTTAAGCATGGTATCCCTGCAGATTGCGACTTAGTATTTGATGTGAGATTTTTACCAAATCCATATTATTTAGAAGAATTAAGACCTAAAACAGGAGATGACCAAGACGTTAGAGATTATGTTATGGATTCAGATATAAGTAAAGAGTTTTACAATAAATTAAATGATATGATACAGTTTTTAGTACCTCAGTATATAGAAGAAGGAAAACAGCATCTAGTAATAGGAATTGGATGTACAGGGGGAAGACATAGATCAGTAACTATATCAAACCTTATATATGAAGAACTAATTAATAAAGGATATAGAGTAGTTAAGAAACACAGGGACTCTATGTTAAGATAATATGGAGGCAAAAATGACAAGTATACTTATAGTAATAGGGGTAACAGGATGGATTGCACTAATAGTATCTCTATACTTATACAAGAAAATAATAAGAGAAAAAGTACAATCATTACATATGAGGAATAAAGAATATTTAGATCCTAAAGTGGTAGTGATTGGTGGAGGTACAGGACAATCAGTGTTCTTAAGAGGATTAAAACACTACACTCAAAATATCACAGCAATAGTTACAGTTGCTGATGATGGAGGAGGGTCAGGTATTTTAAGAGAAGATTTAGGAATGTTACCACCGGGCGATATAAGGAATTGTCTATTGGCTCTTGCAAACATAGAACCCACTATGGATGAGGTAATGAAATATAGATTTACAGAAGGTGCATTAAAAGGCCAAAGTTTTGGAAATCTATTTTTAGCAGCTATGAATGGATTATATGGAAATTTTGAAATAGCTATATATAAAATGAGTCAGATATTTGCTATTACAGGTAGAGTTTTACCTGTAACATTAGAAGATATAAAGTTAATAGCTCAATTAAAAAATGGTAATAAAGTAATTGGTGAGTCGATAATACCAAAAGAGGTAAAAAATCAAAAGAGTTGCATAGACAAAGTATATTTAAACCCAATGGATGTTAAACCATTAGATGAAGTTATTAATTCTATTGATAATGCTGATATAATTATAATGGGACCAGGAAGTTTATATACAAGTATAATGCCTAACTTATTGGTAGAGGGAGTAGTAGAGGCTATTAAAAAATCTAATGCTCCTAAAGTATATATATCTAATATAATGACTCAGCCAGGAGAAACAGATGGTCATAATGTACTAGATCATGTAGAAGCTATAGTTAGACATACTAAAGAAAACGTATTAGATTATGTAATAGCTAATAATGAAATCTTGCCGGATGCTATATTTGAAATATATCAAAAGGATGGAGCAAAGCAAGTTTTATTAGATAAAGCTCAAAGAGATACTCTTAAAAGTATGGGGGTAAAAACTATAGAAGAAAACTTGATTGAAATAAAAAGTAATTATATTAGGCATGATGCAAAATATATTTCTAATATAATTATCAATTTGGCACTAAGTCATAAAAATGATAGTAGCAAGTAAAAAAGGATTTTAAAGTTTTATGTAGAAATCCTTATTATTATGTTAGTTTTAAGGAGTGAACATCTATGAGAGAAGAGGTTAGTGCCGGTGGCGTAGTACTGTTTGGCAATGCTATACTTTTACTTAGAAAATTCAACGGAGATTGGGTTTTACCAAAAGGAAAAGTAGAGGAAGGCGAAAATAGACAAGAAGCAGCACTAAGAGAAGTGCTAGAAGAAACTGGAGTCAAAGCGGATATATTAAAGTATTTAGGAGAAATTCACTATACCTTCAAGGAGAACTGGGATGAAAATAGAGCAGTTCATAAAACAGTTTTTTGGTATTTGATGCAAGCGAGGAGCATGGATACAATACCTCAAAAAGAAGAAGGTTTCATTGATGCTAAATTTATACATTTAGATAGAGTGGTAGATTTAGCTAGATACGATGATGAGAAGGAAATAATAAAAGTAGCCTTACAAGAAATTAAAAAAAGGTTAAAAAAGAACTAGTTAATAGGTGATGTATATGTCTTTTTCAACTGAAACAAAAAATGAGTTAGCAAGAGTTACATCTGAAAATAATTGTTGTAACATAACAGAATTAGCGGCGTTAGTAAGATTAGCAGGAAGTATACAAATTGTAGGCTATAAGAAATTAAATTTGAAGATAACAACGGAGTTAAATTCAATAGCTCGTAAAATATTTAAGTTATTAAAACAAAACTTTGGTATAAATACAACTATTTCTGTAAATAAGAACCAAATGCTTAAGAGAAATAACAGTTACGTTCTTATGGTGACTAGTGAAATGGGAGCAGAAAAACTTATAAAGGAACTAGGTATATTAGCTCCAGGAGATGGATTTTATACTTTAAACAAAGTTCCAGTCAATCTTATACAACATGAGGAATGCAAAAGAGCGTTTATAAGAGGTGCATTTCTTGGTGGAGGCTCAATAAGTGATCCAGGAAAAAATTATCATATAGAATTTGTTACAAATAATAGAGATTTTGCGGAATCATTGAGAGACTTTATAAATTCTTTAGGATTTAACTGTAAAATAGTATCAAGAAAAAATAACTATGTTGTATATTTAAAAGAAAGTGAACAAATATCAGATTTATTAAGTATTATAGGAGCTCATCATGCTCTCTTAAGTCTTCAAAATACTAAAATAGTAAAAGCTATGAGAAATAATGTTAATCGTATAGTTAATTGTGAAACAGCGAACCTTTCTAAAACAGTAAATGCAGCAGTTAGACAAGTTGAAAATATTAAATTTATACAAGAAACAGTTGGTATAAGTAGTTTACCAGACAATTTACAAGAGATAGCTCAGCTTAGAGTAGAGTGCGAAGATTTGACACTTAAGGAATTAGGAGAGATGTTGAGCCCACCTATAGGAAAATCTGGAGTTAATCATAGGCTAAGGAAGATAGAAGAAATTGCTAATGATTTAAGAGGAAAACAGTTATAAATTTGAGGTTATATTTAATATATAACCTCTTTTTGTTTTATGATATATTTTTGTGGTAATATTAAAAGATAATACAGGAGGTGATGTAGTGAATAAAGATTTTGCGCATCTTCATGTGCACACGGAATATAGTTTACTTGATGGATTTTCAAGGATTAAAAAGCTTATATCAAAAGCTAAAGAGTTAAATATGACATCTATTGCCATAACTGATCATGGATGTATGTTTGGAGTAATAGATTTTTATAAAATGGCAAAAAAAGAAGGTATAAAACCTATAATAGGATGTGAGGTTTACACTGCACCTCGTACACTTAGAGACAAAGACCCAAATTATGATAAACGCCAAGGTCATTTAGTTTTACTAGCTAAAAATATGGATGGATATAAAAATTTAATAAAATTAGTGTCTACATCATATGTTGATGGGTTTTATTATAAGCCTAGAGTTGATATGGGTGAGTTAAAAAAACATAGTGATGGAATAATAGCATTATCTGCTTGCTTGGCAGGAGATGTTTCTCAAGCACTTATGGATAGAAACTATGATAAGGCAAAAACAAGAGCATTAGAATATAGAGACATATTTGGAAGTGAAAATTTCTATTTAGAAATACAAGACCATAATTTGCCTGAACAAAAAGAAGTAAATTCAGGGTTAGTAAAACTTTCAAAAGAAACAGGAATACCGTTAGTAGCAACAAATGATGTTCACTATGTAAATAAAGAAGATTCAAAAATACATGATGTTCTTATGTGCATCCAAATGGGTAAAACTGTGGATGATCCAAACAGAATGAGATTTGGTAGTGATGAATTTTATCTTAAATCAAGAGATGAGATGGAAAGTTTATTTCCTTATGCTATAGATGCAGTAGAAAATACTGTTAAGATAGCTAATCAATGTAATGTAGAGTTTGACTTTAATACGATACATCTTCCTCAATATGATGTTCCAAAAGGATATACTCCAGATACTTATTTAAGAGAGCTATGCTTTAAAGGGCTAGAGGAAAGATATACAGTTCCAAGCCAAGAAGTAATAGATAGATTAAACTATGAATTAGATGTAATTGAAAGAATGGGATATGTAGAGTATTTCTTGATAACTTGGGATTTTATAAATTTCTCAAAAGAAAATGGAATAATGGTAGGTCCAGGAAGAGGTAGTGCGGCAGGTTCAATAGTTGCATATACACTTAAAATAACTGATATAGACCCTATAAAATATTCTCTGTTATTTGAGCGTTTTCTAAACCCAGAACGTGTATCTATGCCCGATATAGATATAGACTTTTGCTATGAGAGAAGAGAAGAAGTTATAGAGTATGTTAAAAGAAAATATGGAGAAGACCATGTTGCACAGATAATTACATTTGGTACAATGGGAGCAAAAGCGGCTATAAGAGATGTTGGTAGAGTATTGGATATACCTTATAATAAAGTTGATAAAATAGCAAAAGAGATACCTTTTGCATTGGGTATGACAATAGATAAAGCTTTACAAACTAATCCAAATTTAAAAGCTTTATATGAACAAGACAAAGAGACTAAAGAAACTATAGATATATCAAAACAAATAGAAGGAATGCTTAGACATGCATCAACACATGCAGCAGGTGTAGTTATATCTAAAAAATCAGTAGACGAATATGTACCTTTGTATAAACATAAAGAAGCAATAACAACACAGTTTACAATGACTACATTAGAAGAATTAGGTCTTTTAAAAATGGACTTCTTAGGACTTAGAACTCTTACAGTTATAAGAGATGCTTTAGAATTAATACAGCAAAATCATAATAAAAAAATAGATTTTTCTAGAATGGATTATGATGATAAAAAAGTATATGACCTTTTATCTTCAGGAAACACATTAGGAATATTCCAACTAGAAAGTGCTGGTATGCGAACTTTTATGAAGCAATTAGAACCAGACAACTTTGAAGATATAGTAGCCGGAATATCCCTATATAGACCTGGTCCTATGGATTCAATACCTACTTATATAGATAATAAAAATAATCCTCATCATGTAAAATATCTACATCAAAAGTTAAAGCCTATAATGGAAGTTACTTATGGTTGTTTAGTTTACCAAGAACAAGTAATGCAAGTTGTTAGAGATTTAGGTGGATATAGTTATGGACGTAGTGACTTAGTTAGAAGAGCTATGGGTAAAAAGAAAATGGATGTAATGGAAGAAGAAAGAAGATATTTCATTCATGGAAAAGAAGATGAAAATGGAAATATAGAAATAGCAGGATGTGTTAGAAACGGAGTACCAGAGGATATAGCAGATAAAATATTTGATGATATGATAGATTTCGCAAAATACGCTTTTAATAAATCGCATGCAGCAGCATATGGAGTTTTATCATATCAAACAGCATATTTAAAAGCTTATTATCCAGTTGAATTTATGGCAGCTTTAATTACAAGCGTAATGGGAAATACTGATAAAGTTGTTGAATATACTAGAGAATGTAGTGCTTTAAATATAGAGGTATTAAAGCCAGATATAAATAAAAGTTTTTCTAAATTCTCAGTTGAAGGAAATAATATAAGGTTTGGGCTTGCAGCTGTTAAAAATGTTGGGGTTAATATAATCAACAATATAATAGATGAAAGAAAATCAAATGGTCAATTTATAGATTTTGGAGATTTAGCAAAAAGATTAGATTCAAAAGATACGAATAAAAGAGTTATAGAGAGTTTAATTAAGTGTGGTGCATTTGACGAAATAAGTGAAAATAGAGCTAGTTTAATGTGTGGATATGAAAACTTGCTAGATAGCATAGCTATGGATAGGAAAAAGAATGTACAAGGTCAGATATCTTTATTTGATGTTTTCTCAGGGGCAGAAGAAACTAGTCAAATACAAGAGGTTAGTAAAATTCCTAAACTAAAAGAGTATGAAGAAAGAGAAAGACTTAGCTTAGAAAAAGAAGTATTAGGAATGTATGTAAGTGGGCATCCATTAGCAGAATTTGAAAAAGAAATACAAAGAAATACTTCTATGGATAATGGTAGACTAAATTCTTTAAAAGAAGATCCACAAAGTTATGTAGCACTAGATGAAACAGAAGTTATAATGGGTGGAATGATAGTAAATAAAACTATAAAAACTACTAAAAGAAATGATATAATGGCGTTTATAGAACTTGAAGATTTATATGGAACTATAGAAATAATAGTATTTCCTCAATTATTGCAAAAGTATAATCATATTTTAAATGAAGATAATATTATATATATAAAAGGTTCATTAAGTATAAAAGAAGATGAAAATGCAAAACTTATAGCTAGAGAAATTAAAGATATAAATAATTCATCTAAATTTGAACAAAATAAATCAAAGTATAATTATAATACTAATAATAATTCTAATTATAATAATAACACTAAAACTGGGTTATACTTAAAAGTAGATAGTTTTAACAATAAACAGCTGACTGATAAAATAGTAGAAATAGCAAAACAACATTTAGGAAAAGAAAATGTATTTTTATATTCAGAAGATGCTAAACAGCTTTATAAATGGAATGGATTAAATGTAGAAATAACAAATAAATTGATTTTAGAATTAGAAGAAATATTGCCTAAGCAAAATATAAAAGTAAAAAATTAAAACATTAAAAATAAAAAGATTAGAATATTAAAATTAAAATATTATGAAAAAAATAGCTCATATTGTGGTATAATATCAGAAAATGGACATTTTAGTAGTTCTAATTTTTTTAACTTTGATGGGATGAAAAAACATCATAGGGACTTATACTGTCCCAATGATGTCAAATATAGATAAATAGGAGGTAACACTATGAAAACTATAGGCATACTGACAAGTGGAGGAGATGCTCCAGGAATGAATGCAGCCATAAGAGCTGTTGTAAGGTCTGCAATATACTATGGATGCAAGGTATACGGGATTAATAGAGGATATAAAGGATTAATAGAAGAAGACATTCAGGAAATGAATCTATCTTCTGTTGGAGATATTATACATAGAGGTGGAACTATACTAAAATCTTCTAGATGTGAAGAATTTAAAACACCAGAAGGTAGATTAGTAGGAGTAGAAGTATTAAAAAAGTATGGTATAGACTGTTTAGTTGTTATAGGAGGAGATGGATCATTTAATGGTGCTCAAAAATTAAGTGAATTAGGATTCCCAGCTATAGGTATACCAGGTACTATAGATAACGATTTAGCTTATACTGACTACACTATAGGATTTGATACAACAATGAACACTATAATAGATGCAATAGGTAAAATCAGAGATACTTCGTCTTCTCATGAAAGGGTTAACATTGTTGAAGTAATGGGGAGACACTGTGGAGATTTAGCTTTATATTCAGGTCTTGCAGGAGGAGCGGAAACTATAATAGTTCCAGAAGTTGATTTTAAAGTAGAAGAAGTATGTAACACACTAAAAACAACACAAAAAAGAGGTAAAAGACACAGCATAATAGTATTAGCTGAAGGTGTAGGAAACGCACAAGACTTAGGCAAAGAAATAGTTAAAGAAACTCAAGCTGATTTAAGAGTTACTGTACTAGGACATGTCCAAAGAGGTGGAAGTCCAACTGCATTTGATAGAATTTTAGCTAGTAGAATGGGAGTAAGAGCAGTGGAGCTATTATTAGATGGAAAAGCTGCTAGAGTAGTAGGTATTAAAGACAACAAGATAATTGATATGGAAATAAACGAAGCTTTATCAATGACTAGAGCATTTGATAAAGATACTTATGAAATGGTTAAAATACTATCTATATAATATAGGAGGAATATATATGTTAAAAAATATGAAAAGAACTAAAATAGTTTGTACATTAGGGCCAGCATCACAGAAAGAGGAAATATTAACTCAACTTGTTGAGAATGGTTTAAATGTATGCAGATTCAACTTCTCACATGGGTCTCATGAAGAACACAAAGGTAGATTAGATATGGCCAAAAGTGTTAGAGAAAAGTTAAATCAACCAGTAGCTCTTTTATTAGATACTAAAGGTCCAGAAATAAGAACAGGAAATTTTGCTGATCCAGAAGTTTTATTAGAAGAAGGTCAAACATTTACTGTAACTATGAAAGACGTTATAGGAACTAAAGAAATATGTACAGTAAGTTACAAAGATCTTTCAAAAGATGTTGTAGCAGGAGACACTATATTAATAGATGATGGTTTAGTTGGATTAAGAGTTAAGGAAATAAATGGGGACGATATAGTTTGTGTAGTTGAAAACTCAGGTATAGTTAAGAATCATAAGGGAGTAAACGTACCAGGAGTAAAAATAAACTTACCAGCTATAACTGAAAAAGATACAAGTGATATAGAATTTGGTATAGCACAAGGTATAGATTACATAGCAGCATCATTTGTTAGAAAAGCATCAGATGTATTAGCTATAAGAGAAATACTTGAAAAAAATAATGCTACAGATATACAAATAATATCTAAAATAGAAAACCAAGAAGGTGTAGATAATTTAGATGAAATATTAAAAGTATCTGACGGTATAATGGTTGCTAGAGGTGACTTAGGGGTTGAAATACCAACAGAAGATATACCAGTAGTTCAAAAAATGATGATAAAAAGATGTAATGAATTAGGAAAACCAGTAATAACTGCAACTCAAATGCTTGATTCTATGATGAGAAATCCAAGACCTACAAGAGCAGAAGTTACAGATGTTGCAAATGCTATATATGATGGAACAGATGCAATAATGTTATCTGGAGAAACTGCTGCAGGTAAATATCCAGTAGAAGCTGTAAAAACAATGGCAACAATCGCAAAGAGAACAGAAGAAACATTAGACTATGATAATCTATTAAAGCAAAATGCAATGAATAATTCGACTGTAACAGACGCAATAAGTCATGCAACATGTACTACAGCTGTAGATTTAAATGCATCAGCTATAATAACTTCTACTTCTTCAGGACATACTGCAAGAATGGTATCTAAGTTAAGACCTAAGTGTCCAATAATAGCTACTACTAATGATGATAAAATAATGAGAAGACTAGCTCTTACTTGGGGAGTATACTCTATAAAATCTTCAGATTCAAAAAATACTGATGAGGTAATAGAAAACTCTATAGAGGCTGCTAGAAATGCTAATTATATAAATAATGGAGAGTTAGTAGTTATAACTGCTGGAGTACCAGTTGGAGTAAGCGGAACTACAAACTTAATAAAAGTTCATGTTATAAGCGAAGAAATAGTTCAAGGTATCGGAGTAGGAAACAAAACAGTAGAAGGTAAAGTTCGCATAATTAAAAATGGTGATGATTTCAATGATTTCAATGATGGAGATGTTTTAGTTACAACTATGACAGATATAGAAATGAATTCTTGCATAGAAAAAGCATCTGCTATAATAGTTGAAGAAGGCGGAATGACTTCTCATGCTGCAATAGTAGGATTGAACTTAGACAAGCCAGTTGTACTATCAGCTAAGAATATGATCAATTTAGTTCAAGATGGAGAAGTTGTAACTGTAGATGCTTCAAGAGGTGTAGTATACAGAGGATCAACTAGAGTTTTATAATATTTAATCTTGGATTTAAAAATATAATATATAAATTAAAAAAAGCCACTAAGCAAATTAAAAAACTTAGTGGCTTTTTTGTGTTTGCATTGTTCAGAAAATTCAGTAAAAATAATGCGACTAGTACATGCATAATTATACTTAAATCAACATAATTATAAAAAAAGGGGGGATTGCTAATGAGTGAAAGTAGAGAAAATTGGGGTTCTAAAATTGGTCTTATACTAGCAATGGCAGGAAATGCCGTTGGATTAGGTAACTTTTGGAGATTCCCGTATGTAGCTGCTTCAAATGGTGGAGGAGCATTCATGATACCATACTTTTTTGCACTAATAGTTATAGGTATACCCGTAATGTTGGTGGAATGGAGTATAGGACGTTATGGAGGTAAATATGGTCATGGAACACTAGGACCGATGATGTACTTACAAGCAAAACAAGCAATGAAACCGAAAAAGGCAATTATAGTTGGAGCTTTATGTGGAATGATAGCATTTGGGGTTACAATTTTGGTTAACTCCTATTATAACCATATTATAGGATGGTCATTAGGGTTTGCATTCAATTCATTAACTGGAGGGTATAACGCTGACCCAGGAGGATTCTTTGCTAGTTATATTCAAGACCCTAAAAATTTAGTATTCTGGGTTATATCATTACTTTTCTTAGCACTAGCCGTAATGAAAGGAATACAAAAGGGTATAGAATCTTGGGCTAAAATAATGATGCCAGTACTTTATGTATTCGGTATAATCTTAGGCATTAGAGCATTGACTCTAGGAGCACCTGTTCAGCCAGATTGGAGCTCTCTAGCAGGTCTTAACTTTATATGGAATCCAGATTTTAGTCAATTATCTTGGCAATCTGCAATAGCTGCAGCAGGGCAAATATTCTTCACACTATCTTTAGGAATGGGTATAATACACAATTATGCTTCATACTTACAACCAGATGAAGATATAGTTACAGCTTCTGTTGCTACAATATCATTAAATGAGTTTGCAGAAGTTATATTAGGTGGGACAGCAGTTATTCCAATAGCATATGCGTTCTTAGGACCAGAAGGTATCAAAGGAAGCATAGGTTTAGCGTTTATGGCACTACCTAATGTATTTAGTACTATGACTGGTGGAGGAATATTTGGAGCTATGTGGTTCTTATTATTATTCTTTGCTGGTATAACATCTGCAATAGCGATGTATAACTATTTAGTTGCATTGTTAGAAGAAGATGCTGGAATAGAAAGAAAAAAAGGTGCTTGGATAGTATTTGTTGGATATTTAATAGTTGGTCTACCTATAGCATTAGAATCAATATTAACTCAAAGTGCTAATTTAGTTTACTTTACAGAAGTTGATAACTGGATAGGTAACTATTTACTAATAGTACTTGGATTGATAGAGATAATAGTAATTGGATGGTGTGTTAAAGATAGAGCACTTGATGAAATGAACAGAGGTGGATTATGGAAAGTTCCTAAATGGTTCTTTAGATTGTTCCATCAATTCTTAACACCTGTAACGATAATAACTTTCTTGGTATTCTTTACAAGAGATTATTGGATAGCTGGAAACTTTAAAGTAGTTCCTAGTTATATATCTGAAATACCAGAGTTTGCGATCTGGGTTAACTTAGCTAGAGCTGTTGTATTTGGGGTATTATTAATAGGATTTATACAATCATATAAATCTATTAAGAACAAGTACAAAGATGAAATAGATAGTAACGAAGTTAAAGAATAAGAAAATAAAAAGCTCCATATAAAATAGGAGGATGATAACATGACAAGTGCTGCATGGGTATTTATGGGTGCTATATGGGTGAGTATATTTACTTGTATAGGGATAACGATGAACAAGATTGTAAAGGATAATAGGTAATATCAACAAAAAACCCTACTTACAATTAAAGTAGGGTTTTTTTAGTAACATTGACATATATATAAATAAAAGCTTATTAGATTTTGTGACAAAATGTTATGTACTAAAACAACATATATTCGAAGGGGGTTTTTGGGTGAATGCAAATTTGGTTATGGTGACAATGAAACAATTAAAATTAGAAATAAATAGGATGAAAAACATAAAAAGTACTAAAAAACAAAAATACATTTCACAAATAGACAAAGCATATGATAACTACAAAAAAATAGATATATCAGAAGATATGAAAAAGCAGTATAATCAATTAAATTCAAAGGGAATGGAGCTTATAAAGGAAATTAAGACGTCAAAGGATAGACATAAGTTAGAAACGAGTATAGAGGTATATATAAGGTATTTAAAAGCATCATTGTTTGACTTTGAAGGAAAAACAAATTATTTAAGAAAATACATAACCAGCTTTTTATTTTGTGCTATTTTATTTTTAGCATTATCACCTCAATTTTATGGGTTTATATTACCAGTATTATTCTTCCTACCAATATATTTAGGATTAAGGGGAGTAAAGAAAAGATCAATAAGTGGATTTTATCTTACGATGAGTTTGGTTCCGGTTGCACTTATGACATCTTTTACATGGATAAGATATGGATTAAATGCAAAAAACGACTATACAGGAGCTGTAGCGGCGATTGTAGATAGTGGAGTAGGTCAAGGCTTAGCAGAAAAATTAGTATATATAGGACCATTATTTGGATGCATATTGTTAGTTTTTGCTGGATTACAACTGTATAGAGGATACAAAAGTAAAGATTTATTTATATAGGGGCTTTCTAAGCCTCTATTTTTTTGGTAAAATAAACTCTTGAGGCTTGTAAAAATACACGGACGGAGGATACCTTAATGTTATCAAAAAATGAAGAGTATGTTGTAGATATAGTTGACATAGGTCAAGGCGGAGTTGGAATAGGCAAATATAATGGTTTTACAGTCTTCGTAGAGGGCGGATTAATACAAGACAAAGTAAAAGTTAAAATAAATAAGTCTAAGAAAAACTATGCCGTAGGCGACATAGTTGAAATAGTTGAGAAATCACCTTTTAGAGTTGATAGAATATGTAATGACTCTCTTAAAGACTGCGGAGGATGTCAGGTACAAGAACTAGATTACCAAAAGCAATTAGATATAAAAACAAATGAAGTAAAGCAAGTTATAAGTAGAATCGGAAAAATAGAAAATGTTAAGGTATATAATACAATTGGAATGGATGAGCCTTGCAGATACAGAAATAAAGCTCAATTTCCTATACAAAAATTAAATAATGCACCGGCAATAGGTTTTTATAAGAAAAAAAGTCATGACATTATATCTATGGACAAATGTGTAATTCAACATGATGTAAATGATAAAATAATGAAAATAATAAAAACATATATAAATGCTTATGGTGTAAGCATTTACGATGAAAAATCACATACAGGTGTTTTAAGACATCTAGTTACTAAAGTTGGTTTTACTACTAATGAAGTTATGGTAGTATTAGTTGCAAACGGAAAAAAATTACCATACTTAAATGAACTAGCATCTGTATTAGAAGAGAATGTACCCGGATTTAAAACATTAGTAGTTAATGTTAATAGAGCGAGAACTAACGTTATATTAGGTAGAGAAAATAGAGTAATATATGGTGATGGAAAGATAAATGACTATATAGGAGATTTAGTATTTGAAATATCTCCGCTATCATTCTTCCAAGTTAACCCTGTACAGACTGAAGTATTATATAATAAAGCACTAGAATATGCAGATTTAAAAGAGAATGATACTGTATTTGATATTTATTGTGGTATAGGAACAATATCTTTATTCTTAGCACAAAAAGCTAAAAAAGTTTATGGGATAGAAATAGTTGAAGATGCTATAACGGACGCTAAAAGAAACGCTAAGCTAAATAATTTAGATAATGTAGAGTTTTATGTAGGAGAAGCTGAAGAAGTTGTTCCTAAGATGTATAAGGAAGGTAAAACTGCTAACGTGGTGGTAGTAGATCCTCCTAGAAAAGGATGCGACGAAAAAGTATTAGATACTATAGTCTCTATGGCACCTGATAGAGTTGTTTATGTTTCTTGTAACCCAGCTACATTAGCAAGAGATTTAGCTTATTTAGACGAAAGAGGATATCAGTGTAGTGAAATACAACCAGTAGATATGTTCCCTCACACAATGCACGTTGAGTGTGTAGCAAAACTTATTAAAAAATAAAATTAAATGGCATATATTACTATATAAATATAACCATATTATAAATAAAGAACTTAAAAATGGTTACAATATTATTAAATAAATGTATAACACACCTCATTGTTTTCAACATCATAGTCTCTTATACATTTATTTTAAAATAGATTAAGTCCTTCAAATTTTGAAGGACTTTTTAAGTTGCCTACATTATACTTATTATATAAATACTAAATACAATGGGGGTAAAATATGAAAGTTTTGTTTACTATGAATTATGGGGAAGATAAATTTCAAAAAATAAGGGATTTAGGTTACGAAGTTACTTATTATCATGAAAATAAAGTATCAAATAACGCTGATACAGACGATGCAGACATATTAGTAACATATAATCCTTTCAATACGTTAGACATCTCTAAAATGGGTAAGCTAAAGTACATTCAAACAACTAGTGTAGGAGTAGACCAAATACCAAAAGAAAAACTATTAGAAAGAGACATATTAATAGCTAACAATAAAGGTGGATATAGTGTTCCTATTAGTGAATGGATAGTAATGTATATTTTACAAATATATAAAAATAGCAAAAAATTTTATGAGCAACAACAGGACAAAAAATGGAAGATGAATTTTGAAATAAGTGAAATGACTGGTAAAAAAATAGGTTTTATTGGAACTGGAACTATAGCTACACAAGGAGCTAAAAGATTAAAAGCTTTTGATGTAGAAATATGGGGTGTAAATACAAATGGTAGCGATAGAGAATATTTTGATAAATGTTTTTCTACACTACAAATGGATACTGTATTTAAAGAATGTGATGTAGTTATATGTACAATACCTGCAACCAAAGAGACTATTGGCATAATAAATAAAGATAAATTTAATATTATGAAAGATAAATCAGTTTTTATAAATGTTGGTAGAGGAAACATTTTAAATGAAGAAGATTTAATAAGTTGTATAAGTAAATTTAGAGGTGTAGCATTGGATGTTTTCCAAAATGAGCCACTAAGTGAAGACAATAAACTATGGAGTTTTGACAATGTTACTGTAACACCTCATAACTCTTGGGTAAGTGACAAAAACAACGACAGAAATTTTGATATGATTTTTAATAACCTTAGAAAATATATAAATAAAGAGCCAATAAACAATATTATGGATATTTATAAAGGATATTAGAAGTATAGATTAAAAAAATGTCACGATATCGTGACATTTTTAGGTTTAGATTATAATGCAAAAATTTTAACAATAATAATATTAAAATGATATACTTAAATATATTAAAGTCATAAAAAGGCAATACTAAAAAAGAGAAATTTTCATAAGAGGTGATACAAAAATGGCTATAGAAAAAAGGATAAATGAATTAATAGATTTAATAAATTACCACAATGAAAAATATTATAATCAAGATACTCCAGAGCTATCGGATTACGAATATGATAATTTGATGAAAGAGTTAATAAATTTAGAACAAGAAAATCCTAACTTAAAAAGAATTGACTCACCAACTAGTAGAGTTGGGGGGAAACCTTTAGATAAATTCGAACAAATTATACATAAAATACCTATGCTAAGTTTATCAAATGCTTACTCAAATCAAGATTTAAAAGATTTTGATAAAAGAGTAAGGGATAGTGTAAGTGGAGAAGTCGAATACGTAGTAGAATTCAAAATAGATGGATTGTCAGTTGGGCTTACATATAATGATGGGATTTTTGAAAAAGGAGCTACGAGAGGTGATGGAGTTGTTGGAGAAGATGTTTCTCAAAATTTAATGACTGTAAAGAGCATACCTTTAAAAATAGATGAAGATAATGAAATAGTAGTAAGAGGAGAAGTTTATATATCAAAACAAAACTTCAAAAACGTAAATGAAAAGCAAGAAGAACTAGGACTACAATTATTTGCCAACCCAAGAAATCTTGCAGCAGGATCACTAAGACAACTTGATTCTAAACTAACATCTAAAAGACCTTTAGATATATTTGTGTTTAACCTTGAACATGGTGAAAATATAGAATTTAAAAGTCATAGCGAATCATTAGAGTTTTTAAAGAACTTAGGTTTTGCAGTTAGCCCTAATTACAAAGTTTGCAATAAAATAGAAGATGTTATTGATTTTATAAATTATTGGACAGAAAACAGAGAAAAACTAGATTTTGAAATAGATGGTATGGTAATAAAAGTAAATAACTTATCTCAAAGAGAGTCTATGGGATATACTGCAAAAAGTCCTAGATGGGCAATTGCATATAAATTCCCGGCAGAAAGAAAAAAAACAAAAATAATAGATATTATAGTAGAAGTAGGAAGAACGGGAAACATAACACCTACAGCAGTTTTAGAACCAGTTAGACTAGCTGGAACAAGTGTAAGTAGAGCTACACTACATAATGAAGATTACATAAAAGAAAAAGATATTAAAATAAATGACACTGTATTAGTTCAAAAAGCAGGAGATATAATACCACAAGTTATAGAAGTTATAAAAGAAGAACGTAGTGGAGAAGAAATAGACTTTGAAATGCCAAAAGAATGTCCTGTATGTAATGAGCCTACTGTAAGACTAGATGGAGAAGCAGCTGTAAAATGTATAAATATGTCTTGCCCTGCACAAATAAGAAGAGGAATAATTCATTTTGTATCTAGGGATGCTATGAACATAGATGGATTGGGAGAATCGATAATAACGCTTTTATTAAACGAAAAAATAATAGAAGATATTGCTGACTTATATAACATAAAAAAAGAAGATGTTATAAACCTAGAGAGAATGGGTGATAAATCAGCTACTAATTTAGTTAATTCAATTGAAAAATCTAAGAATAACGATTTATGGAGACTTATAAATGGACTAGGAATTAAATTTGTAGGTGTAAAAGGTGCAAAAATATTAGCAGCTAATTTCAAAGATATAGATGAAATAATAAATGCAAGTAATGAAAAATTAATCGAATTAGAAGAATTTGGAGAAATTATGGCAAATAGCGTAATACAATTCTTTAAAGAAGAAAAAAACATTAATGTCATAGAAAAACTTAAAAATGCAGGCGTTAACACTAAAGTAATAGTAGATGAAAATGCTAGTATACCTAAAATATTTGAAGGTATGAAGATAGTTTTAACAGGAACTTTGCCAACTCTAAAAAGAAATGATGCAAAAGAAATGATAGAAGCAAGAGGAGGTAAGGCAACTGCAAGTGTTAGTAAATCTACAACATTTGTATTAGCAGGAGAAGAAGCAGGATCTAAACTTACTAAGGCAAATGATCTAGGTGTAAAAGTTGTTGATGAGGATGTATTTATTAAACTTACAAACTTAGAATCAAAAGAAGACGTTCAAAATGAACTGCTTTAAAAAGAATAAACATAATAATATGATGATATTTGGATTAATATGATATATTTGATATAAAATTGGTGATATTACAAAAGATAAAGATAGTGTTAATAGTAGAAAATTACTTCAAATATATGTTAATATTATTAATATATAAAGAAATTTGAACGAATGAAAATCTCAAAACAAAAAGACTCAAGAGAGGTATAAAAAATGGCTAGAATTGATGATAGAAAAAATGACCAAATAAGAGATATAAAAATAACAAGAGATTATACAAGATATGCAGAAGGGTCTGTACTAATAGAAATGGGAGAAACAAAAGTTATATGTACGGCATCAGTAGAAGATAAAGTACCTCCATTTTTAAGACACAGTGGAACTGGGTGGATAAATGCAGAATATTCAATGCTTCCAAGATCTACTCACCAAAGAAAAATAAGAGAATCATCAAGAGGTAAAGTTGATGGAAGAACTCAAGAAATTCAAAGATTAATAGGAAGATCAATAAGATCTGTAATAGATTTAAAAAAATTAGGTGAAAGAACTATTTGGATAGATTGTGATGTAATCCAAGCAGACGGCGGTACTAGAACAGCTTCTATAACAGGTGCATTTGTAGCAGTTGTAGATGCTTTAAATAAATTACATAAATCTAAGTCAATAAAAGAAATACCTGTAAGAAACTTTGTATCAGCTATAAGTGTAGGAATAGTTAATCAAGAACATGTTCTAGATTTATGTTATGAAGAAGATTCTAATGCACAGGTTGATATGAATATAATAATGACAGACAAAGGTGAATTTGTTGAGGTTCAAGGAACTGGTGAAGAACGTCCATTCTCAAGAACTGATTTAAATGCATTGTTAGAACTTGGAGAAAAGGGGAATAAAGAATTAATAAAGGCTCAAAGAGCAGCTCTAGGTGAAATAGCAGATGAAATATTAGGAATGGAATATGGTGATGAAGTAGTTATAGCTACTAATAATGCTCATAAATTAGAAGAAATTGGGGCAATATTAGAAGACTTTGATTATAATATATACTCATTAAAAGATGTAGATTTAGGTGGAATAGAAATAGTTGAAGATGGAAAAACATTTGAGCATAATGCTTTAATAAAAGCTAGAACAATAGCAAAAATGACTAAAATGATAGCAATATCAGATGATTCAGGGTTAGAAGTTGATGCTATAGGAAAAAAACCAGGTGTTTATTCTGCTAGATTTGCAGGAGAAAATGCTACTGATGAAGAAAATAGACAAAAGTTAATTAAGTCTTTAGTGAACATTCCTGCAAGTCAAAGAACTGCAAGATTTGTTTCAGCTATAGCTGTAGTGTTCCCTGATGGAAAAGAATTTGTAGTTAGAGGAACTTGTGAAGGAACTATAGGATTTGAGGAAAAAGGTAAAAATGGATTTGGATATGATTCATTATTTATAGTTAATGGATATAATAAGACTTTTGCAGAAATGCCAGCTACTATAAAAAATAGTATAAGCCACAGATCTAATTCACTAAAATTAATGAAAAGCGAGTTTAATAAAAGGGTAGTGAGATAATGAAAATAGGTGTAGTAAGCGACACTCATAGAATGAAAAAGTTTATTGATAAAACTATACCATATTTAAAAGAATGCGATTTAATAATTCATGCAGGGGATAATTTTCTTGATTCAAAGTATATATACACTTTGACAAATGTACCTGTTATGGCGGTAAGAGGGAACTGTGATTTTGAAAATGTAGAAGAAGAATTAGTCTTTGAAGTAGAAGATAAAACTATATTTTTATGTCATGGAGATAAATATTGTGTTAAATATGGAATAGATATGCTAGAATCTAAAGCAAAGTCTATAAATGCAGACTTAGTTGTATTTGGTCATACTCATATTCCTTTATGTATACAAAGAGATGAAATACTATATTTAAATCCTGGAAGTGTATCACTTCCAAGAGAAGTATCATATAGAAGTTTTGTTATATTAGATATAGAAAATGGAAAAGTACAAACGCAAGAAATCAAAATTTAATATATGCTAATAAGAAGTAAAGCTAAGCTTTATAAATCAAGGGAATACTTGTAAATAAAAAAACTTATGTGCTATAATTAAAGAGTTGAACTAGAGTACGATGGATATTGATTCCACATACAAATTATACATAACGATATAGGAGGATTAAATTAATGAAAGCAGAATTAATTAAAAAAGAAGGCAACAAAGTTACTTTAAAAATAACTGTAGATAATAATAAATTTGAAGCAGCAGTAACAAAATCATACAACAAGAACAAGGGTAAATACAACATACCAGGATTTAGAAAAGGTAAAGCACCTAAGGTTGTTATAGAAACTCAATACGGAAAAGGAATATTCTATAACGATGCTATAGAAATATTATTCCCAGAAGTTTATCCAAATGCTATAAAGGAATTAAACATAGATCCAATAGATAGACCAGATTTAGATGTTGAAGAAATAAGCCAAGATAACGGATTAGTTATGGTTGTTAACGTTGAAGTTAAACCAGAATTCGAATTAGGAGCTTACAAAGGTATAGAAATAGCTAAAATTGACAATAATGTAACTGAAACAGAAGTAGAAGTAAGTTTAGATGAAATGTTAAACAAAAATGCTAGATTAGTAAGTGTTGAAGATAAAGCAATAGAAAATGGAAACACAGCTGTAATAGACTTTGAAGGATTTGAAAGCGGAGTTGCTTTTGAAGGTGGAAAAGGTGAGAACCATAACTTAGTTATAGGATCAAACACTTTCATACCAGGATTTGAAGAGCAATTAATAGGTAAAAAAGCAGGAGAAGAAGTAGAAGTTAACGTTACTTTCCCAGCTGAATACCATGCAGAAAACTTAGCTGGAAAGCCAGTAGTATTTAATGTAAAAGTAAATGATGTAAAGGTAAAAGAATTACCAGAATTAGATGATGAATTTGCTAAAGATGCAAGTGAATTTGATACATTAGCAGAGTTAAGAGCTGATGTTAGAGCTAAGTTAGAAGAAGAAGCTAAAAATTCTTCAGAAGCTCAAATGAGAAACACGATAGTTGAAAAAGTTGCTGCTAATACAGAAGTAGAAGCTCCAGAGTCTATGATACAACAACAAATAGACAACATGTTAATGGAACTTAACTACCAATTACAATATCAAGGATTAAACTTACAACAATTATTAGAAATGACAGGAAGAGATATAGCTGAATTAAGAGAAGAAAGAAAAGCTGATGCAGCTAAATTAGTAAAATCTTCTTTAGTATTAGAAGCTATAGCTGATGCAGAAAAAATAGATTCTAGTGATGAAGATTTCAGTGCTGAATTAGAAAAAATGTCATCTATGTACAATATGGAAGTAGAAAAATTAAAAGCTTCTTTAAGAGAAAGTGATATAGAAGACATAAAAAATCAAATAAAAATAAGAAAAACTATAGACTTATTAGTTGAAAACGCAATAATAGCTTAATTTTTTACAGTAGCCTATTTAGGCTACTGTAAATTATATATAAAAAATAGAAGATATAGAGGGGGTATGATCCATGGCATTAGTACCTGTAGTAGTTGAACAAACAGGAAGAGGAGAAAGATCGTACGATATATATTCTAGATTATTAAAAGATAGAATAATATTTCTAGGAGATGAAGTAAATGACGTCACATCTGGACTTATAGTTGCTCAGTTATTATTTTTAGAAGCTGACGATCCAGATAAGGATATACACTTATATATAAATTCACCTGGTGGAAGCATAACGGCTGGAATGGCTATTTATGATACAATGCAATATATAAAGCCAGATGTATGTACTATATGTATAGGAATGGCTGCATCTATGGGAGCATTTTTATTATCAGCAGGAGAAAAAGGAAAGAGATTTGCTTTACCAAACAGTGAGATAATGATACATCAACCATTAGGTGGAACTAAAGGTCAAGCAACAGATATAGAAATACATGCTAAACGAATAATAAAAATGAAGGAAACTTTAAATAAGATATTATCAGAGAGAACTGGTCAACCATTAGAAAAAATTCAAATGGACACTGAACGTGATAACTTTATGGATGCAAGTGAAGCTAAAGCATATGGCTTAATCGATGAAGTAATTGCAAAAAGACCGTAGATAGGAAGAGGTGCTTAATATGTCAAAATACGAAGAAAAAAGACAGTTAAAATGTTCATTCTGCGGTAAAAACCAAGAACAAGTTAGACGATTAATTGCAGGACCAAATGTATATATATGCGATGAATGTGTTGAACTTTGTGATGAAATAATCCAAGAAGAAGTAGATGAAACTATTGAAGAGGATACTACATCATTACCAAAACCAAAGGAAATGATGGATATCTTGAATGATTATGTAATAGGACAGGAAAAAGCTAAGAAAACTTTATCAGTTGCTGTATATAATCACTACAAAAGAATATATAACAAAAAAGTTACTACTAAAGATATAGAAATTCAAAAGAGTAATATACTTTTACTAGGACCAACAGGTTCAGGTAAAACTTTATTAGCTCAAACTTTAGCTAAAACTCTTAATGTTCCTTTTGCAATGGCAGATGCTACATCACTAACAGAGGCAGGATATGTTGGAGAAGACGTAGAAAACATTCTTTTAAAACTTATTCAAGCTGCTGATTTTGATATAGAAAAAGCCGAGAGAGGTATAATATATATAGATGAGATAGATAAGATTGCTAGAAAATCAGAAAATCCATCTATAACAAGAGATGTTAGTGGAGAAGGTGTTCAGCAAGCGCTTCTAAAAATATTAGAAGGAACAACTGCTAATGTTCCACCACAAGGTGGAAGAAAACATCCTCACCAAGAATTCTTAAAGATTGATACTACTAATATATTATTTATATTAGGAGGAGCTTTCGATGGAATAGAGAAAATAATCCAAAGACGTGGTACAGAAAAAACACTTGGATTTGGTGGAAAAATAGAAAGTAAAAAAGAAATGAATTTAGGTAAAGTATACGCTCGAGTTCTTCCAGAGGATTTACTGAAATTTGGTATAATACCAGAATTCATAGGAAGAATTCCAGTTGTAGCAACTTTAGAATTATTAGATGAAGATGCTCTAATGAGAATATTAAAAGAACCTAAAAATGCTCTAGTTAAACAGTACAAGAAATTACTAGAACTAGATGATGTTACACTAGAATTCGAAGAAGATGCTCTTCGTGCTATAGCTAAAAAAGCTATAGAGAGAAACACAGGAGCAAGAGGACTTAGAAGTATAGTTGAAAATACGATGATGGAAAGTATGTTTGAAGTTCCATCTAGAGATGACGTTAAAAAAGTTATAGTAACAAAAGAAGCTGTTGATGAAGGGGCACAACCAGTTATAGTACTTAAAGATCAAGAAGAAAGTGCATAATAAAAGAAAGGAGCTTTTGCAGCTCCTTTTTTAATTGTATTATTTAACTAACGTAAAAATATTAAACCGAAAATACCGTAAATAAAAATTATAGAAATAGAGCCTACTTTTTTTGTATATAATAGATAAAAAGCAGACACGAAAGCTAATATTTCATACAAATTCCACGATATGTCTAAAGTTGATGAAAATGCAGCCGATAATATAAATCCAAGCGTTATAGGTCTAAGGACCTTAAGCAGATTTTCTATTTTAGCATTATCTTTAAATTTATCGAATAATTTTGATACTAGAGTAAGTCCTATTACTGAAAAAACTATAACACCGATTGAAGCAGATATAGAACCTAATACGCCGGCAACTTTGAAACCAACAAATGTAGCACAATTGATAGCTACTGGTCCAGGAGTAGATTGAGAGAGTGCTAATAAATCTAAAAATTCTTGGTTTGATATGAATCCATATTTAGTTATAAATTCTTGTTGAATAAATGGAAGCATAGCATAGCCACCTCCGAAACTAAAGGCGCCTATCTTTAAAAAGATAAGAAAAAGTAGTGTTACTTTTGACATAGGCTATATACACCTCCTGCTATTATTAAGTAAATAGGATTTATTTTAAATAGTCCAATTGACACAAATGATATAATTAATAATAGGATATTTTGTTTCGATTTAGGAAGTTTGTTGAGCATGCTAATGAAAGAATAGAATAATAGAGCAATTACAACGGGACTAACTCCCTTGAAAAATGCACTTAGCAATTGCGAAGATCCGTTGTTAAAGTATAAATACGATAATGCTAAAACAATTACAAATGCTGAAAAAATAGAGCCTAAGGTGCAAACTATAACTCCGGGGATTTTATAAAGGCGATATCCTAATAAAACAGATATGTTAACAGCTAAAACACCGGGAAAGCTTTGGGCTATAGATAAATAATCTATAAACTCTTCTGAGGTTAAAAGTTCTTGTTTATGAACAAGTTCGTTTTCTATTAGAGGAACCATTGCGTAACCACCACCAAATGTAAAGGTGCCAATCTTTACGAAAGTTAAAAATAAATTTAACATTAAAAAACCTCCCAACTTCTAAAAATATATAAGTATATGTCTATTATATCATAATAAACATATCTTATTCTAAAGCTTCAAATGGTGGCGTTACTCAGTCATATAAACGGAAATTATAATTAGATAAAATTAAAAAATGAATATAACTCTGGATATGTAATAAAATAAGAGTAAAATGAAGCATAAGTTTGGATTAATGTTGAAAATTAAGTTTCTTAAATATATAATAAATAAAGCAGTAAAATCTAGCGCTTTAAGGAGTGATGTTAGTGGACAAAAATTATACTAAGATAGAACATGAATTACCGTTAATTCCCCTAAGAGGATTAGCGATATTCCCATATATGATATTAAATTTTGATGTAGGCAGAGAAGTTTCACTTAAAGCTTTAGATGAAGCAATGCTAGCGGATGAATTAGTATTTTTAACTTCTCAAAAAGCGGCAGAAGTTGATGAACCCACAGAAGAGGATTTTTATCACGTTGGGACAATCTGTAAAGTTAAGCAGATGATAAAATTACCAGGAGAAACAGTACGTGTATTAGTAGAAGGAGTTTCAAGAGGTAGAGCTAAGGATATAAAATTAGAGGATGGATATTTCCAAGCAGTAGTAGATGAGATAGTTTTTGATGAGGAAAATCAAGATGAAGATAAAGAAGTTGAAGCTTTTGTAAGAAACGTATTTGATGCATTTGAAGAATACATAAACATAGGCAATAGAGTTTCGCCAGAAATACTTGTATCTTTAGCAGAAATAGAGAATGTGGATCGTTTTATAGACACTATAGCATCTAACATATATCTAAAACCAGACCAAAAACAAAATATATTAGAAGAATTTGATATTAAAAAGAGATTAGAACTTATATACACAATTCTTTTAGAAGAAATAGATATATTAAAAATCGAGAAAAAAATAACTCTAAGAGTAAAAAAACAAATGAATAAAGTTCAAAAAGAATACTACCTTAGAGAACAATTAAAAGCTATACAAAAAGAATTAGGTGAAGAAGAAGATATAAATTCTGAAGCTGATGAGTATAGAGCAAAGCTTAAAAAGATAAAAGCACCAAAAGAGACTAAAGAAAAAATATCTAAGGAAATAGAAAAATTCTCTAGAGTATCTCCTATGTCTCCTGATTTAGGAGTTAGTAGATCGTATTTAGACACAGTATTTTCTATGCCTTGGAACAATGAAACAAGGGACAAGTTAGATTTAGTTAAAGCTAAAGAGATATTAGATGATGAACACTATGGATTAGAAAAAGTTAAAGAAAGAATACTAGAGTATTTAGCAATAAGAACATTATCTAAGTCTTTAAAAGGACCAATTATATGTTTAGTAGGGCCTCCAGGTGTTGGTAAAACATCAATAGCTAAATCAATAGCAAATTCTTTAGGTAGAAAATTTGTAAGAATATCTTTAGGTGGAGTTAGAGATGAAGCTGAGATAAGAGGACACAGAAGAACTTATGTAGGAGCTCTTCCAGGAAGAATTGTAAATGGAATAAAAGAAGCTAAAACTAAAAATCCAGTATTTTTATTAGATGAAATAGATAAGATGTCAGCAGACTATAAGGGAGACCCATCTTCAGCAATGTTAGAGGTTCTAGACCCTGAACAAAACAAGGACTTTGTAGATCACTACTTAGAAATGCCTTTTGATTTATCTAAGATATTATTTGTTACTACTGCAAATAGCTTAAGTAGTATACCAAGACCGTTACTAGATAGAATGGAAATAATAGAAGTATCAGGATATATAGAAGAAGAAAAATTAAACATAGCTAAAAAATACTTACTTCCAAAGCAAATGAAAGATCATGCATTAAAAGAAGAATTTATAAAAATGGATGATGACACTATAAGAGATGTAATAGATTCTTATACTAGAGAAGCTGGAGTAAGAAACTTAGAAAGAAAATTAGCTAAAATATGTAGAAAAGTTGCTAAGAAGTATGTAGAAAATCCTTCTTTAGAGGAACTTGTTATAACTAAAACAGACTTAGATGAATATCTAGGTAAAAATAGATATAAACATCAACCAGCTGGAACTAAGCCTGAAGTTGGAATAGTAACTGGACTAGCATGGACATCTGTTGGAGGAGAAACATTAACTGTAGAGGTAAATGTTTTAAAAGGAAAAGGTCAAATTGTTTTAACTGGTAAATTAGGAGATGTAATGAAAGAATCTGCTCAAACTGCTATATCTTATATAAGATCAATAGCTGACAGATTTGATATAGATCCTGAGTTTTACAAAAATAAAGATATCCATATTCATATACCAGAAGGTGCAGTTCCAAAAGATGGGCCATCAGCAGGTATAACTATGGCTTTAGCTGTTATATCAGCTTTAACAAATATACCTGTAGCAAATGATATAGCTATGACGGGAGAAATAACTCTTAGAGGTAGAGTATTAGCAGTAGGTGGAGTTAAGGAAAAATTATTAGCAGCACATAGAATAGGAATAAATAAAATACTACTTCCAAAAGAATGTGAAGTAGATTTAGATGAAATACCACAAAACATAAAAGAAAAAATGGAATTTGTGCTTGTTGAACATATGGATCAAGTGTTAGAACATGCACTATTAAGGAATGGTGAAAAATAATGAAAATCAGAAGCTCAGAGATAACAATGAGTGCAGTAAATAAATCACAGTACCCAGATGAAGGTATACCAGAAATAGCTTTAGTTGGTAGATCAAACGTAGGAAAATCATCAACAGTAAATACTTTATTAAACAGAAGAAATTTTGCTAGAACTAGTCAAACTCCAGGTAAGACAAGAACTATAAATTTCTATCTTATAAATAATGAATTTTTCTTTACAGATCTTCCAGGTTATGGATATGCTAAAATAGCTAAGTCTGAAAAAGATAAATGGGGAACTATAATGGAAAGATATTTAGAAGATAGAGATGAATTATGCGCTATTTTCTTACTTGTAGACATTAGACATGAACCTACTAATGATGACGTTATGATGTATGAATGGATAAAGCACTTTGGATATAACTGTGTAGTAATAGCTACAAAAGCAGATAAAATATCTAGAGGTCAATATCAAAAACACATAAGTATAATAAGGAAAAAATTACAATTAGAAAAAGATGAGAAAGTAATTCCAATATCTTCTCTTAAGAAAACAGGTGTAGAAGAAGTTTGGGCTGAAGTAATAAATCAATATAGTGAACACGGTTATGAAATAACTGTAGATTAGTAAAAAAGAGTAGTAATTTGGGTATATTACCAAAATTACTACTCTTTTTTTTATAAATGGATTAAATTTAAAATTTTACATAAAATAAACATTATATTAGTAACATAAACAGCCACTTATTAATATTTTAATAAGATAGAAGCTAAATCTTAGGGGGTTTTAATTATGGAAGAAAAAGTTAGACATTTATTCCCAGGTGGTAACACAGCAAATGGATCATTCAATTTTTTTGAATATATGATTCCAACTAATGTAAATAGAATTTTTTGCTTGAAAGGTGGTCCAGGTGTAGGGAAATCGTCATTGATGAAGAAAATAGTAAGACAATTTATAGAAAATGGATATGAAGTTGAATTACATCACTGTCCATCAGATCCAGACTCTCTAGATGGAGTTGTAATAAAAAAACTAGGTGTAGTTTTATTAGATGGAACAGCTCCTCATATAGTTGATCCTAAGGATCCAGGAGCTATAGATGAAGTAGTTAACTTAGGTGATTATTGGAATTTAGAAAACTTAGAAAAAAATAAACATGAAATTGTAGAAAGCGGAAAAGACATAGGTAACTCATTTAAAAGAGCATACAAATTTTTAAAATCTTCAGAGCCTATATATAAGGATATAGAAGAAAAATATAAAGATTGTATGGATTTTGGTCAAGTAAACTTATTAACAGAGCATTTTATATATGATTTATTTAAAGAAACTAGTAATACTGGAATATACAAACAAGAAAGACATTTATTTGGAACTGCTATAACTCCACAAGGTCACATAGATCAAACTGATAGTATCCTTAGTGAAGTATCTAAAGTTTATTATTTAAATGGAGATATTGGAACAGGAAAAACTACATTCCTACAAAAAATATGTGACAAAGCTGTTCAAAAGGGAATGAATGTAGAAGTATACCATTGTCCTCTTATAAAAGAAAAGCTAGAAACTATAATAATTAAAGATTTAGATATAGGAATAACAACAAGTAGCTTATTTGAAGGACAGAATACTATTGATTTAAATAAACATCTAAATATAAACAAATTATCTAAGTACGAAGAAGAAATAAAATTTGATAAAAAAATACTTGATGAGTTGATAAATATAGCTATTTCAAACTTAAAAAAAGCTAAAGATAAGCATGATATTATAGAATCATATTATGTTCCTAATATGAACTTTAATGAAATTGAAAATTTAAGAATTGAGTTAGTAAAAAGAATTTTAAAATATGAAAAATAAATTTTATTAAATGTAAAAGCTATAGAAATAAGTATGTATTAATTCATACATAAATTCTATAGCTTTTTACTATAATAAAAGCATAAATGTTTAGAATGAAGTATAATCAGTATGTACAAGTTTAGAATGAATATAAAATGATATTTAAAATTAAATTTATAGGGAGTATATTGGTATGAAAAATAGATATGTGTTGATAATAATAACTAGTGCTATGTTAGGTGTATTCATTGGAATGACAAATAGAGAGTATGAAAGAAAAAAAGATATGTACATAAGCAAAGATGAAGGTATTAAAAAAGAAATATACATAGCAAATAAAAATATTAAGAAATTAAACAAAGAAAAAGAAAACATAGAAAAAGAGTTAGAAAAATTAAAAATAAAATATGAAGATGAAAAAAATATAAAAAAAGTAGACAATCTAAAATCAAGCTTATCATACACTGACATTACTAATAGTGGGGTAGTTATAAATATAGACGCTTTAAATGAAGAGGCAGGGAATATAGCAAATATAATTGATTATAATAAGATACTAATTAACATTATCAATGAACTTAAAATAAATGGAGCAAAGCTAATATCTATAAATGGAGAAAGACTTAATCAATATTCAGCAATAGTTTTAGCAGGAAATCATATAAACATAAATTCTGTTCCAATTGCACAACCTTATGAAATAAAAGTTATCGGAGATTATGATAAATTATATAAATACATAAATAAAAAAAATAATTATTTAACAAATATAGAGAATAATTATCCTATAAAAGTAGAATTTAAAGTTGATAAAAATATAACTCTTCAAAAAATGAATGTACCTAATAAATTAGAATATATAAAGGGTGAGTAAAATTATTTTACAAGACGATGTATTAACTAAATTAATTCCAAAGAAAATAGCTAAAAGATATAATGTGTTTCCTGTTAGAATAAATGAAAATAATCTGCATGTAGAGATAGAAAATGAAGACATCTGTGCAATAAGAGATTTGAAGTTAGCAACAGGAATGAACATTATATTAGAAAAACAAGATAAAGAAGTAATTGGGACAAAGATAAAAAAATATTATGAAGAGGACAACAAGTTAGATGAAGGATATGCTAGAAAATTATACAATAATATTTTAAATGAAGCTGTATCTAAAAATGCTAGTGATATACATATAGAGCCATTTGAAGAGTATTTAATAATAAGGCTTAGGATAGATGGGGAATTAAATGAAATATCAAAAATTTCAATGGATATATATCAATACTTAAGTTCTGTAATAAAATTAGAGATGCAGATGGATATTACAGAAAAAAGATTGCCTCAAGATGGTAGAGCGGATTTAAATATTAATGGACACTTAATAGATATTAGAGCTTCTTGCATTCCTACAATGCATGGAGAAAAAATAGTGCTAAGAATATTAAATAGAAATACATTTTTAAGAAGTAAAGAAGAGTTAGGTTTTTCTATTGAAGCAACAAATAAAATAAATAATATTATAAATAAAAAAAGTGGTATTTTGTTAGTTACAGGCTCAACTGGTAGTGGAAAAACAACCACTGTATATTCTATATTAAATGATTTAAAAAATACAAACAAAAACATAATGACAATAGAAGACCCTGTTGAATACAAAATAGAAGGAATAAATCAAATTCAAGTAAATAATAAGGTTGGATTAGGGTTTGGAGTAGGCCTAAAATCCATATTAAGGCAAGATCCAGACATTATAATGATAGGTGAGATAAGAGATGTAGAAACTGCTAAAATAGCAGTAAGAGCGGCTATAACAGGTCATTTAGTAATAAGTACTGTACATACAAGTGATGCGATATCTTCTATTGTAAGGTTGATAGATATGGAAATTCCACAATATTTATTAAATTCATCTCTCATAGGAATAATATCTCAAAAATTAGTAAGAAAAGTATGCACACATTGCAGTAGGGATATTCTTATTAAAGACAGTAGAAACGGAGATATAAACACCAAATTATCTGTAGGATGCAAAGAGTGTAATGGAAAAGGATATTTAGGTAGAACTGCTATATATGAAGTGTTAGAAATTGATGAAGATATAAAAAAATGTATAAGAGAAATGAAAGAAGCTAAAGAGATAAAAGAAATAGCACAAAGAAATGGAATGATAACATTTGAACAGAGTAGTAAAAATTTAATTGAAAACAAGATAACTACATTAGAAGAATGCATAATGGTAGATAATTTAGAATAAACAGGAGAATTATTGAATGAGTTTTTATGAATGTGTAGTTTATGATAACAATAAAAAAAAGAAAAGAATAAAAATAGAATCAGACTCTAAAGAAGATTTATATAATTATATAAATACTAATGAATTGACAATAGTAAGTAGCAAAGAAGTAAAAAATAAAATTACTAATAAAAAAATAAAAGAAAAAGAACTAAGAGTTCTATGTAGGCAGATGGGTATATTGCTAGAATCAGGATGCGAAATTACAAAAGTAATGAACATATTAAAAAATCAATCTAATAATAAAATAGACTATATATTATCACAAATATCAAATCATATTCAGCTAGGAAATTCTATAACTGAATCCTTTCAAAAAACAAATTTATTTTCATCATTTTTTATAAGTATGATAAAAGCAGGAGAGTTTAGTGGTAATTTAGATAAAGTAATGCATAATCTAGCTCACTATTACGATAAAGAATATAAGTTAAAATCAAAAATTAAAACAATATTAATATATCCTATAATACTACTTATATTATCTATGTTATCGATGCTATTTATAATGATAATAGTTATACCTAATTTTGAGATGATATTTATAAGTAATGGTATAAAAGTACCATTATTGACCAAAATATTAATAGGAACATCTAGATTTATAAGAACTAAATATATTTATATAATAACATTTATTTTAATAGCGGCACCTCTATTAACCCATTTCATAAAAAATAATGCTAAAATAAATAAATTCAAAAATAACCTTAAATTTAAAATCCCTCTTATAAAAAATATAACAAATTTAGTTATAACAACAAGATTTTGTAGAGCACTAAATATGCTAGTAGCAAGTGGTGTTCAAATTGTAAAAGCGATAGACATATCTGCACAAACAATAGATGATAAATTTATTTATGAAAAATTATTAATATCAAAAGAATACATCGAAAAAGGAAACAGCATAGGAGATTCCTTAATGAAAGTAAATATCTTTCCTAAGCTATTTATATCTATGATAAATATAGGCGAAGAAAGTGGAAAACTAGATGATAGTTTAAAGACTATTGATAGTTTTTGCAGTAATGATTTAGATATAAAAATAGAGCAGATTATGAAAATTATAGAACCTTTAATAATAGTAATAGTTGGAGTTTTTATAGGTATATTTATGATTGCTATGGTTATACCTATGTTTGATGCAATAACTTCGATATAAACCGATAAATATAAGGAGAGTAAAATGAAAAATAAAAAAAGAAAGACTGGATTTACATTAGTTGAAATGGTAATAGTTGTTACTATATTAGGAATTTTATCAAGTTTAGGATTTATGAAATTTGGACAAGTTCAAGAAAATGCGAAGCTTAATTCAGATTACGTAGCAGCATCTAGCTTAGCAACAGCAACAAATTTAGCGCTAAATGATAATAAAGTAAAAGTTGGAGATAAAGTTACTCCTCAAGTTTTACAAGGTCATGGGTATATAAGTACAGTGCCTAAATCTCAAAGTAAGGATACTGATTTTGAAATAGCTATTGAAAAAGATAGCCAAGTAACTGTAAAAGTAGGGGATGTTGTATTTTATCCTAAAGTAGAAAAACAAAATAGCCCTAGCTAAAAACTTAAATAAAAATTTTCACTACAACGTGAAATTGTGTAAAATAATTTAGGAGTGATATTATTAAAAAAATAATAAATGTTGAAATAAATAATAATCAAATAAAAATAACTCTTTTAAGAAAATCAAAAAACGAAATAACAATATTCAAATCATCAGAAAAAGCAATTCCAAATGAATACACATTACAAAATGATATAAATATACAGTCAGACTATATAGCAAATATAATAAAACAAGAAATACGAGGTGTAGAAAAATCATATAAAAATATAGTCTATAATATTCAAGATGAGAAGACAGTAATTATAAATATTGAAACACTAAATATTAAAAATAAAAAGGACTTATTAAAAATAATAAAATGTGAAATTAAACAATATACACCTATAAATATAGATGATTATATTATCAAATATAAGATAATAAATTCAAGTAAAAATAAATTGAATTTGCAAGTTATATTAATTGAAAAAGTAACAATAAATTTATGTGATCAAATTTCAAAAAAGCTAAAAAGTAAAACCAGAATATTAAATGTAAATTGCGATATATTACAAAAATTGTTGAGTTTAAATTTAATACAGGATTTTTCAAAAGAAGGTATATTTATAGAATGCAAAGATAGAGAATTTATAATAAATATTGTAAAACAAAATAAAATATACGAATCTCATGTGCTTCCTAGAACTATTCAATCTTATGAATCTGTAGTAAATTCAATTAAAGATTTTGAAACTATATATTACTATGGAAAAAATGATCCTTTTATAAAAAGCTATTTAAGTCATGATTTTAAAATAAGACCATTAGAAATTGATAATAATATAAAATTAATGAAAAACAAACAATTACTAAGAGATAAAAGTATAAATTATATAAACAGCATAGGAATGATAATATAATGAAAAAATATAAAACTTTAAATTTTCTTGACGATAATAAATATGATTTTATAAATAAGTTAGTTTTATTTAGTGTTTTTGTTTTTATATTTTTAAATTTATTAATACATTTAACAAATTTAAAAGAATTAAAATCAGAAATAGCAGAAACCCAAATAGCAAGAAATGAAATTCAAAACATAACCACTGATAAAGTTAAAAAAATAAAAGAAGTAGATATAAATAATATAAAATTAATTTATTCGATGTTTGGTTCTGAAAATATAGATGAGATGAAGCTTTCAAATGAAAATATTGAGGTGCGTGGAAAATGTAGTGATTTAAATTTACTTTATGATATTGAAGACGTAGAATTGATTAAAAATGCATCTGTAGATGGTATAAAAAAAGAAGATAATTATTATATGTTTAGATTAAAATATCAAGCTAGGTGATAAATATGAATTTTAATAAAATAACTAAAAAATTTATAGGCGTATTTATAATAATAATAATTGGAATTTTTATAAATAAAATTGTTATAAGACCCGTTAAAGTTGAAATTAATAATTTAGAAAATAAAAAAGTAAAAACAATTACTAATGAACAAGAAAAAGAAACAAAATGTAAAAAAGAAAATGATGATTTAGTTTTAAAGATAGAAAATGAATTTAGTAAATTCATTGACGTATTATATGTAAATAAATTTTTAGAGTGGGATGAAAATAATAACGAATTTACAAATATAGAATTAAAAGTAAGTGGAAGTATAGAAGATTTACTTAAGTTAAATGATGAAATAAAAAAAATAAAAGGAAATAATTCTATACAAAATATACAAATTAATAAAAAAAATACTAACAATGTAGAAATAAAAGATGAGATAAAAGTCGATATTATAGAATGTGTAATGACGCTTAGAGTCGGATAGAGAGTAAGATTAAAATAACTGATATGTTAGTATCGATTTGTGATACATATTAAGGGAATTAGTATGAACTTAATTAGAAAAACATAAAGGAATTTAGGTTAATCTTATAGAAAATCTATAAATAATGCATTTAAAAGTTATACCAAAGCTTAATAATATACATAAAAATAATAAAATAATATTATAATTATAGAATCGTTGGATAAAAAATGGTATAATAATAAATTGTACTTTAATTTAATTTTAAAAATGAAGGAGTGAAAGTCACATTGTTAGGGAGAAATGAGTTATGCCCTTGTGGCAGCGGCAGAAAATATAAAAGATGTTGTTTAAATAAAGATGTTGTTTCAGAAAGAGCAGGGAGAAAAGTTGTGCTTTCACAAAAACAATATTCAGAATTGTATACAAGAATACAAGAGTATTCAAAACAAGATAAATTTAAAGAAGAATATGAAAAAGCTAAAGAAATGTTTTACATAGTGGAAGATGAATCAATCAATGCAAAGTTTGAAAGATTCTTCAATACTTATTTTGTACAAGACCATATAATGGAAAGTAAAAAAGTTATGACTGTTGACTTCTATGAAGCTAATAGAGATAATTTAAATACAAAAGAAGTAGAAATATTAAGAAATTTATTTGAATCTTACGTAGGTATATATGAAGTTAAAGAAGTGTTAGATGGACAGATTTTATTAACTGATTGTTTAACACAAAAAGAAGTTTATACAGAAGATGTAAACTTATTAAAAGACTTCAAAGTAGGAAGTTGTATGATAGCTAGAATAGTTAATGTTGAAGATACAAGTATACTAATAGATGTAACTATAAGTATATCTAATGCAGTTAAAGATATTATATGTAGTGACATAGTAAACTTATTCAATCAATATGAAGATTTATACAAAGATATGAGTACTTTCTTAATACATCATACTCATATATTATATAAATATATGCAACAACTATTAGACCCAAGTATAGCTGAATATTTAAAACAACAAAAAGAAGAAAAAATGAATAAAGCAGCACAAGAAGTAGCATTAACATCTGAAGATGCAAATGAAGATGAATGTAGAGTATGCTCTGCTCTTAGACAAAATGTTGAAAAAGATAATATAGATTCATGCATAGCGTTTTGGAATGAGTATAAACAAGTTCATGGAGAAGTAAAAGGATCTGAAAATGGATGGGCTGCAGCAGTTGAATATCATATTAAAAAAGTTGCTGGAGAAAATATAACTCAAGCACAAATATCTAAAAAATATGAAATAAGTCCTAGTACATTAGGAAAAAGATACAAAGATCTTAAAGTATCTTAGATTTCATTAAAAATTTATAAGGAATTATTTATGGATTTTTATATATAGTATGATTAAAAAAGTTTATTTAAGAGAATAAATAAACATATATAAAATAATTTAGGAATTATATTAAATATAGTTCCTAAATTTTTGCTCAAAAAAATACAAATAAGTACAAAAAAATTAAATTTAATATAATTTATTAAAAAAAGGTTTTAAAATTTGCGAATAATGTATAATATAATAAATATAAAAAATGTATGGAAAGAGGTATAGTTATGAGTCTTAGTTTAGGAAATGCAATAGCAGTATCAACAAGCTTTATAAAATCTAATCCAGCAGTACCTGTATATAAGGGAGAAGAAAATCCAAGTAATCTTTATGCTGTTATTTATCATATAGAGATAGCCTACAATGAAGGTAAAGCTCAAAAAACTAAACAATACATAATAATAGATTATAAAGAATTTAATTTATCTATAGATGCAAAAAATGAATTGATAGAAATAGCTAAACAATATTGTAGGGCAAATTCAATACCAGAAGATGAACAATTAGAAATAGCTCTTTTAGACAACGAAGAAGCAGAAAACTTCTTAGAAAAAATATTTAACAATATGAAGGTTATAAGAGGTCTTATAACTAAAAAGGACTAACTAATATGAATTTAGTAGGAATTGAAAATATAACACCTTATGAAGGTGTAGTAGAATTTAAAGTATATAAGTATGATGATGAAATTGAATTAGGCAATAAAGACTTATTTGTATGTGATTTAAAAATAGTAATGATTAAAATTAATCCAGCTTACGTACAAAGATTAGGTAAATCAATAGATGCACTAGCTTTAGTTACTAATTTGAATTGCAATATAGAAAAATCATCAATAAAAGAAGAAATCAAAGATTTTATATTAGATGAAATTTATGAGGAAAATCTAGAAAAAGAGAATATAGATATTATGTTTATAGAAAGCTAGGTTTAAAATCCTAGCTTTTATATTGCATTAAATTAAGTGTTATAAATAACAAATAATAAAGATAGGAGAAATAAAATGATAAGAATATCTAATTTGAAATTAGGAATAGATGAAGATGTATCGGTATTAAAAAAACTTGTATTAAGAAAATTAAAGATAAAAGAAAATGAACTTATAAAGTATCACATATATAAAGAAGCTATTGATGCTAGGAAAAGAGGTAAAATAGATTTTGTTTATACTGTAGATGTTGAAGTTAAAAATGAAGACAAGTTATTAGAAATGAAGATTAAAGATGTAGTTAAAGTGAAAGAAACTAGATATATAGGTGTAGAAGTAGGTAGTGAAAAACTAAAAAATAGACCTGTAATAATAGGTAGTGGACCTGCTGGATTATTTAGTGCACTACTTTTAGCACAAAGGGGATATGCACCTATGTTACTAGAACGAGGACTAGACGTTGATAATAGAACTAAAGATATAGATAATTTTTGGAAAAATAGAAAATTTAAAAACAATTCAAATGTTCAATTTGGAGAAGGTGGAGCAGGAACTTTTTCAGATGGAAAACTTACGACTAGAATAAAAGATATTAGATGTAGAAAAGTTTTAGAAGAGCTTGTAAACTTTGGTGCACCAGATGAAATACTATACTCTCATAAACCACATGTAGGTACAGATATATTAAAAGGTGTTGTTAAAAACATAAGAAATGAAATAATAAAACTTGGAGGAGAAGTTAGATTTGATTCTAAAGTAACTGACATTATTCTAGAAAATAATGAAATAAAAGCTATAGTAATAAATGAAACTGAAACTATAGAAACTGAAAATGTAATATTAGCTATTGGTCATAGTGCTAGAGACACTTACAAAATGCTTAATAAAAGAGGTGTAAGAATAATACAAAAACCTTTTGCTATAGGTGCTAGAATAGAACACCCTCAAGAATTAATAAATAAATCTCAATATAAAGAATTTTATAATCACCCTAGATTAGGAGCTGCTGATTATAGATTAATAGAACATACTTCTAATCTTAGAACAGCATATACTTTCTGTATGTGCCCAGGAGGGAGTGTAATAGCTTCTGCATCTAATGAAGGTGAAGTTGTAACAAATGGTATGAGTGAACATGCTAGAGACAAGTCTAACGCGAATAGTGCTTTTTTAGTAAATGTATTGCCTGAGGACTTTGGAAGTGAAGATCCATTAGCAGGTATAGCATTCCAAGAAAAGTATGAAAGACTAGCATATGAATTAGGTGGAAAAAACTATAACGCTCCAGCTCAGTTAGTAGGAGATTTCTTAAATGATAAAGTATCAACATCTTTAGGTAATGTGGAACCATCATACAAGCCAGGAGTTGAGTTTGTAGACCTTAGAGAATGTTTACCGGGATTTGTTACGATAACGATGAAAGAAGCCTTAAAATCGCTTGATAACAAGCTGCATGGATTTGCTATGCATGATGCAGTTTTAACTGGAGTAGAAACTAGATCATCAGCTCCTGTAAGAATAGTTAGAGACGAAGAAACATTACAATCATCAAATACTAAAAACTTATATCCTTGTGGAGAAGGTGCGGGATATGCTGGTGGAATAGTTACGGCTGCTGTTGATGGTATAAAATGTGCTGAAAAAATAATAGCTAAGTATTGTAATAAATAGAAAATATTAAGTGAAATATTTTACAAAATCTTAACGAAATATTAATACAGATTTAATATTTAACACAATCTTAACACAACACCCCTTGTATATTTGATAAAATACAAGGGGTGTTTATTTATAAAATAAGAAAAACAACTAATCTTAGGAGGATATTTATTTTGGAAATTGTAATAAATCTTATGGGAGGGTTAGCTCTTTTCTTATATGGTATGAATCTTATGGGAGATGGGCTACAGAAGTCAGCAGGAAGTAAATTAAAAAAGATAATAGAGATGCTTACAAGCAATTTAATAATGGGAGTTTTAGTAGGGGCGCTAGTTACAGCAGTTATACAAAGTTCAAGTGCAACTACAGTTATGGTTGTTGGATTTGTTAATGCAGGAATAATGACTCTACCACAAGCGGTAGGGGTTATAATGGGTGCTAATATAGGGACAACTATAACAGCACAGATAGTGTCATTAGATTTAGCTGGAATGGCTCCGTTAGCTTTAGGAATAGGTATAATTTTATATTTATTTGCAAATAAACCAAAGCAAAAGCACTTATCAGAAATACTTATAGGATTTGGTATATTATTTACAGGTATGGATTTTATGAAAGCAGCAGTAGAGCCTCTAGCAGAGTTTAAAGGGTTTACTGATTTATTACTTACTTTTGGTAATTATCCTGTATTAGGTCTTTTATTAGGATTTGGAATAACAGCGATAGTACAAAGTTCAAGTGCATCAATGGGTATGTTAGTAGCATTAGCATCACAAGGTATAATACCATTAAGTGCTGCCCTACCTATATTATATGGACAAAATATAGGAACTTGTGTAACTTCTTTAATATCAAGTGTAGGTGCTAATAAAAATGCTAGAAGAGCAGCAATGATGCATTTAGTATTTAATGTATTAGGAACTGTAATATTCTTGATATTCTTAAGCAAACCAGTAGTTTCAATAGTAACAGCAATGGATCCCGGCAATGTGGCTAGACAATTAGCAAATACTCACACATTATTTAACATTGTATCAGTAATAGCTTTATTACCGTTTACAAAGTTTATAATAAAAATTGCAATAAAATTAGTTCCAGATAAAAAAACTGATGAAGATGAAGAAACTAAAACAATAAAATATATAGATGATAGAATGATAGAAACGCCTTCAATAGCATTAGCTAATATAATAAAAGAAACTCTAAGAATGGGTGAAAAAGCTAAAGATAGTTTAAATTTAGCAATGCAAGGATTGATAGAAAAGTCTCCTAAAAAGTTAGAAAAATCATTTAAAAGAGAAAAATTATTAAATGAATTACAAAAAATTATATTAAGCTATCTATTAAAACTTTCTAAAGCATCTTTAGATGAAAATTCTAGGGAAAGTGTAGATATATTATTTAATACAGTAAATGATATAGAAAGAGTAGGAGACCATTCAGAAAATATTGCGGAGTTAGCAGAACTTGCTATAGAATCTGATGTTTCATTCTCAGAAGAAGGAAAAATAGAACTTACAGAAATGTATAATAAAGTTGTGTGTGCATATACATATTGTCTAGAAGCTATGAGAACATCAGACGTAGAATTAGCTTGCAAAGTTATAAAGATGGAAGAACAAGTTAACATGATGGAAAAATCATGCAGAGCAAATCATATGTACAGATTAAATAATAATATATGTAGTATTGACAAAGGTGTTATTTATTTAGATGTAATAATGAATTTAGAAAGAATATCAGATCATGCTGTTAATATAGCTCAACAAGTTATAGCAAGTGAAACAGGAAATAATTAAATGAAAAGTTGTCTCTTATGAGACAACTTTTTTTATAGAAATAATTTTTTTGCAAATAAAAAAGACTGTTTCCGTTACAGTCTTTAAAAAGTGGGAGTTTTGGGGTTAAATACTATTTAAGGGAGATAGTATTTAATTTTGTTTGATGTCTATTAATCTTGAAATTTAGCTTTTCTTGTTGTCTATGTATATAGTATACAATCTTTTAAATTATAAATCTATAATATAAATATAATTTTATATAAAAAATTTATTTTATCTTATTATTATTAATTTTTCTTAAAAAATAAACAATAAAGATAATGATTTATTAATTTATTTTATAAAAATTATTTAAAAAAGTTAAAATTAATGGATAAGTAATATTTTAAAAGGTTTTGTGATAATCTATAAATACAACTTGTTATTTTTTTGTTAATGTAAATAGCGATTTATGTTATAATTTTAATTAAATAAATAAAGGAAAGAGGTACGTTTATGGGAACTATAAACTTTGACTATAGTAATGCTATAGGATTTTTAAATCAACATGAAATAGACTCTATGCAATCTTATGTAGATGTAGCACACAAGATGGTACATGAAAAAACTGGATTAGGTAATGATTTCTTGGGGTGGGTAGACCTTCCAAATAATTATGATAAAGAAGAATTTGCTAGAATAAAAAAATGTTCAGAAAAAATAAAATCAGATTCAGATGTTTTATTAGTAATCGGAATAGGCGGATCTTATTTAGGAGCAAGAGCTGCAATTGAGATGGCTAGTCATTCTTTTAGAAATAATTTAAATAAAGAAGACAGAAAATCACCAGAGATATATTATGTTGGAAACAATATAAGCTCAACATACATATTAGATTTATTAGATGTAATAAAAGATAAAGATGTGTCTATAAATGTTATCTCAAAATCAGGAACTACTACAGAACCTGCAATAGCATTTAGAATATTTAAAGATTTCGTAGAAAAGAAATATGGAAAAGAAGAAGCAAGTAAAAGAATATATGCAACAACAGATGCTAAAAAAGGTGCTCTTAGAGTATTAGCAGATGAAGAAGGATATGAAACATTTATAATACCTGATGATGTAGGTGGACGTTTCTCAGTTTTAACACCAGTAGGGTTATTACCAATAGCTTGTGCTGACTTAGACATCGATGCTATGATGAAAGGTGCTCAAGATGCTTGCAAAAACTTAGCAGTGTCTGATTTGAAATCTAATGATAGTTACCAATATGCAGTAGCAAGAAACGTTTTACACAGAAAAGGAAAAGACGTAGAGTTATTAGTTAATTATGAGCCACAATTACACTATGTAGGTGAATGGTGGAAACAATTATACGGAGAGAGTGAAGGAAAAGATAACAAAGGCATATTCCCAGCTGCAGTAGATTTTTCTACAGACTTACATTCTATGGGTCAATATATACAAGAAGGAAAAAGAATTTTATTTGAAACAGTACTTAACGTACAAAATTCAAAGAGAAATATAACTATCGAAGAAGCTGATGTTGATTTAGATGGATTAAATTACTTAGCAGGAAAAACTGTAGATTTTGTTAATCAAAAAGCTTCACAAGGAACTTTACTTGCACATACAGATGGACAAGTACCTAATTTAATAGTAAATATACCTCAATTAGATGAGTATAACTTTGGATACCTTGTTTACTTCTTTGAAAAAGCTTGTGCGATAAGTGGATATTTATTAGGAGTTAATCCATTTGACCAACCAGGTGTTGAAGCATACAAGAAAAATATGTTTGCACTTCTAGGAAAACCAGGATTTGAAAAAGAAAAAGAAGAATTAGAAAAAAGACTTAATAGTTAAGGTTAAGTTAAGAATAGAATAATATAATATAATCATCATTAAGATATAGTAATTTTTACGACTTAATGGTGATTTTTTTAATACTAAAAATAGTTAAAGTACATTTTGTTATATTTAAAATATAAGAATTGTAAATACTATATTATATAACACATAAAAAATAATTTTATTATCTAGGAGGGAATACTGTGTCAAATAAAAGAGGAATAGGGCTTATTGTACTAGTTTGTATAATAACAGGAGTTTTAAGTAGTTTACTTACAGTGGTTTTAATGAAAGATGGAGTAGGCAAGAATAATAAGGAGAACTCTTCACAAATAGTTGTAAATGATGCAGGAAGAAGTCAAAATATATATCATGCAGTTACAGATAAAGCGATGCCATCAGTAGTAGGAATAACTACAACAACTATAGATAAAAATAATGTATTTGCAATACCTACTCAATCACAAGGAGTTGGGACAGGTGTTATAGTAGATGCAAATGGATACATACTTACTAACTCTCATGTAGTATCAGATGGCCAAGCAGTAGATGTTAATGTATTATTCAACGATGGATCTACAACAAAAGGAAAGGTTTTATGGAATGACGACAAGCTTGACTTGGCAATGGTAAAAGTAGATAAAAGAGGATTAACACCAGCTGAGCTAGGAGATAGTGATAAAGTTAGAACTGGAGATATAGCAATAGCAATAGGAAATCCATTAGGTCTTGAATTCCAAAAGAGTGTAACTCAAGGTATAATAAGTGGATTAGATAGAACAATACAAACAGAACAATCTAATATGACTGGACTTATGCAAACAGATGCAAGTATAAACCCAGGAAATAGTGGAGGACCTTTATTAAATGAAAAAGGTCAAGTGATAGGTATTAATACAGCTAAAGCATCACAGGCTGAAGGTTTAGGATTTGCAATACCTGTAAATACAGTTAAGCCAATAGTAGAACAAATAATAAAATCAGGAAACTTTGAAAAAGTAACTTTAGGTATAAAAGGAATAGATTTAGCTATATTTGAAGCGTCAACAGGAACTGACTTAGAAGCAGAAGACGGTGTTTATATAGCAGAAGTAATGGCAAATACGCCTGCGCAAAAATCTGGAATTCAAACAGGAGATGTTATAGTGAAAGTTGGAGATGATAATGTTACAACAATGTCAGACCTTAACAAATCATTATACAAATATTCAGTTGGAGACAAAAGCCAAATTGTGATTAATAGAGGCGGAAAAGAAATTAAAGTAGAAGCTAAGTTTTAAAAATATATAAATCAAAAAAGCGTGGATTAAATTTTTAATCCACGCTTTTAATATATTAATTTGCAGTTTTTTGCTTAGCTTCAGATTGGCAACTATTTTTGCTAGAACACCCAGAGCATCCACTGCAACCATTTGATGATTGTTTAGATACTAGTTTTTTTAGTACTACAGTTACAGAAATTGCTATTATTAATCCACCAACTAAAAGTTCTGTTAAAGATCCAGACTTTGGCATAAATAATGAATTTCCGATTACATTAACAATAAATGCTGCAACCCAAGCAAGAATAAATTGATAACTAAATGATATAAACATCATTTTATTTCCGTATTCTTTTCTCATAGTTGCAAGAGCAGCCATACAAGGTGTGTATAGTGCAGAGAATACTAAAAATGCGTAAGCACTAACACCAGTAAATACTGTTGGAAGAACTGTGTGCAAATCGCCATAAAGTACATTCATAGTGTTTACAACTATTTCTTTTGCGCCAAGTCCAGATAATATAGCAACTGAAGCTCTCCAGTCCCCAAATCCTAAAGGTGCAAATATAGGTGCAATAAGGTCTCCACAATAAGCTAAGAAACTATCATTTAAATTTTCAGTAAATCCATTAAGATTAAATGATGAAAGAAGCCATATAACAACTGACATTGCAAACATTACAGTAACAACTCTTGATAAAAATCCTTTAGACTTGCTCCAAGTGTTTTTAAAAAGAGCATCTATAGTAGGCATTTTATATTCTGGAAGTTCTAATATAAAAGGTTCAACTTCATTTTTAAAAGTACTCTTATTTAAAACTAGAGCAATTAATATAGCAACTACTATACCTAATAAATAAAGAGATGTAGTAACTAAAGCAGCATTAGCAGGGAAAAATATTGCTACAAATACCGCATAGATAGGTAGTCTTGCACTACAAGTCATAAGTGGAGCTATAAGTGCTGTTATTTTTCTATCTTTTTCACTTTCTAAAGTTCTAGTAGCCATTATTGCTGGAGATGAGCACCCAAGTCCCATAACCATAGGTATAAATGCTTTGCCAGATAAACCAACTTTTCTCATTATGTTATCCATTAAGAATGCTGTTCTTGACATATATCCACTATCTTCAAATATAGATATTCCAAAGAATAAAGTAAATATTAGAGGGAAGAATGGTAGAGTACCTCCAACACCGCCAATTATACCATCTAGAATTAGTGATCTAAACCAAGGGCTAGAATTTACCAACAAACCATCAAGTGGAGTAGCTACATACGTTTCAATAAGTGTAGTTAAGCCTTCTTGTAGAGGTCCACCAACCCAATCAAAAGTGAACTTAAATAGAATTAATAAAGCTCCTATAAATATAGGGTAAGCTAAAATTGGATTTAAAACTATATCATCAATTCTATCACTTATAGATTTCTTCTTATTAGAAGAAGTTTGACTACAATTTTCTAACATACTTTCTAATCTTTTATATGTTTGAACTTCAGATCCGAAGTCAGTAGAATATTCAAATTTACTTCCAACAGCATTTCTTATTGATGTAGATATTTTATCAACACCATTTTTCTTTTTTGCGATTATTGGAATTACTGTTATATTAAGTTCTTTTCCTAATTTTTCAGCGTCAATTTTTATACCTTTAGATTCTGCTATATCTAACATATTAAGTAGTAGAACTATTGGTTTATTAAACTTCATAAGCTGAGTTGTTAAATATAGATTTCTAGATAAGTTAGATGCATCAACTACATTGACTATAACATCTACATTTCCGTTTTCTAAAAAATCTTTTGATACTTTTTCTTCATTGGAGAACGTATCCATTGCATATATACCAGGTAAATCTATAATTTTTATATCTTTATCTAAAATTCCTTCTTTTTTATCAATAGTAACCCCAGGCCAGTTTCCAACGTATTGATTAGATCCTGTAAGTAAATTGAAAACAGTAGTTTTCCCAACGTTAGGGTTACCAAGTAATGCTACATTAATCATATATATTCCTCCTTTACTTTAACGAGATGTTTTTAGCATCAGATTTTCTAATAGCAAGATCAAATCCCCTAAATCTTACTACAATTGGGTCTCCAAATGGAGCAACCTTTTTAACTTCTATTTCCGTATCATCTATACATCCTAAAGCAAGTAATCTCTTTGCTAATTTTGCATTTCCATCTATATTATTAATAATACCTTTTTGGCCTATTTTCAAATCGTAAACAGTCATCATTAACACCTCCTAATGAAATTCATTATCAATAACATAAGTATAACAACAATGATATTAATTGTCAACTAACAATGAGTATTTATATATCATTTGATAAGCTTGTAGATGGCAATTTGGAAATAACTATTATTGACAAAATAGAGAAAAATTTGTTATTATGTATATAAAGATAGACAATTTTGTAATAGTGGTGATCATTATGGTGAGTAGCGAAATAGAAGTATTAAAAAGGGAAATAGAAGCATTAAGAGATGAAATTAATACTTACATAGAATATCCAGAAATATTTAAAGAAGAATTAGTTGATTCTAGTGGTAAGATAGACATTTTAATAAACAAATATATGAGTTTAAGTAGTAAATAACCCACATGTGTGGGTTTTTTTGCGTTTTATATTAATTTATTATATAGATTGAAAGTGTAGCTTAATATTGAATAGCTTAAGCTTAAAGTGAGAATATTAAATAACTAGAAGTGATTTACTGTGAAAATTTAGATATTAAAAGGAAGCGATTTATTATGTTAAGAAAAATTATAAATTCTATTTTTATTATAATAATTTCATATATTGTCTTAAAGATAATACATTATCTTTTAGCTAAGTTATTTAAATTCACTAGATTTGATACAAGGTATGAAAATACGCTCTTTAGTGTATTTTCATCAATTTCTTATTATATTATATTCATAATAAGCATAATATTAGTACTTAGAGAATTTCAAATAGTTGATGTAACTAAATTTGGAACATTGGTAACAGGAGCAAGTATAGTTGGGTTAATTGCTGGTGTTGCATCTCAAAGTATATTAAAAGATATATTTAATGGATTTTTTGTATTATTTGAAAAGCAATTGCAAGTTGGTGACTTTGTTGTAATAAATGAACTTTTTAGAGGAACTGTAGAAGAGATAGGAATTAGAAGTACTAGTCTAAGAGATTGGGATTTAAAAAGAATAACTGTTCCAAATGGAAGCATAACTAGCATAAGGAATTATAGTAAAGAAAAAATGAGAGTAGTAGCTCATGTAAGAGTATCTTACGAAGAAGATCCTACAAAAGTATTAGGGGCATTAGAAGAAGTATGTGGTATAATGAATGAAACATATAAGGATCATTTATGGAAATCTAAATGTGGTGAAGTTTGTAGCCCGTTTAAGATATATGGAGTAACAGATATAGAAGACAATCCAGTTGGGGCGAAGTATACAATTACTGGGGTTGTACAATCGCATAAATACTTTTCTGCTCTTAGAGAGACTAAGTTACAAATATTAATTGTATTTAAAAAGAACGATGTACATGTAGCGTATCCTACACATATAAATATATTATATCATGATGATACTAATCAAAAAGAGCTATAAATTTTAGCTCTTTTATACATTTAATTGTAAAATAGGGGGAGATTAATATTACAGGTATGGTAAGTAATAAAGAGATAATAATAAGATTATTGATAGCCTTAATTATAGGAGGACTGACAGGTCTAGAAAGAGAAAAATCACATCAGTTTGCAGGATTTAGGACTCATATATTGGTTTCAGTAGGTTCATGCATTACAGCTCTAACATCTCTAGCATTATTTCATGATTATAGTTCATATGCAAATATTGATCCTGCGAGATTGACAGCACAAGTATTATCAGGAATAGGTTTTTTGGGAGCTGGAGCAATTTTAAAGACATCTAATGGAATAAGAGGGCTAACTACAGCAGCTGGAATATGGGCAACTGCATGTATAGGTATTACTGTAGGGTATGGTTATTATGTACTAAGTATATCTGCATGGTTGTTTGTAATGGTAACCCTTTATATTCTAAAGAATATAGATAAAGTTTTATTTAGAAAAAAGCAAACTATATTTAATGTTAAGGTAAGTAATATAAATACAATATCTATGTTATATGGAAAATTTGAAAAATCACAAATTGATGTAAAAAATATAGATATAGAAGATGAAGGCGAAAACTCTTGGAAAGTAAGCTTTTTCATAGTTTATGATAGAAGAATAATGATAGAAGAGCTAGTAAAAGAATTAAATAAATCAAAAAATATAATAAGTGTAGATTATTTACCATAAAATAATATAAAATAAGAGATAATTAGAATTAAAGTTGAGGTGTGTGAATTGAAAAAGAACATAAAAATAATAACAGACGGTTCGTGTGATTTCCCGCAGGAAATACTGGATAGAGTAAAACCAAGCATAGTAGGGATAAATGTGGCTTTTGGAGAAGAACATTATATTGGTGGTGTAGAAATAGATGAAGAAACTTTCTACAATAAGATGAGAGGTTGTAAGGAATTACCTAAAACTTCAAGTCCTTCACCAGACAGGTTTTTAGAAATGTATAATTGTGAAGAAGAAGAAATTTTAGTATTTACATTAACATCAAAATTATCAAGTACTTATTCTAGTGCTATGCTAGCTAAAAATATGTACTTAGAAGATAATCCAGGAAAAAGAATCGAAGTTATAGATAGCCAAAGTGGATCTATCGGTGTTGCTTTAATGATTTTAAAATGTAGCGAATTAATTGAGAGCGGAAAAACTATGGATGAAATATTAAGTTACATAGAAAAATTTAAAGAAGAAATAATTTTCTTTGGAGCGCTAGATACACTAGAAAATGCTATAAAGGGCGGAAGAGTTAATGCACTAGCAGGTAAGCTTATAAACGCACTTAATTTTAAAGTTATAATAAAAATAGAAGATGGATTAGTTAAACCTATAGATAAAGCTAGGGGTGGAAGTAATAGTTTAAAGAAAGCACTTGAATATGTCCAAAATAATGTAAATAATCAAGTTCAAAGAACGGCCATAATAGGTCATGCTAATTGTCCGGATAAAGCTATGAAAATTAAAAAAATTGTAGAAGAAAATTTAAATTTTAAGGAAATACTAATAGCAGGCATTGGACCTATAATGGGAACTTTCACATCAGAGGGAGCAATATTAGTATCTGTTTTATAATTTAAATGAAAAATTTTCATAAAAGGAGCGAAATCATGGGAATAGATAGAAGTAAAATAGAAGAAAAGTTTAAATGGCAAATAGAAAAAATGTATGAAAATAAAGAAGCCGTAGAAAAAGATATACAACAAGTAAAAGAGCTTATATCTAAGACTAAAGAGTACAAAGGTAAACTTGGTGATAGTTGGGAAAATCTATACGAAGCTTTAAATGTATCTGAAAAGGTTTCTCAAATATTGCAAAATTTATATGTATATACTCATATGAAACAACATGAGGATACTAGAATAAATGAAAATCAAGCACTTGCCACAAAAACAGACATGCTATCAACAGAATTATCAATGGCAACATCATATTTAGTTCCAGAATTATTAAGTATTGATGATGAAAAATTAAAAGAATTCTTAAAAAATGAAAAGTTATATTTTTATAAAAAGCATATAGAAGATATATTAAGAGAGAAACCTCATACTTTAAATGAAAGAGAAGAAGAGATATTAGCGGCAACATCTGATTTATCAGGAATAGCTGAAAATGTTTATGAGATGCTATCATTTGCAGACTTAGAGTTTCCAGAAATAGAAGATGAGCAAGGTAATAAAGTAAAGCTTACTCAATCTAATTATTCATTATTTTTAAAAAGTAAAAATCCAAAAGTTAGAAAAGAAGCATTTGATGCTACTTATTTAGTTTATGGAAAATATAAAAATACTTTTGCATCAACTCTATATGGTGGAATAAAATCAGAAATATTTTATGCTAAAATCAGAAAATATGAATCTGCATTGCAAGCATCTTTATTCCAAGATGATATAAGCGTAGATGTATATAATAACCTTATAGCTGCTGTAGATGAGAACTTAGATTCTTTAAACAAATATATAAATTTAAGAAAGAAATTCTTAGGATTAGATGAGTTACATATGTATGATTTATATGTACCATTAACTGATAAATTTGATATGAAGATAACTTATGAACAAGCTCAAGAAATAATAATTAAAGCATTGAGCCCTCTTGGAGACGAATATGTAAGCTTAATAAAAAGAGCGTTTGAGGACAGATGGATAGATGTATACGAAAATGAAGGTAAGCAAGGTGGAGCATATTCTTGGGGTAGCTATGATTCTAACCCATATATACTAATGAATTATAATGACGATCTTAATTCTTTATTTACTTTAATACATGAACTAGGTCATTCAATGCATAGTTATCACTCAAAGCATAATCAACCTTATATATATTCAAGTTACAAAATATTTGTAGCAGAGGTTGCGTCTACATTAAATGAGTTACTTTTAATTAATTATTTATTAGAAAACTCTAAATCTAAAGAAGAAAAAATATATTTACTAAACTATTATCTAGAACAATTTAGAACTACAGTATATAGACAAACTATGTTTGGTGAATTTGAAAAATTAACTCATGAGAGTGTAGAAGCTGGAGAACCATTGACTGCACAAGAGTTTACAAGTATATATTACAAATTAAATGAAAAATATTATGGAAAATCAACTATAGTAGATGAAGAGATTGGACTTGAGTGGACTAGAATACCACACTTCTATTCAAACTTCTATGTATATAAGTATGCAACAGGATTCTCTGCTGCTAGTGCACTAAGTCAACAGATATTAGAAGAAGGCCAACCAGCAGTGGATAGATATATAACATTTTTAAAAAGTGGTGGATCTGATTATCCATTGAATCAGCTAAGAGCAGCTGGTATTGATATGGAGAAAAAAGAATCAATAGATGAAGTGCTTAAAACATTTAGCAATTTAGTAGATGAGCTAGAAAAAGAATATAAAAACAAATAATATATTTTAAAGAGAAAATCGTAAAATGGTTTATATCATTAAGTGATTTTCTTTTTTTATATATTAAAATTATCTATATTTAAATATTTCCAATTTTTACACGATTTTAACACACTTTACCTTCAATTAACCTATTTATAATATTCACTTAACATAGAAACTGTATTATTAAGTTGTAATAACAAAGAATATTATAAAAATTAAGATATAAGCGGAGGTACAAAGTATGTTTAAAAAGAAAATAGCAACATTACTAGCAAGTACTGTATTAATAGGAAGTTTAGCTGTAGGATGTGGATCTAGTTCATCAAATAATGATGCATCAAAAGTTACTGTATCAGGGTCAACTTCAGTTGGACCAGCAATGGAATCAATAGCGGAAAAATTCCAAGAAAAAAATAAAGATATAGCTGTAGAGATACAACAGGTAGGTTCATCAGCAGGAATAAAAAATGCAATTGAAGGAACTTCTCAAATAGGTATGACATCAAGAGACTTAAAAGATGAAGAGAAAAATGCAGGATTAAAAGAAACTCAAATAGCACTTGATGGTATAGCAATAATAACTCATAAAAATAATGAAGTAAAAGACTTAACAATAGATCAAATAAAAGATATATATACAGGAAAGATAACTAATTGGAAACAAGTTGGAGGAAAAGATGCTCCAATAGTAGTGTTATCTAGAGAAGATGGTTCAGGAACTAGAGATGGATTCCAAGATAAGTTAGGATTTAAATCAGAAGAATTAATTAAAGAAGCTCAAATAAGTGATGGTTCAGGAAATATAAAAAGTACAGTTGCAGGAAATGAAAATGCAATAGGATACATATCATTTGGATATGTTGACGATTCAGTAAATAAATTAAAAGTTGGTGGAGTAGCATTAACACCTGAAAATGTTAAATCAAATAAATACACTATGGCAAGACCATTTATATTAGTTAATAAAGAAGATGTCATGACTGAACAATCAACTAAGTTAATAGATTTTATATTAAGTGATGAAGGTCAAAAAATAATGGAAGAACAAGGATTTATAAGCGTAAAATAAATATTAGTATTAAAAAGCACATCGAAAGATGTGTTTTTTTGTGCGTATATATATTAGTATATAAAAATAACATTATATACTAATATATTCTATTATGTTAAAATTTAACTATAACGGATTTACAAAATACAAGGGGGAAATGAATATGACTTTGTATATAGGGGTTTGTGAAGATGATGAGATACATAGACGGATTTTAATAAATTTTATTGAAAAATTTCTAAAATCAAAGGAAATAGACTTTGATTTATTGGAATTTAGTTCTGGAGAACAACTTTTAGAAAATTACCCTAATAGATTAGATATTCTATTTTTAGATATACAAAATCATCTTAATAAATGTATTTTAAGCTTAGAAGATAAAGAAACTAATTATTTGATTATAACTAATAAAAATAGTTTAATAAAGATTGATTTGAATTCAGTTTTATATATAGAAACAGATAATAGAGAACTTATTGTGTTTGAAATTGATAAGTCATATAGAATAAAAGTTAGTATGAGAAAAATTGAAAAATTATTACAGGGTAAAAAATTCTTTAGATGCTACAATGGATTTATGGTTAATCTTAAAATGGTAAATGGTTTAGAAAAAAATATAGTTTATGTAAATAATATACCAATACCAGTTAGTAAAAATAGAGTTAAGGGATTAAAGAACGAATTAATGAGTTTATTAGGAGCTATTGTATGTTAGATAGTACTACATTTTGGAATTATACAAAAATAGATATGATAAATATAGTAAACCTTCAATTTTAAAATTGAAGGTTTTTTTATTGGTTTTAAAATTATATATTTATAGATTCTGAGATATGAATATAGATTCTGAGATATGAAAAAAAAGTAAAATATATAAATTTATGTTAAAAGATAAAGTTTTCCTTTGTTTTAGAGCTATTATATGCGACTAAAGTAAAGTTTATGTTAAATAAATAAATATAATTTTACTTTAGCTTAACCTAAACCTAATATGGATTTAACGTTTGAGCGTTATTATAAACTTATAGCAAGTGAATTCGCAATAATTAATAAGAAACATTATTTATAATAGTAAGATATTTTGAGGAGGATTTTTATGTTAATGAAGTCTCAAGCAGTAGAAATAGAAAGAAGAGACAATAAAGAGAGCAATAAAAACAAGTATATAGCTGAAAAAGTAGCTAAAAATGTATTTATGGCAAGTGCATTAATAGCAGTTATAAGTTTACTTTTAATAATAGGGTTTGTATTCTATAAAGGATTAACACCATTTTTATTTAAAGGATATTCATTTACAGAATTTATAATGGGTTCAGATTGGGTACCAAGTGCAGATAAATTTGGAATATCATCTATGGTAGCTGCATCAATATTTGCTACAATAGGAGCGTTGTTAATAGGAGTACCAGTAGGGATATTAACTGCAGTGTTTATTGCAGAAGTAGCTCCTAAGAAATTAGCTAAAATAATATCACCAGCAGTAGAGTTATTAGCAGGTATACCATCAGTTTTATATGGAGTATTTGGATTAGCAGTTATAGTACCGGGTATACAAAATGTATTTAACCTTCCAAAAGGTCAAAGTCTTTTTGCAGTAATAATTGTTTTAGCGGTAATGATGTTACCAACAATAATATCAGTATCAGAAACTGCTATAAAAGCAGTGCCAAGAGCGTTTAAAGAAGGATCATTAGCACTAGGTGCTTCAAAAATAGAAACTATATTTAAAGTTGTATTACCAGCTGCAAAATCTGGAATATTAGCTGCAGTTGTATTAGGTGTAGGTAGAGCATTAGGTGAAACTATGGCAGTAATACTTGTAGCAGGAAATTCACCAATAATGCCAACATCTATAATGGATAGTGTAAGACCTCTTACTACTAACATAGCATTAGAAATGGGATATGCATTTGGAACTCATCAAGAGATGTTATTTGCAACAGGAGTTGTATTATTCACATTTATATTAATATTAAATATAGTATTAAACAAACTTTCAAACAAGGCGGTAGATTAGTATGAGAAAGTTAAAGGAAAACATATTAAAATTATTAGTTTATTTATCAGCGGCATTTACAGTTACTACATTAGTAGTGATAGTTGGATATATATTTGTACAAGGAATAGGTGGTATAAACCCAACTTTCTTATTTAGTGATTATTCATCATCAGGAGATGGTGGAATATTACCTATGATAGTTACTACATTATATACAGTAGCACTTTCAATAGCGGTAGCAACTCCAATAGGAGTACTAGCAGCAATTTATTTACAAGAATATGCTAAAAAAGGAAAGATGGTAACAGCAATAAGATTTGCAACTGAAAGTTTGGCAGGAATACCATCAATAATATACGGATTATTTGGAGGAATATTCTTCGTAGTTACATTAGGTATGAAGTATTCAATATTATCGGGATCGCTTACAGTAGCAATAATAATATTACCAGTAATAATTAGAACTACAGAAGAAGCATTAAAAACAGTACCACAAAGTTATAGAGAAGCATCATTAGCTTTAGGTTCAACTAAGTTTCAAACACTATATAAAGTTGTATTACCAAGTGCAATACCTGGTATATTATCAGGGCTTATATTATCGGTTGGGCGTGTTATAGGAGAATCAGCAGCAATATTATTAACTGCTGGAACAGTAGCTCAAATGCCTGGTGGAATATTTGATAGTGCAAGAACTTTGACTGTTCACGCATATTTATTAACAAAAGAAAAAGGCGATATATCAGGAGCAGCAAGTATAGGGATTGTACTAATAATAATGGTTTTATTATTAAATACGATAGCTAAGGTTATAGCAAAGAAATTAAATAAAGCAAACTATTAATAAATTTTATGAGGTGTAAAAATGAATTCAAATAATATAAAATTAAGTATAAATAAGTTAGATTTATTTTACGGAGATAATCAAGCTTTAAAAAATATAAAAATGGATATAAAAGAAAAAAAAGTAACTGCATTAATAGGGCCTTCAGGGTGTGGAAAATCAACATTTTTAAGAACTTTAAACAGAATGAATGACCTTATAGAAAATGTAACTATAAAAGGACAAATAGAGGTTGATGGTGAAGATATATATAAGAGTAATGATGTTATAAAATTAAGAACTAAAGTGGGTATGGTGTTCCAAAAGCCAAATCCATTCCCAATGAGTATATATGATAATGTATCATATGGACCTCGTACACAGGGTATAAAGGACAAGAAAAAGCTAGATAAAATAGTAGAAGAAAGTTTAAAAGGAGCTGCTATATGGGATGAAGTTAAAGATAGACTAAAATCATCTGCCCTAGGATTATCAGGAGGTCAACAACAACGTATATGTATAGCTAGAGCAATAGCTATGAAGCCAGAAGTTATACTTATGGATGAGCCTACATCAGCATTAGACCCAATATCAACTTCTAAGGTGGAAGAATTAATAGAGTCTTTAAAAGATGATTATACAATAGTTATAGTTACTCATAACATGCAACAAGCTGCTCGTATATCTGATGACACAGCATTTTTCTTAAATGGAGAAGTAGTAGAGTTTAGCGACACTAAAACTATGTTTACAAATCCAGAGGATAAGCGTACAGAAGACTATATAACAGGAAGATTCGGATAAACTAAAAAGAATAATAAAAAAGGGGTTTTGATATGGTTAATACAAACTTAGAATTAAGCATAAATACACTAAAACAATACACTATTACTATGATAGCTAGGTGTGAAGAAGCAATATCTAATTCAGTTGAATATATGGTGAAAAAAGACTTAGAAGGATCTAGAAAAATTATAGAAAAAGATGATGAAATAGATAAACTAAGAGAATATATAAGAGACAGAAGTATAGAGCTAATAGCACTAAGACAACCAATGGCTAAGGATTTAAGATATATATATGCACTAGGTAATATAGCTATAGAATTAGAGAGAATAGGAGATTATGCAGTAAATATAGCATTAGAAACTTTAAAAATAGGTAATGAGGAATACATAAAATCGTTAGTAGATATTCCTAAAATGGCTCAAGAATGTAAAAATATGCTTGCGGATGTTTCAATAGCATTAGAAAATGAAGACGCAAAATTATGTTACGAGATTGCTTCAAGAGATGATAAAATAGATGATTTATATGATCAAATTCATATAGATTGTTTAAAAGTAATGAATGAAAAAAAGGGTACAATAACTCAAGGTGTAAGGCTTTTATTTGTAGGAAGATATTTAGAGAGAACGGGCGACCATATTACAAATGTATGTGAAAAAGTAATATATGCAATAGATGGAGATATGGTAGAGATCGGATAAATATTGTATTTTAGATAAAAAATTAATGAGGTAGTATATCTTAATGATTAAGTTCGTTTTGAAATACTACCTTTATTTTATTATTCACTTAGTAATTTTAATTTTTCAAGATCGACTATTTTTATATTTCCTCTTGAAATCTCAACTATCTGGTCATTTTCAAATTTCTTGAGCATACGGCTTATAACCTCTCTAGCAGAACCTAAATTATTAGCAATAGTGTCATGTGTCATATTAATATTTATAGAATCGTTTAAATAATATTGGTTTATTAAAAAACTAGCTAATCTATTATCTAAATTAAAAAATACAACTTGTTCAAGTACCCACATAATTTCAGATAGCTTATCTTGAGTTAAAGTAAGTAAGAAGTTTTGAATACTAATATTTTTAGTAGAAAGTTCTTTAAAAAACTTACTATCAATTACAATAACAGTGCAATCTTTTTCGGCTTGAAGATTTATATCATAAGTAAGGTTTTGATATACGCATGATGATGATAGCATACAAATATCACGCTCAAATAGCCTGAAAAGTGTAATTTCTTTTCCGAAATTCGAGGACATAAAGCTTCTAAGTTGACCGCTCAAAACCAATACAATTCCAGTGCAAGTTGAGTTTTTTGAATGAACTAGTTCACCCTTGCTATATTTTTGTATATAACTTGCAGAAATAAGGTCTTTGAGTTCATCTTCAGATAAATTATTAAAAAATGGTAGGTTATCTTTGAAATATAGTTCTTTATTTAAATAAGTCATAAAATCACATCCTAATTAGTTACTTTATTTATATTGTAAACTTAAAATTATTTTTTATATATAGAATTAAGAATAAATGATTTATTTTTTATTTGATATATAGCTAGATGTTTTGTTCTCATTTTTATATTTTTATTATAAATTAAAAAATAAAAGCTATATGTGACTAAGTTACTGAATAAAAAATTGGTTTATCATATAATGAAAATATGTTAAAAAAATATCGAATTAAGTAATCTACACTATATAAAAAGGAGATAATTTTATGAATAAAAAAATTATTATAGTAGGTGGAGTTGCAGGTGGAGCATCAGCTGCTGCAAGATTAAGACGTTTAGATGAGAATGCTCAAATTGTAATGTTTGAAAAGGGTGAATATATATCATTTGCAAATTGTGGTCTTCCATATTATATAGGAGGAACTATAAATGAAAGAGAAAAATTAATAGTTCAAACTGTAGAAGCTATGAGCTCAAAATTTAATTTAGACATAAGAAACTTAAGTGAAGTTATAAATATAGATAAAGAAAATAAAAAAGTAAGTGTGAAAAATCATAAAATAGGTGAAACTTACGAGGAAAGTTACGATGTATTAGTACTTTCTCCAGGTGCAAATCCTATAAAGCCACCTATTAAAGGAATAGATGAATGTGATAATTTATTTACACTTAGAAACATACCAGATACAGATAAAATTAAATCATATGTAGACAATAATAAGCCAAAACATGCAGTAGTTATTGGTGGAGGATTTATAGGTCTTGAAATGGCAGAAAATCTTCATGATCTTGGGATAAAACTTACATTAGTAGAAGCAGGCGATCAAGTTATGGCTCCTTTAGATATAGAAATGGTAAGTATTATACATGAACATTTAATAGATAAAAATGTAGAATTAATTTTAAAAGATGGTGTAAGTTCATTTAGCAATAATGGTAAAAAAGTAATATTATCTAGTGGAAAAGAAATAGAAACAGACATGATAATATTATCTATTGGAGTTAAGCCAGAAACTACTATAGCAAAAGAAGCAGGGCTTAAACTAAATGAAAGAGGAGCAATAGTAGTTAATGACCACATGAAAACTTCAGATGATAGCATATATGCACTTGGAGATGCAATAGAAGTAATGGACTTTGTAAACAAGAAACCTACAATGATACCACTTGCTTGGCCTGCAAATAGACAAGGAAGATTAGTTGCTGATAATATATGCGGAAAAGATGTAGCTTATAAAGGGACATTAGGTTCATCAGTAGCTAAAGTATTTGATTATACAGTAGCAACTACTGGAAATAATGAGAAAATACTAAAAAGACTAGGTATAGATTATAAAGTTGTTCATATACATCCTGGTTCACATGCAGGATATTATCCAGGGGCATTTCCAATATCTATTAAGATGATTTTTGATCCTAATAGTGGGAAAATATTTGGAGCTCAAGGTGTAGGTATGGATGGCGTTGAAAAACGTATAGATGTATTGGCTACAGCTATAAAAGGTGGTCTTAATGTATTTGATTTACAAGATGTAGAGACTTGCTATGCACCTCCATATAATTCAGCTAAAGATCCTGTAAATATGTTGGGATACTATGCATCTAATGTTATAGATGGCATAGTAGATACTGTACAATGGAGTGAAATTGATAATATATTAGAATCTGGTGGAGTAATAATAGATGTACGAGAAGAATTTGAAATAGTGACAGGACAAATACCTAATTCAATTCATATACCACTAGGTCAATTAAGAGATAGATTAGATGAAATTCCAAAAGATAAAAAAATATATGCTACTTGCCAAGTTGGACTTAGAGGATATATTGCTTGTAGAATACTTAATCAACATAAAATTAAGTGCATCAATATAGATGGTGGAGTGAAAACTTATCTAACTGTAAAAAGATCAGAAGAAAGTATTTGTAACCAAAGTGAAAAAATAAATATAAATAGCGAGGAAACTAAGATGGATATGGAAAACTTAGATATAACGCAAATAAATGCAAATGTTACATTAGATGCTTGTGGACTTCAATGCCCAGGTCCAATAAGAAGAGTCTTTGAAGAAATAAATAAAATGCAAGAAGGACAAATATTAGAAGTAAGAGCAAGTGACCCGGGATTTAGTAAAGATATACAGTCTTGGTGTGAAAAAACAAGAAACACATTAGTAAAAGCTGAATTTGATAAATCTAAAAAAGCATTTGTTGCATATATCAAAAAGGGAAATGCTGTATTAAACGTAAACCCATCTTGTAGTATAAGTCAAAATGACAAAAATGGAGCTACATTAGTAGTATTTAGTGGAGATTTAGACAAAGCAATAGCATCATTTATAATTGCAACTGGTGCAGCATCTATGGGAAAAGAAGTAACTATGTTTTTCACATTCTGGGGGCTTAATATATTAAAGAGAAAAGATAAGCCAAATGTATCAAAAGATACTATGGAAAAAATGTTTGATGTTATGTTACCATCTCATACAGGAAAATTGCCATTATCTCAAATGAATATGGGTGGAATGGGACCTAAAATGATAAATCAAATAATGAAAAAGCATAATGTTGATGATTTAGATACATTAATAAAAAATGCTATGGACATGGGTGTTAAAGTTGTAGCATGTGCTATGAGTATGGATTTAATGGGTATAAAGGCAGAAGAATTTATAGATGGAGTTGATTTAGGTGGAGTAGCTTCATATTTAGGTGCTACTGAAGATTCTGGATTAAACTTATTTGTATAATTAAAAATAAAATATAAATATAATAAAAAAATAAAATCATGGAGGATAAATAAATGGCACAAATACTTAATAGCGATAACTTTACTAAGGAAATAGAAAAAAATGAGGTTACAGTAGTTGATTTTTTTGCAACTTGGTGTGGGCCTTGTAAAATGTTAGCACCTGTATTTGAAGAACTAGGAAATGAAATGAAAGATAAAGCTAATTTTTTCAAAGTAGATATAGATAAAAGCTTAAAAATAGCACAACAATATGGAATAAATACAGTTCCAACTATGTTAGTATTTAAAAATGGTAAGGTGGTTGACAAATTAGTAGGATTTCTTCCTAAAGAAAATATAAGAAGTAAAGTAGAAAATCAAATATAATATTCAATAAAAGAGTATAATATTTAATGAGTTTAAAATATGGAGATATAGAAGGGGAAAACAAAAATGACAAAACCATCAATTTATCATAGTCAAGGGTACACTTGTGCAGAAGCAATAATAAAATCTTATAACGAAGAACATAACACAGATGTACCAGTTTCAATAGGCAGTGGTATGGGTGTAGGAATGACTGTAGGTAGTTTATGCGGTGCAGTAAATGCAGCAGTTGTTGTAATAGGATACTTAAAAGGTAGAGACAGTAAATTAGAGCAAAATGATGCAAGACAATATTCAAGAGCATTAATGGCTAAAGTTAAAGAAAAATATAACACAGAAATATGTTCAGAATTAAAAAGAAATAAAGTAGGATGTGGTGAAATAATAGATTTCACATATGAAGCTTTAAATGAAATAATATAAAAATTAATATGTGATTTTTTTAAAAAGCATTTTATTAAAAATACTTAGTAGAATGCTTTTTATTTTAATAAAATGTTTTTAATTATTTTATTAAATAAAGTAAAATACAATTTTTGTTTATTTAAAAAGAAATATAAAAAGAGCGTAAAAAATAATAAAAACAAAAAAATAAAAAAATATAAGAAAAAACATATTTTTACAAAAAAACTTATTGAAAAAAAATTAATAAAGGACTATTATTTAATTGAGAAAAGGTTTTTTTATAATAAGGGGGCTATTAATATGGATAATAATGTTAAACAAGTAATTGAAAGCGTAATAGAAGATGTTAAGCTTAGAAACAAAGGGGAAGCTGAGTTTCATCAAACAATTGAAGAAGTATTACATTCATTAGAAGGTGTATTAGTTAAGCATCCAGAATACGTAAAAGAAAGTATATTAGAAAGAATAGTTGAACCAGAAAGACAAATAATGTTTAGAGTACCTTGGGTAGATGATAATGGAGATATACAAGTTAACAGAGGATTTAGAGTACAGTTCAACAGTGCTATAGGACCTTACAAAGGTGGCTTAAGATTTCATCCATCAGTTAACTTAGGAATAATAAAATTCTTAGGATTTGAGCAAATATTTAAAAACTCTTTAACTGGCTTACCAATAGGTGGAGGTAAAGGTGGATCAGATTTCAATCCTAAAGGAAGATCTGATAGAGAAATAATGAGATTCTGTCAAAGTTTTATGACAGAGTTATATAGATATATAGGACCAAATGTAGACGTGCCAGCTGGAGATATAGGAGTAGGTGCTAGAGAAATAGGATTCTTATTTGGACAATATAAGAGAATAAGAAATTCTTATGATGCTGGAGTATTAACTGGTAAAGGATTAACTTACGGTGGTTCTTTAGCTAGAAAAGAAGCTACAGGATTTGGAGTTGTATACTTTGTAAATGAAATGTTAAACTACCATAACCAAAGTTTCCAAGGTAAGAGAGTTGTAGTATCTGGATCAGGTAACGTTGCTATATATGCAGCAGAAAAAGCTATTGAACATGGAGCTAAAGTAATAGCTATGTGTGACTCTGCAGGATACATAGTAGATGAAAATGGTGTTGACTTAGAAATAGTTAAACAAATAAAAGAAGTAGAAAGAAAAAGAATTAAAGAGTATGTTAATAGAAAAGAAGGAGCACAATACTTTGAAGGACAAAAACAAATATGGACTGTTAAATGTGATATAGCTCTTCCTTGTGCAACTCAAAATGATATAGATATAAATGATGCTAAGTTATTAGTTGAAAATGGAACTACAGTTATAGGTGAAGGCGCTAATATGCCTTGTACAAATGAAGCTGTACAATATTTCTTAGAAAAAGGATTATTAGTAGCTCCAGCTAAAGCTGCAAATGCAGGTGGAGTTGCAACTTCAGCTCTTGAAATGTCTCAAAACAGTATGAGATTATCTTGGACATTTGAAGAAGTAGAAGAAAAATTAAAAGGTATAATGAAAAACATATTTGCAGCATCTAAAGACGCCGCTGAAGAATATGGTTATGCAGGAAATTATGTAGTTGGAGCAAACATAGCAGGATTCTTAAAAGTAGCAGATTCTATGATGAGCCACGGTGTAATATAGATAATATTTAAGGTATAACACATAAAAGGAGCATTCTATAAAGAATAGCTCCTTTTTTGATATAAAAATATATAAATACTCTCGACAAAACCCATCTTTATATAGATAATATAAAGATAGAAATAATAAACGTTTTAAAAAATCAGGAGGCAAATTTTGAAGCTAGAAAAAATGGGAATGAGAACTATAAAAACAGGTATAGCAGTAGTACTTTGTACAATAGCAGGAGGATATCTAGTTGAAAATCCATTCTACTCAGCCACTGCATGTATAATATCTATGCAAGATACAGTAAAAGGATCTATGAATTCAGGATTAAATAGAATAAAAGGAACTATTTTAGGCGGAATAATAGGATATTTAGTCGTATTGATTGAACCAGGCAATGCTATATTATGTGGCTTAGGTGTAATGTCCACCATATATATTTGTAATATGTTTAAAATAAATAAAGGAGTTGTAGTTGCATGTGTAACATTTTTATCTATACATCTAGGAATTACAGACTCTAATCCAGCGCAATATTCTTTCTTTAGGGTAATGGATACCTCTATAGGTGTTGTAATCGGAGTATTTATAAATTATATATTAGCTAGACCTAATTATTTAGACAGTACTATAAATGAAATTAAAGAAATGGAAAAAATAACTGCTGAATTTATAGAATCGAAGATAATAAATAAAGAATGTTTTAATATAAATAAAATCGAAAAAGAAGTAAAAAAAGTAGAGAGTATATATTCTAAATTGTTAGATGAATTAGGATACAGTAGAGGAAATATAAATATGGAAAAATTAGAAGAAACCGTAGATATATGTAGAGAAATATATTTCCATATGCAATCAATTGAATTACTAGAAACGAAATTATACTTAAATAAATCTAATTATGAAAATATAAAAAAATTACATCAATCTAATGAAATAGCGTGGGACTTAGATGAAAATAAAAGTCCTGTATTTAATTATCATCTAAGCAAAATAATAGAAGAAGTACAATTACTTAATAAAATAAATGATAAACCTGAAAATTAAAATAGATATAGATCAATACCTCTTTAGAGACCTTTATGGCACTAAAGAGGTATTTTTTATTGGGAAATTTTAAGATATCAAAGAATATGAATGTTTAATTAAGGATAAGCATATTAATTGTAATGAGTAAAACATTTTAGTTCATGTTTGAGTTATAAAATATAAAATACAGTTTAAGGTAAGATAGGGGGATAAGTAACATGAAAAGATCTAACAAGGGCATTATTATGTTTTTTGCTGCAATATCATTAATTATGATTATATTAGGGACATGTTTTGTGTTTAAAGAGAGTGTAAACAAGCTTGGTAGTACTAAAGAGGGCAATGAGATTTCAGATACTACAAAAAAACCTGTAGAAAAACCAAAGAAACCAACCTCTAATTCAGGAAAAGTTGCATATATAACTATAGATGATGGACCTTCAAAATATACAAATCAAATATTAGATATATTAGATAGTAATGATGTAAAAGCAACGTTTTTTATGATTGATGGTAATATGAAAAGATATCCAGATGAAGTAAAAAGAGTACAAGAAGAAGGTAATAGTGTTGGATTTCATAGTGTAACACACGAAGTTAAATCATTATATAAAACTCCTGAAGCAACAGTAAAAGAGTTTGAAACTTGCCAAGAAACATTCTTGAATTTAACTGGAGAAGTATCTAATTTAATAAGGGTACCATATGGAAGCAAACCTTATATGCCAGAAAAATCTCATGATGCATTAGCTAAAAATGGATACATAATGTGGGATTGGAATTTAGATACACAGGATTGGAAGGGAACTACTGATAATATAGTAAGCAATGTATTATATTATGGAAGAGATAATCCAAACTTAGTAGTATTAATACATGAAAAGGAACAAACTGTTCAAGCTCTAGATAGTATGATAAAAGTTTTAAAAGAAAGAGGTTATAATATAGTTCCAATAAGTGAAGATGTTAAAGCCTTAAATTTCTGGGATAAGAGTATATAATTTACTTAATTCATTTATTATTAAGGCATTAATACTTTGAATATAAGTAACAAAAATTAAAATAATGAATATACTATATAAATAATTGACAATAATAATAGTAATTAGATATAATTAAATAATAAGTTAAAATATAAACTGTGATGAAGAGGAGTATGTAAGTACTACTAAAAGAGAGGAAGACTCATAGGCTGAAAGGTCTTCTTGGTATAGGTTTACAGAATGTAGCTTCGGAGTTTTTAAGCTGAAATAATAGTAGGTTTAGACGGTTGGAATCGTTAAATTCTATTGAGAGCCATAATTATAGCTAGTTATAATGTATATTTAATTATGGAATTAAGGTGGTAACGCGAGCTTTTCGTCCTTATTTATAGGATGAAGGGCTCTTTTTTTATATTAAACAGGAAAATTAACTATATAAAAGGAGGAAACAAAATGGAAAATACTAATTTATCAAAAACTTATAATCCTAAAGATTTCGAATCAAGATTATATTCAAAGTGGTTAGAAGATGGACTTTTCAAATCTAAACCAAATCCAGACAAGAAGCCTTTTACAATAATGCTTCCACCGCCAAACATAACAGGGCAATTACACATGGGTCATGCACTTGATCATACATTACAAGATATACTTGTAAGATGGAAAAGAATGGACGGGTACGAAACATTATGGCAACCAGGAACTGACCATGCGTCTATAGCAACAGAGGTTAAAGTTGTTGAGAGAATAAAAGAACAAGAAGGAAAAACTAAGTACGAGTTAGGAAGAGAAGAATTCTTAAACAGAGCTATGGACTGGAGAAATGAATTTGGTAGAAAGATAGTAGACCAAATGAAACAGTTAGGAGATTCTTGTGATTGGGATAGAGAAAGATTTACAATGGATGAAGGATGTAATGAATCAGTTACAGAATTTTTCGTAAAATTATATGAACAAGGTCAAATATATAGAGGAAACAGAATAATAAACTGGTGTCCTGATTGTAAGACTACTTTATCAGATGCAGAAGTTGAACATGAAGAGCATGATGGAAAGTTCTATCATATAAAATATCCTCTAAAGGATAGTAATGACTTCTTAGAAATAGCTACAACTAGACCTGAAACAATGTTAGGGGATAGTGGAATAGCTGTAAATCCAGAAGATGAAAGATATAAGCACTTAGTAGGAAAGCATGCAATACTTCCTATGATAGATAGAGAACTTATAATAGTTGCTGATGATTATGTTGATTTAGAGTTCGGTACTGGTGCAGTTAAAATGACTCCAGCACATGACCCTAATGATTTTGAGGTAGGTAAAAGACATAACCTTGAAAAGATAAACGTAATGAACGAAGACGGTACTATGAATAAGTTAGCTGGAAAATACGAAGGTATGGACAGATATGAATGTAGAAAGCAACTTATAGCTGACCTAGATGAAGCAGGATTTATGATAGATATAAAAGACCACAACCACAATGTAGGTTCTTGCTATAGATGTAGAACTGTAGTTGAACCAAGACTATCTGATCAATGGTTTGTTAAAATGGACGAGTTAGCTAAACCTGCACTAGATATGTTAAAAAATAAAGATTTAGAATTTGTACCAGACAAATTTGATAAAACTTATTCACAATGGTTAGAAAATATAAGAGACTGGTGTATATCAAGACAGTTATGGTGGGGTCACCAAATACCAGCTTATTACTGCCAAGAATGTGGAGAAGTAGTAGTATCTAAAGAAATGCCTACAGCTTGTAAATGTGGACACACTCACTTTAAACAAGATGAAGACGTACTTGATACTTGGTTTAGTTCTGCATTATGGCCTTTCTCAACTTTAGGATGGCCAAATAAAACAGAAGACTTAAATTATTATTATCCAACAAGTGTACTTGTTACTGGATACGATATAATATTCTTCTGGGTAGTAAGAATGGCATTTGCAGGTAAGTTCTGTATGGGAGAAAGTCCATTTAAACATGTATTAATACATGGATTAGTTAGAGACGCAGAAGGTAGAAAAATGAGTAAATCTCTAGGTAATGGAATAGACCCATTAGAAGTTATAGACCAATATGGAGCTGATGCACTAAGATTCATGTTAGCTACTGGAAATTCCCCAGGAAATGACATGAGATTCTACATGGAAAGAGTTGAATCATCAAGAAACTTCGCAAATAAATTATGGAATGCATCAAGATTTGTATTCATGAATATAGAAGACGATATAATGAATGGTGTTACTAGAGAATCAGTAGAAGCTAATATGACTTTAGCTGATAAGTGGATAATATCAAGAGCAAACAATGTTGTTAAAGAAGTTACTGACAATATGGATAAGTTTGACTTAGGAATAGCTGCTCAAAAGATATATGACTTTGCATGGTCTGAGTACTGTGACTGGTATATAGAGATAGTTAAACCAAGATTATATTCTGAAGATAAAGAAGCTAAACAAACAGCTTTATATACATTAACATATGTATTAGAGAAAATATTAAAACTTCTTCACCCATATATGCCGTTTATAACAGAGGAAATATATACTCATCTACCAACAGTAGAAGGAAGTATAGTAGTAGCTCAGTTCCCTCATTATACAGAAGCTGATAACATGGCTAAAGAAGAAGAAATGATGAACTTAACAATGGATGGTATAAGAAACATAAGAAATGTAAGAGCAGAAATGAATGTACCACCATCAAAGAAAGCTAAGGTTATAATAGTTCCAAGTTCTGATAAGAAAGAAGCTATAGAAGCAGGTAAAGATTACTTTGTAACATTAGCATCTGCATCAGTAGTTGAAATAGTAGAAAATGAAACTAATATACCAGAAGATGCTGTAAGTGTTGTTATAGACGGAGTTAAGATATTTATACCACTTGATGAATTAGTTGACTTTGCTAAGGAAATAGAAAGATTAAGCAAAGAAAAAGCTAAATTAGAAGGCGAAATAAAGAGAGTTAACGGAAAACTTTCAAACCAAGGATTCTTAGCAAAAGCTCCTGATAGCTTAGTTAAAGAAGAAGAAGCAAAAAAAGAAAAGTTTGAAGAAATGATTAAGTCAGTAGTTGAAAGACTTGAAAATTTAGAAGCTAAAATGAAATAATTAATAGAAAAGGAACACTTGATATCACTTGATGATTGAAAGGTGTTCCTTTTTTATTAAGGTTACAAATGGTATAATACAAATGAAAAGCATTTTAAAAATTAAATTTAGGAGGACTATAATGGCAGGAAATATATTTGGGAAGTTAGCAGCAGATACACTTGGGTTATCAGATATTGGTAAAATAATAGATCCAAAGGATTTTGATAAAGTAGATGGGGACGATTACATAATGCACGAAGATGGTGAAAAAATATTCTTCGTAATAAAATCTAAATCAGATGAGTATGTGTTTACAAATAGAGGGCTTTTACACGTAGATGGAGCAAGTGCTGTAAGTAAAAAAAGAACTGTAAAAAGACATGAGTTTTACTATGAAAAAGTTCATACAGTAACTTTAGAAACAGCAGGAACTGTAGATTTAGATATAGAAATTAAATTTAGTTTTGGAAATGAAAAATTCAGCATAGATGTAGATAAAAAACAAATAGAGCAATTAAAAGACTTATATAAAACATTAGTTGAAGTAAGCAGAATTCAAGGTAAAAACTATACAGCTGTAGAAGATGGATCTAATGGTTTAAAAATGGCAAATGAAGCATTATCAAGATGCGTTATAGAAGGAAATATAACAAATATTGTCCAAGATTTAACTAATTTTAACTTAGATTGGATGGAAGCACTAAGAAAAAATTATAATAATAGAGATTTCACAGAGGTATTTGAAAAATATATAAATAATTAATAAAAATCTATAAAAAATTAATAAAGTATTTAAAAAAGTATTATTGAGTGTATAAAAATCAGTAGTACTTTTTTTAGTTTTAAAGTGAAATTATTTTTATGATTTTTTATAAAGTTTTTGTTTGAATTATATAAAATTTTATGGTGAAAAATTATTATATTTATAAAAAAAGATTGAAAAAAATAAAATGTTGAAAACGATACCAAAAGATGCTACTATCAACATTAAGTACGGTAATACAGTTAAGGGGGGCTTTATAATGAGTATAAAAGACAGAGTAGGTAAATTAAGAGAGTATATGCAAGAATATAATATGGATGTATACATAGTTCCATCATCAGATAATCATCAAAGTGAATATGTTGGGGAACATTTTAAATGTAGAGAATTTATATCTGGATTTACAGGTTCAGCGGGAACAGTGATAGTTACAAAGGATGAAGCTGGACTTTGGACAGATGGAAGATACTTTATACAAGCAGAAAATCAATTAAAGGGAACTGGTATAAAGCTATTTAAAATGGGCGAAGAAGGCGTACCAACTACAGATGAATTTATATGTAATTATATTAAAGAGGGTGGAGTGTTAGGATTTGATGGTAGATTAATATCTGCAAAAGAAGGTATGAATTTACAACAAAAATTAGCACATAAAAATATAAGTATAAAATATGATTATGATTTAGTTGATAAGGTATGGGAAGATAGACCTAAGTTATCAGATAAAAAAGCTTTTTCACTAGACGTAAAATACGTGGGAGAAACACTTAGCTCTAAATTATCTAGAGTAAGAGAAGAAATGAATAAAAAGAATGCAGTAAATCATGTTATAACAGCTCTTGATGATATAGCTTGGTTATTTAACATAAGAGGAAGAGATGTTTTATATACTCCAGTAGTACTTTCTTATGCATTAATAACATTAGAAGATGCTATTTTATTTATTGATGAAAATAAATTAACTACTGAAATGTTAAATGAATTATCTAAGGAAAATGTTAAAATAAGACCTTATAATGATATATATGAATTTGTTAAAAATATAGATAAAAATAAAAAGATATTAGTTGATTGCACTAAAGTTAATTATGCAATATATAACAATATACCTAATGAAGTTGAAAAAGTAGATGAATTTAACCCAACTCTGTTCTTTAAAGCTAATAAAAATGAAATAGAGTTAGAGAACATAAGAAAAAGTCATATAAAAGATGGCGTTGCTTTTACTAAATTTATGTACTGGTTAAAAACTAATATAGGAAAAATAGAAATATCTGAAGTAAGTGCAGCTAAAAAATTAGAAGATTTAAGAAAAGAACAAGAAGGATTTATAGAGCCAAGTTTTGCTACAATAGCAGGCTACAAAGAACATGCAGCTATGATGCATTATAGCGCAACAAAAGAAAGTGATTACAAATTACAACCAGAACATTTATTTTTAATAGATTCAGGTGGACAATATTTTGATGGAACTACAGATATAACTAGAACTATAGCGCTAGGAAACTTAAATGATGAGTTAAAATTACACTTTACAGCAGTATTAAGAGGTATGATAAATTTATCAATGGCTAAGTTTTTACATGGGACAAGAGGTTATAATTTAGATATATTAGCAAGAACACCAATGTGGAATATGGGTATAGATTATAAGTGTGGAACAGGTCACGGTGTAGGATTTGTTGGGGCTATACATGAAGCACCAAATGGATTTAGATGGAGAATAGTACCTGAAAGATTTGATAATGCAGTACTTGAAGAAGGTATGGTAACTACTAATGAACCAGGTATATACATAGAAGGATCTCATGGTATTAGAATAGAAAATGAATTAGTTGCTAGAAAAGCTGAGAAAAATGAATATGGTCAATTTATGGAATTTGAAGTTGTAACTTTTGCTCCAATTGACTTAGATGCAATAAATATAGATGAAATGAATAGAGAAGAAAAAGCTTATTTAAATTACTACCACAAATTAGTAAATGACAAAATATCTCCTTTCTTAAATGATGAAGAAAAACAATGGTTAAAAGAGTACACAAGAGAAGTATAAAAATACAATATAAAGGAGATTAAATTTATGAGCACAACATCATTAAAAAAGAAAAATAAGTTCCCATTAGGGTTTTATATATGCTCAACAACTTTTTCATTTGAAAGAGCTGCATATTATTCTTCAAAGTATCTAATCTACATGTTCTTGACTGCATCTATGATTACTGGTGGTCTTGGAATAGAGAAGGGGCAAGCTGCAATAATGCAGTCGAACCTTGTTGCATGGACATATCTTTCACCTATAATTGGGGGGTGGATATCAGATAGATGGATTGGTGCTAGATATACTATACCTATAGGTATGTTAATTATGGGAGCTGGATACTATGTTGGGTCAATTGCGGATTCAGCATCAATGGTAAATCTAATGATATTTTTAGTTGTAGTTGGAACTGCATTCTTTAAAGGCAATGTTTCTGCTGTAAATGGTCAGCTTTTTGATAATCAAGAGGACTTAGATTCAGCATTTTCAGTACAGTATTCTTTTGTTAATGCAGGAGCTTTCATAGGAACTACAGCAGTTGGAGTACTTTATCTTAAAACATTTGCAAAAAATGGGGTACTTGGTTTTTCTCAATGTTTCCTTATTGCAGCAATTCTTTGTGTAATAGGTGCAGTATGGTTTGTATTTGGATGGAGATTCCTTGGAGATGCAGGAAAGAGACCATTTAAAGAAGGCATAGTTGCTGAGAAGGTTGAAAAAACAAAACATAAGCGTCTTACACGTAGTGAAAAGAAAAAAGTTTGGGCTATTATACTTATATCAGTATTCTCTGTAGTATTTTGGGTATTTTGGTACTTAACTTATCTTGCAGTTTATGATTATGGCGCAGTATTTGTAGACATGAATGTTGGAGGATACAATGTTCCTCTTGCTTGGTTTGATTCATTAAATTCACTTGTGTGCATAGTTTTAGGACCGGTTCTTGCTGCATTATGGCTTAAACTTTCTAAGAGACCTAAAGGAGATATGAGTTTATTTAAAAAGACAGGCCTTGGATTAATATTCTTAGGACTTGCATTTTTAACTCTTGTTGGAGCAGAAATAGCAAGGGGTGTTGGGGCTGCAGATACAGTTAAAACTAGTATTGTTTGGATAATTGCATTTGGAGTTCTTCTTAGTTTAGGAGAGATGTTATTCTCACCACTTGGAAATTCTTTCGTAAGCAAGTATGCACCTAAAAGAGCACTAGGTGTTCTTATGGGAGTATGGACAGTTGCTACTTTCATAGCGGGTCTTGGGTATGGGTATATTTATAACTTTACTCTTCAGTTTGATATGATTAAAGTTTACAGTATAATCCCGGTAATCTTATTTGTTGCAGCAGCACTATTGTTTGTATTTGATAAGAAGTTAAGTACTCTTGTTGAGGAAGAGGACTCAGTAGAAATTGCTAAGTAAATATCAAGGGTAATTAAATTATATGATTTGTAAAAGATAAAGGCTAGGATAAATCCTAGCCTTTAATTTTATGTTTAAAATATTTTAGTTCTATAAAATCTATATAAAAAATCTTTTTCAAAAACTTTGTTTAGCAAAGCATTCTCTTGAAAATTAATAAATCTAATTTCTAACGATGATTTATTAATTGGGATTACCTTATGAATAAGTCTTAGATTAACAATAAACTGCTTATGACTTCTAAAAAAGTTAGGTGGTAATCTCATTTCTAAGTCATCAAAATTTTCATAAAAATTTACTATATCATGGTCTTTTGTATGAAGATTTACAGCTCTGGCTTTTTTCTCAAACATGACAATATCATCAAAATTAATCATATGAACTTGTTTTCTAATTTTATAAGTAAAAAGAGTATCCTCTATAAATACTTTATTAGATAACTTATGAGAGTTTATACGGTCTATAGCTATATTAATTGACTCTATAATTTTTTCTTTGGTGAAAGGTTTAACTATAAAATCAACAGGATGAACCTTAAAACTTTCTAAGCTATAATCAGCAAACCCTGTAATAAATATAACATGAACATCTTTATCAATAGAAACTATCTCCTTAGCGCTATCAATACCATTTTTATAAGGCATATCAATATCAATTATCAATAAATCTATTTTTTCGTTTTTTATAAACTCTATTGCCTCAATTCCATTTTCAACCTTTTTGACATAATCTACGCAATCTAGTTCTTTAACAATGCACTCAACTTCATTTCTAACTGCTTTATCATCATCACAAATCAAAACTTTTATCATATAAAATCTCCCATCAGATATATAATTAAACTTATTAATACTTAGGAATAAGTATAGTAAATTCAGTCAAAAACTCATCGCTATCAACAAATATATGATAACCGTATTTGTCTAAAATTTGTTTTACAGCATATAAACCGTAACCTCGATTTTCACCAGTTTTAGAAGAATGACCTTCTAAAAAAATTCTTTGTGTATCGTAAATCATAGGACCATTGTTTACAATAGATATAATATATTGAAATTCATCTTCATAAATAGAAAGCTTTATATATTTGCTTTCTTTATATACTGAAGATAGGGCATCTATGGCATTATCTATTATGTTTAATAATACTGAAGACATTTCATTAGGTTCAATTAATAAATTGTCTATAAAATCTTGAATGTAAGTATCAAAAGAAATACCTCTTAACAAACAATCTTCATATTTAGCTGCACATATAGCATCAAGATAAGAAACTTTTCCATACCTTGAAGTCTTAGACCTAAAACTATTTGCAATATTAGTAATATAATTTTTTGCATCTTGTGGCAAATTCGTATTAAGTAAAGAAGATACAACTTGAAGGTGCTTAAGATAATCGTGTTTTTGACTTCTAAGCTTAGAAATTATACTGTTTTTGTGTTCTATTTTTTTATTTAGGTTATCTAATTCAAATTCTTTTTTTTCATTTTCATTAATTGTCTTTATAAATTGAAAACCTGTATAAATACAAAAACATATTAAAACAAAAGATAAAGCTGTACTTATCAAACCTTTTATTAACAAATCATCTCTTAGTTTTATTGATATGTATTGCAATATGTATATAAATAAACAAAAAATAAGTGCAGATATGCAAAGTGTATATAACCCTCTTTTGAATAACGACCAGTCTTTATAAAATTTATATTTGCTTAAAATAATATTGCTACCTATAAATAAAGTAAGCACCCCCATAGGAAATATAAAAATAATATCCATAATTCACCCCTGATTTTTAATTTATACAATAATTATAACATTGATAAAAAAATATGTGAAACTTGAAAATAGACAAGTAAGCTATTTAAACTTGAAAATAGATATAGAAAATTGTACAAATAAGTGGTAAATATTTGAAATAAAGCAATTTGATACATTTTTTAAATGAAGATATAATTTAATTATTCAAGAGGAAGGAAGTGGTAAATATGGGGAATGATTTAAGTATTGTTTTGAAATATATAAAAAGCTACAAAGCAAGGTCATTAGCAATAATACTTAGTATTATACTTGGTACAGCACTTATAGTAGGGGTAGGGACTTTGTCAAGAAGTGCACAACAAGCAGATTTAGATAGAATGAAAAGAGAAACTGGGGCTTATCATGTACATTTTAAGGATATAAATAAAGAACAATTAGAAATAGTTAAAGGATCAAATGACATAAAAGACTTGGGGTTAATGTCATATTATGCATCTACTGATTTAGGCGAAAAAATACCAATAAATATAAATCATGCAAGTGAAAGCTATTTAGAAAATGATTCTGAAATTATAAAGGGAAGATTCCCAAAAGGCAATAATGAGGTCGTTGTAGAAGCTTGGATACTAAATAGTATGGGTCTAGAACCAAATTTAAATCAAGAATTAACATTTAAATTATATAAAAAAGATAAACCTGAAACTTTTAAAGTAGTAGGAATACTTAAAGACAGATACAAAGACAAAAGTGTTGGAAGATGTGAGATATTTTTAGGTTTAGATGAAGCTAAGACTGATAAAATTGATGCATATGTGGAATTTAATGAAGGTAGCGAAATAAGAGCAAATATAAATTCTATAATTAAAGATGCTAAATTAGATAAAAAAGAACAAGTGGGAGTAAATTCTATGCTTGTAGAGTCTGTAGAAGCAAATGGGGGATTAGATAGTCAAAGTAAAAATACAGCCATGGCAATGAGTTTATTCTCAGGACTTGTAATATATAGTATATACACTATATCTGTTTATCAAAGAATAAGAGAATATGGGTTATTAAGAGCAATTGGATCTACTAATTTTAATGTATTCGTGCTTATGTTAAAAGAACTTTTAATACTTAGTTTTGTGTCAATGCCAATTGGAATAGTTGCTGGTATGGGAGGAGCACAAATATTTAATAAATTAGCAGGAAATGTGCAGTTTGAAGGAAATATAAAAGAGACTCCTTTTGTTATACCTGTTAATGTTATTTTACTATCAATAGCATGTACACTAGTTGTAATATTTATTATAAGTATATTAACTTACATAAAAATAAGAAAAATTTCACCAGTAGAAGCTATAAAGAGAAACTTTGGTTCAGATAAAAAAATAAAGAAAAGTAATTTCTTAATAACAACATTAAGTAAAAAGATATCTGTATCCAAATCTATATCTATGAAAAATATATTCAGAAATAAAACAGGATTTATAATGATTATGTTATCTATGAGTATAGGGGGGATAATGATTATAAAAAGTAACTATGCATACACTCGTTCAGAGGCTATGCATGAAGATATAAATAGACGAACATATATGAATGGAGATTTTGTACTACAAGTAAATGGCTCAAATGGCGAACAAGGTGGGCTTAGAGACAGTGATATAGACAAAATAAAAAAAGTAGATGGAATCAACGAAGTTAAAACAGCAAGGGTTATGTATACAAGAATGCCTATAGCTAAAAATGATATATTAGATATGAAATATATTGAGCAAACAAATAAAGGTGGATACACAGAAGCTGTCTTAAATGGATTGTTAGCAAAAGATAAAGAAAATGGTGGATATTTATTAAAGCAAAAGTTAAAAGGATTTAATGATGAAATGCTAAATTCATTAAATGATTATTTAGTAAGCGGAGAGATAAATATAGAAAAAATGAAAAAAGAAAACTTAGCTGTAATATATATGCCATATATAGAGGAGACATTTTACGGTATGCGAGATACAGTAGTGGGTGGAGGAAAACCACTTGCTAATATCAAGGTAGGCGATACCGTTAAGGTAAAATACCCTAAAAATAAAATAGAGGATATAGAAGCTTATTGGAAAGCAAAAGATAATTATGAATATGAAGAATATGAATTTAAGGTTGGAGCAATAGTTAATTATCCTTTTGCAGATGATCAGATGTACTCTGCAAGTGATGGAATAGATGTTATAACAAGTAATAATTACTTAGAAAAAATAATGGGTGAAAATAATTACGATGTTGTTTATGCAAATGCAAAAAAAGGTGCAGACCGTAAAGTTATAAATAAAGAATTAGGGAAAATAGGAAGTAAGGTTCCAGGAACAATAACTACGGATATGGTAAAAGATAAAGAAACTAATGATAAAATGATTGAAAAAGAAAAAATTTATAATTATGGGATAATTGCAGTTTTATTTGTAATAAGTGCATTTAATATAATAAATAATGTAAGTTACAACTTAACTTCAAGAACTAGTGAATTTGGAATGCTTAGAGCAGTTGGTATATGTGATAAGGAATTTAAAAATATGATAGTCTATGAAGGCTTATTATATGGAATAATATCAAGTGCAATAGTTGTAATATGTGGTGTTTTATTACAAATTAGAATGTATGAAACTTATGGATTTGCAGGATATGGCATGGAATTTAAAATAAATTATAAAGTTTATCTAGGGGTGGTAGCTATAAACATAATCATAGGGCTACTTGCAACATACTTCCCAGCAAGAAAAATAAAAGAAAGTAATATAGTTGAAGCTATAAATATTATAGAATAGAGGGATTATTATGATACTTGAAACTATTAATTTAGGTAAAATATATGGAAAAAAAGAAACAATTGTAAACGCACTAAAAAATACAAATTTAAAAGTTAACAAAGGGGAATTTGTAGCAATAATAGGTCCAAGTGGTTCGGGAAAAAGTACATTACTTCACTTAATAGGAGGTCTTGAAAGACCAAGTTGTGGAACTATAAAAATTGATGGTCAAGATATATGTTGTTTAAATGATAAAAAATTAGCAGAATACAGAAGAAAGAAAATTGGATTTGTATTTCAACAATACAACCTTATACCAGTACTAAACGTAAGAGATAATATAGAACTACCTCTAAAGTTAGACAAAGTAAAAGTAGACAAAGAATATATAGATGAGCTTATAGAATTATTAGGACTTACAGATAGACAGTCACATATGCCAAATCAGCTATCAGGAGGGCAACAGCAACGTGTGGCTATCGGTCGTGCATTATCAGCCAAACCAGCTATAATATTAGCAGATGAGCCAACAGGGAACTTAGATACTAAAACAACAGAAGAGGTTATGAATTTACTAAAGTTATCAATAAAGAAGTTTAATCAAACGTTAATAATGATAACACATAATGAAAAAGTAGCACAAAAAGCAGATAAAGTAATATCTATAGTTGATGGAACTATAGGAACTGTAGAAAATAATACCAATATATAATAAATATAAGTTGTGCCAATATAATATAAATTGGCATAGCTTTATTTTTTTGTTCATTTTTGATATAAAAATATACTATAATGAAAGTAGACAATGAAATTGTCCTATATTGTATTTATAGGTCGATTTTAATATATATAATTAAAGCAAAACGACTAAGGGGGAAGCAGAGATATGAATTACCAAGAAGCACTACACTACATAGATGAGACTCATAAATTTGGTGTTAGATTAGGATTAGATAATATAACTAAATTATTAGAACTTTTAGGAAATCCGCAAGATAAATTAAATATAATACATGTGGCAGGAACTAATGGAAAAGGGTCAACATGTTCATTTATAACTAGTATATTAAAAGAGTCTGGATACAAAGTAGGTTTATATACATCTCCATTTTTAGAAACTTTTACAGAGCGAATAAGAGTAAATGGAGAAAATATACCCAAAGAAGATGTAGCAAGAATAGTTAATATAATAAAAGAAAAGATAGAAACAATGGTTAGCGAAGGATACTCATATCCGACTGAGTTTGAAATAGTTACTGCTATGGCACTTTATTATTACTGTGAGCAAGAAGTTGATTACGTTGCCCTTGAGGTTGGTTTAGGTGGTAGGTATGATGCTACAAATATAATAAAAAAATCAGAAGTAAGTGTAATAGCTTCTATAAGTTTAGACCATGTAGGAATACTTGGAGATAGTGTTGCGAAAATAGCTTATGAAAAAGGTGGAATAATAAAAGAAAATGGAGTAGCTATAGTTTACGACCAAAGTGATGAAGCTAAAGATGTAATAAAAGAAATATGTAGAGAAAAAAATGCTAAATACATAGAAGTGAAATTTGATGATATAAATGTTAAGCAATCAGATATATATTCTCAAACTTATGATTGTACTGTATTTGATGAAAAATACGAAAACTTAGAAATTAAGTTAATAGGAGATCATCAAATAAATAATTCTATGTTAGCTTTAGGTGCTATAAATTACTTAAAAGAAACTAAAAAGTTAAACATAAGCGAAGAAAGCATAAGAAAAGGTCTTATAAATACTAAATGGCCAGGTAGAATAGAAAAAATAATGGAAAACCCAATATTTATAATAGATGGAGCTCACAATGAAGATGGAGCAAGATCTTTAGCTAAATCAATAGAAAAAAACTTCAATGGAAAAAAAGCTACTCTTTTAATAGGAATGTTAGAAGATAAAGATATAGATGGAGTACTTGAAATACTTATGCCTCATTTTGATAAAGTAATAACTACAACTCCAGACAATCCAAGAGCGATAAGTTGTGAAGCTTTAAAAGAAAAGATATCTAAGTATGTTGATAATATTGTTGCAAAACCAAATATAGAAGACGCTGTTGACTATACACTTAAAAATTCTAAAGAAGACGATATAATAATAAGTGCAGGGTCTTTATATATGATAGGAACAGTTAGAACTTTAATAAATAGGTTATACTTATAATTCACGATAACGTGTAACTCACGATAACGTGAAAAAATACAAAAAAAGGTGGTCATTGACCACCTTTTATTTATAGTAGGGCTATCTTATAAAGCGCTACGTATCGCCTTAGATAATTGATCAGGACAAGAAGTAGACTTGTCTCCACAACGTATGTTAGCTAACTTTTCAGCTACCTCAAGAGCGTTTTGACCTATAGCTAAATGCTTAAGACCGATTAAGTTACCAGGACATCCTCCAACAAAATCAACGCTAGTTATAATATTATTATCATCAACTTCAAACATCATCTCTCTACAACAAACTCCACTTGGCTTAAATGTTATCTTCATAATACAAACTCCTAATAATCTTTAATATTTTTAATCTAATAATACCAATATGTATGTAACATTGCAATACTTAAAAGGATGTCATAATACAAGCATAGAGAATAATATATTATTGTAGTATATGTATTAAGGAGGGGAGGCTATAATTTGAAAGTCTATATTTCTAATTATTTATCTAAAAGTATAAGTGTATTAAGTTATCCTAAATTTGAGGTAGAAAAGCAAATAGATTTAGATGATAACATAAACCCGCATCATTTCTGTATAGATAAAGAAAAAAATCTAATGTATATACCAAGTTCTAGTGATGGTATATTGTACGTATTAGATATAACTACCAATAACATAATAGAAAGCGTATCGATAGGAGGAAATCTAAATCAAATTGGTTTATGTAGGGGAGAGTTATTTATATCTAATGAGGATTCAAACAGTATCTATATATTAGACCAAGATACTCTAAATCCTATTGCAGTGATTGGTGTAGATGAAATGCCTCATGGATTTGATTTTAATGAAAGTGAAAACAAGTTATATGTATCTTGTATAAACTCAATTGTGTGTATAGATACTCTTAGCAAATGTATTGATAGGAAGATAGATACAGACTTTAAAGCATGGCATGTAAAAATAGATAAGAAAAAAAGGGAAATATATACCTCTACGTTGGACGGAAAGCTAGTTGTTTTAGATGAGATGAAAATGAAAGTAATTAGTATAATAGAGGATTTTTTATTACCAGTTGAAGTATGTTTCAATTATAGTGCAAAAAAAATATATGTTGCAGACTTAGGATACAAACATATCAAAATTTTAGATTATGATACAGGTAATTATTTAGGTTGCATAAATGTAGAAGGAAATCCTCAAGGCTTGGCGATTTCTAAAGATGAAAAATTATTATTAGTATCAGATACTCAAAAAAACTCAATTAAAATATATAATACAAACAACAATCAACTTATAAAAGAAGTGAAGACAGGAAAAGAGCCTACAACAATACTGTGTATGTAGGCTTAATGGCTGTCGCGTATAAGTAAATCTATAACTTCTGCATACATGTACGATGCATTTTTCTTCCAGTTATTACAAATAAGCTTGGCTTGTTTCTCCGAAGAAACATTTAAATTTAAATCTATTAAATTAGATTGGTTTTCTATAACTCTTAAATTAACAATAAACTCGTGATCACTTTGCTTAACAAAACTTGACTTAACTTGTGTATCAGATAATAAACTTTCTTTATTATTCAAAATATACTCGTCTACTTTTTTAGTTATATCTTGAGGTATTCTAGATAAGAAATACTCTAGAATCTCTAACCCTTTTTGAGTAAGAGAATAATATTCCCTGTCAGAGTCTTTGTATGTAGCTAAAAATTTAGATTCCATAAGTTGAGACAAGAACTGTTGAAGAGAAAAGTAATTTATCATCTCTGTTTCTAGTACAACTTGCGTTATTTGAGAATTAGTTAAATCCATATTAATTTTATTTAAGATATATAAAATTAAAAGCTTATGAGAAGCTAATTCTTCAGATGAGTTTTCAAACATAATATCATCCTCCGTAAACTATTTCTATATAATATATTAAACCAAATTATATAAAAATAAAAGCACAATTTGCTTAATAATATATTTAAATATTTTTGCAAATAAAAAGGCTACCAAAATGGTAGCCTTTTTTGACTCAGATGTCACAGTTTTAAATCTACTTTCCTGCCATTTGATTTTCAGCCATTTCAACTAATTTCTTAGTCATGTATCCGCCAACATATCCGTTTTCTCTAGCTGTTAAATTACCTTTATCAGCTGTTTCGTAGTTAGCTAAACCTATTTCATTAGCTATTTCTAATTTCATTTGGTTTAATGCAGCTTTAGCTGCTGGAACTGCTTTTTTACTTGACATAGTAGAATTCCTCCTGAAGTTGATTTTTTTGTCAACACACTTTGCAATGTGTTGTTAATACTAATTTGCCCTGTAATGCAATTTTATATACATAAAATTTAAAAATTTTTAAAAAATATTTTTATTTACATTTTTTACTCATTTTTATTTTCTTATCTTTACGTATACCTTCTTGAATTCCATGTGCTTCTCTTAGATAGTGTCTATTCTCAAACTTAATAGTTTCTCTAGCTGTTTCTACTTGGTGACCCTTGATGTTAGAAAATGAACTTCTTATATTTGACATAAATCCACCACCTTTTATTAGTATTGAATATAATTTGCCCAAAAAATAAATTTATCTTTATAGTAATTTTTTGAAATTTAAAAAAATAAAGTTTAAGTATAGGACAAATGTAAAAAGGAGGTGTAAATATGAACAGTAGATTTAAAAAAACAAAATCTTTAATGTCTAGTATGTTCTTTGTAGTATTGATGTTAGTATTATTATTTTTATTGATTTATGGAATAAGATATTTTTGCTACAAACAAGGTGATGCAAATATGCCAATATATAAAGTTGACACTAATGAAAAGAAAGTAGCTTTAAGTTTTGATGTAGCATGGGGGTCTGACAACATAGATGGGATTTTACAAACGCTAGATCAACATGATATAAAAGCAACTTTTTTCTTAGTTGGAAGCTGGGTAGATGACAATGAAGAGTTAGTAAAAAAAATACATAAAGCAGGTCATGAGATAGGAAACCATTCTAATACTCATGCAAATACTAAAGAATTATCAGAACAATCAACAGTAAAAGAAATACAAATAACTTCAGATAAAATTTCAAAGATAACTGGAGAAAAAACAACTTTGTATAGACCTCCATTTGGAGAAGTAGATACTAAAACTTTAGATATTTGTAAATCACTAGGATACCAAGTTGTTAAATGGGATGTAGATTCTATGGATTGGAAAGAATTAGGACCAAATCATGTAATAGAAAGAGTTGTTAAAAATTCACAGCCAGGTTCTATAGTTTTATTCCATGCAAGTTCAAATAATGTTGAGAATTATTTAGATACTATAATAGGCAAATTTAAAAAAGATGGATACAAAATAGTTCCTATATCAGATATGATTTATAAAGAAAATTTTACAATAGATAGTAATGGAGTACAAAAAATTAAATAAAATCAATACAAAGCAATAAATTGTAATAAAAATTGTAATGTACAAATATATTTATTATATAAGAAAAGATAAAACATAAGAATTAACAATTAACAAATTGTGGGGGGATAAAGAAATGATTACTGTTAAGGATGATACTAACATAGTAAACCTAAGAGGAGAGTTAGAAAGTGAATTAGAATTTAGCCATGAAATATTTGGGGAGAAATTTTATAACACAAAAATAAAAATAAATAGACTCAGTAATTCAGATGATGTATTACCGATTACTGTATCAGAGAGATTGTTAGAAGAAATTGATTTTGAAAACAATAAATTAGTTAGAATAGTAGGTCAATTAAGATCTTATAATAAAAATATAGATAACAAAAATAGATTAGTTCTTACTATCTTTGTTAGAGAAATAAAAGTAGCAGAGGAAGATACGAAAGATCCTAACAACATATTCCTAGATGGATTTATATGTAAAGCACCTATATATAGAAAAACTCCATTAGGAAGAGAGATAACAGACTTATTGGTTGCTATAAATAGACCATACAATAAATCTGACTACATACCATCTATAGTTTGGGGACGTAATGCTAAATTTGCAAAGAGTTTAAAAATAGGTGACAGGATACAAATGTGGGGAAGAGTACAAAGCAGAGAGTACGAAAAGAAACTGGAAAATGGAGAGGTATTAAAGAAAGTTGCCTATGAAGTATCCATCTCAAAAATAAAAAAAACTAGTGAAAACAACAATGAATAGGATTTCACTCCACTTAGTTAAAATTTATGTGTTGAATAGTTGCTCCTAATTTATTATAATCTATTTTATTATGATGTATTTTATGATATGATTTATAAATGTAAAAAATAAAGAGGGGGAGCACTGTGAAAAGCGTATTATATCACGACTATGAACCTAATGCTAATTTGACAGATACTTCTAATGATGTAACATGTTTTTTGGATACTATCAAGTATAATATCGGAAACAATATATTACTTGTTGGAAACATAGGTAACTTAGGAAAAAGGTTAAGAATGTTAGGAGTTTATGTTACAATATTAGAAAATAGTCTTTATGAAGATGTATGTTATTCTTTAATACACAATGGAAACTGTAACGTTGTCAAAGGAACATTAGAATTATTGCCATTTGAAGATAAATATTTTGACAAGGTAATAGTATTAGACCATTTTAATAATATTAATAATTGCAAACAGGCATCAACAGAAATTAATAGAGTTTTAAAATGTAATGGAGAATTAATATTAGAGGATTTAAATTTGAAAAATTTAAAGGTGAAATTAAAGAATTTAAAGCATAAGCTTTGCGGTGAAAATGTTAGTTACCGTTATCCTAGTGAAATAATTAATTTATTTTCTAATTTAGATTTTGAAGGTAATCTAAAAGAAGTTGAAAATGAAAGATATATTTATATAGGAAAACGAAAATAGATAGATAAAAAACAATATGATAAAATAAAAAGACTAGGTGATGCCTGGTCTTTTATGCTTAATTTTATAAAATTAGGAGGATATGTATTATGAATTTAAATTACGGGTTAATTATAGTAGTTATGTTATTTGTAATATTGATGTCTATTCAATTCACATTAAATAAGATATACGTGGAATTAAAACAGATAAAAGAAATAATTAATTTGAGAAAGATTAAGGATTAATAGATATGAACAATTTAGAATATGTAAAAGAGGATATTCAAAACATAGCAGAAGCTATAGTTGCAGTTTTGGGGATAGATGTAACAATTGTAAACCAGAATCTAATAAGAATAGCAGGGACTGGAATATACATAGAAAAAATAGGGGAGAAAGTACAGGGATACTCAGCTTTTAAAAAATCTTTAATAGAACAAGTAGGGATTATAATAGACGACAATAGTTGCAATGACATATGCAACGAATGCCACAATAAAGGGGCATGTAGAGAGTTTGCAGAAGTTTGTTGCCCAATTGTATGTGATGGGGATGCATATGGTGTAATAGGCTTAATAGCATTCACTGAGGAACAAGCTGATATTATAAAAAACAATAAAGATAGCTTAATGAATTTTTTAGGAAAAATGGCTGATTTAATTTCTAATAAAATAAAAGCTCAGATAAAAACATATGAATTAGAATTAGAAAAGAAAAAATTAGAAACTTTAGTAGACAGTATTGATAAAGCGATAGTGTCTATTGATGTAGCTGGAAAAATAGATAAGTATAACTCTAAATTTAAACAAGTTTTTAATTTACAAAAAGATATAAACAATGAAAATATATTTGAGGTATTAAAGTTTATAAAAAATCCTTCAGTTGATAACTTTAAAAAGGACAAGTCTTGCAGTTTTTACTATAAGGCAGACGGATGTGATTTAAAAGGTATTTATAATATTAGTAAGATAATACTTAATAATGAGCTTAAAGGATATGTTATAGATTTTATAGATAAAAGAGAAACTATCAAAAACTATAACAAAATAAATAAAGATTATGGAATAACTCTAGACAACATAATAGGAATCAGTAAAGAAATAGATAGTGTTAAAAAACAAGCTTTAATGGCGTCTAAATCTACATCTACAGTTCTTGTAAGAGGAGAAAGTGGAACAGGTAAGGAACTATTTGCAAGAGCTATACATAATCATAGTGACAGATGTGATAACCCTTTTATAGCTGTCAATTGTGCAGCTATACCAGATAATTTACTAGAAAGTGAACTATTTGGGTATGAAGAAGGTGCTTTTACAGGAGCAAAAAAAGGTGGTAAATTAGGAAAATTTGAATTGGCTGATAATGGGACTATGTTCTTAGATGAAATAGGAGATATGAGCTTACATTTACAGGCTAAGTTACTTAGAGTATTACAAGAAAAAGAGTTAAATAAAATCGGCTCAAAATCTAATAAGCTTATAGATGTAAGAATTATAGCTGCAACTAATAAGGACTTAGAAAAGATGATTGATAAAGGTACTTTTAGAGAAGATTTATATTATAGACTAAATGTTATTCCAATCAATTTACCGAGTTTAAGACAACGTAGAGAAGACATTCCACTATTGATACACTTTATGATAAAAGAATATGCTACAAAGTTAAATAAAAACGTATTCAACATAGATGAAAATGCAGTTAATATGATGGCTGATTATAACTGGCCTGGAAATATAAGAGAACTTCAAAATGTGATAGAATACAGCGTTAACATGTCTTTAACTTCAAATATAAGTTTAGATTTAATTCCAAATAGAATTAAAAATATAAAAACTGAAGAAGTTGTAATTGAAGATAATAATATAAGAACATTAGAGGCGCTAGAAAAGGCAGAAATAATTAAAGCTTTGAATAAATATAAAGAATATAAAAAAGATAAAGAATTAGTAGCTAAAGCATTAGGTATATCTAGAGCGACTTTGTATAGAAAATTAGAAAAGTATAATATTGTCTCAAAATGATACTGAATCTCATTTTGAGACTTTTTAATGTGCATTTTGAGAAAAATAGGAAAACGTAATCTTATAATTCTTTTGCACATGAATTTAAAAATAAATTTAATAAAAAAATATAAACTTTAAATTTATAAAATAAATGACAAAAATACAAAAAAATCGATTTTATAATATTTATAAATTAATATAAAGTGTAGTGGTTGCAAGGAGTTTAAAAAATATTATATAAAAAATAGATATATTATGAAAATACAAAAAAACTCCTTTAAAATATAATAATTAAAAACTTGGCACGTATATTGCTATATAATAAGGTATAAAATTATTTAACCTATTGGAGGGATTTATTATGGCAGATAAAAGAACGAAATTAGTTGAGATATTAAGAGCGGAAGTTAAACCAGCATTAGGATGTACAGAGCCAGTAGCAGTAGCATTAGCTTGTGCAAAAGCAAAAGAATTATTAGGTGAAGAAATAGTAAAGCATACTGTTTTAGTTAGCCCTAACGTATATAAAAATGGAATGTGTGTAGGAATACCAGGAACACAAAGATTAGGATTAAAAATATCAGTTGCATTAGGATTTATAGGTGGTCACTCTGAAAACGGATTAAGAGTGTTAGAAACTTTAACAGAAGAACAAGTTAAAGAAGCAGAAAATTATATAGACAATAACCAAATATCTATATCACCAGCAGATACAAAAGAGAAGGTTTATATAGAAGTAGTACTACAAGGTGCTACAAAAACTTCTAAGGTTGTTATAAAAACTAAGCATGACAACTTCGTTTACTTAGAGTCAAATGGAGAAGTATTACTAGATCAACAACCTCATGTTGAAGTTGCTGTAACAACAGAAAAAGAAGAAAATATATTAGATGGAATAACTATAAAAGAATTAGTTGAAAATATAGAAGCTTTAGAACTTAAAGACATAGAATTCTTATTAGATGGAATAGCTATGAACGAAGAAATAGCTAACTATGGATTAAGTGGAAAAATAGGTATAGGTGTTGGTTACGGAATAAAGAAATCTATGGAAGCTGGATTACTTGGTGATGACTTAATGAATCAAGCTATGATGATAACTGCAGGTGCATCAGATGCTAGAATGGCTGGAGTTAAGATGCCAGTTATGAGTTCAAATGGTAGTGGTAATCATGGTATAACAGCTATACTTCCAATAGTTGCTTACAATAAAAAATTCCCACAAACTGATGAAAGTTTAGCTAAATCATTAGCAATATCTCACTTAGTAACAGCTTATGTTAAAAACTTTACAGGAAGATTATCAGCAGTATGTGGATGTGGAGTTGCAGCATCAACAGGAGCAACAGCTGGATTATCTTGGTTAATGAGTGGAGATATAAGACAAATAGAAGGTTCTATAGAAAACATGGTAGCAAATTTAAGTGGTATGATATGTGATGGAGCTAAAGCTGGGTGTGCATTAAAATTAGCATCAGCAGCATCAGCAGCAGTACAAAGTGCTATAATAGCTAAACATGAGTGTTTCGTACCATCAATGAACGGTATAGTTGGTTCAAGTGTAGAGCAAAGTATACAAAATTTAGGTAGAGTAAGTGACAAAGGAATGTCTGTTACAGACGAAGTTATAATAAATGTTATGGATGATATGAACAAGGTTTGCTAATTGTCCTTGCAAAAGAAGCTAATCTCCGATAAAATGGATAATATCATTATATACAATGGAGGATCAAACTATGAATATAGAGACTAAGAAATGGGAAGTTTTATGTTCAGAAGAACAAATAGCATCTAGATTAAAAGAATTAGGTGCTCAATTATCTAAGGATTACGAAGGAAAAAATCTTTTAGTTGTGTCTTTATTAAAAGGAAGCTTTATATTCTGTGCAGATTTAGTGAGAAACATAACTGTGCCAGTTAAAATTGAATTTATGACTACTTCAAGCTATGGTCACGGAGAACAAAGTAGCGGAAGCGTAAAAGTAGTATCGGATGTAAATTCAAACTTAGAAGGATATGATGTATTAATAGTAGACGATATAACAGATACTGCTCTTACAATGAGTCATGTTATGAGTCATTTAAAAGCTAAAAACCCTTCTAGCATAAAGTGTTGTGTATTACTTGACAAACCAAGTAGAAGAAAAGTTGAATTAGTTCCAGATTACTGCGGATTTGAAATAGAAGATAAGTTCGTTGTTGGATACGGATTAAACTTTGGTGATTATTATAGAAATATACCATACGTATTTAACGTTACAGATGAAGATAGATAATTTATAATTATTTAGAACTAGAAAGAAGTTGCTCTTAATTGGGCAGCTTTTTTCTAGTTCTAAAATTATACACATATTAACGTTATAAATGGTTAAAAAGTGGATAACTTATGAATGAAAACATTTACAGGAGGATAAAACATGGGGATAAAAATGATACATCACATATGTATTCAAACTGAAAAATATAAAGAATCATTAGATTTTTACACAAGAATACTAGAATTTGAGGTAGTTACAGAGACACAGGGTTTTCATAATAGAGAATATAATACATGGTTAAAATTAAATAACTCTATGATAGAGTTACAAACCCCAAAGAGTGGGGATAACTTTAATAAATGGAGTTCACTAAACGAAGGACCTGTGCATATGGGTTTTTTAGTTGATAATGTTTGTGAAGAATATGAAAGAATAGTAGGTCTTGGATATAATGACTTTAAACTTAAAAATGGTGAGATTGTGTATAAAGTAGAAGGTGAGAGCTTATTTAAGATAAAAGCTCCAGAGGGAACTGAAATAGAAATTAGAGATACTGATATTAAATAAAAATTTTATATTTTTGGGACAGTAAAACAAGCATCAAAAATCACAACGTATTAATATGATAATAGTAAGGATGTAATCGTATTTAAGAAAGGGGATTTTTACTTGAGAAATTTTAAAGAAAATTATTCTTTAGTTAGAGTGCTACATGCTGTTCCAGATGGAGAAGAAGTAGATGTATATATAAATGGATTTCCGTTTTATAGTAGTATCCAATTTGCTCAATTCACTCCATATATATATGTACCAGAAGGTGAATATGTTTTTAGCGTTTATCTTAAAGGTGAAAAAGAAAAGCCATTATCGGAAACCAAAATTAAAATTAATAGTGAAGAGTTAATTACAGCTCCTATTATATTAACTAAAGAAGGTGTAAAGATACTTAGAATACCTGAAGAAATGGGAATTCCAAATGGAAATAAATCTAAATTTAAATTTGTTCATTTAGTTCCAAATATGCCAGCTGTTAATATATTATTAGATGAGAATGAAGTGTTTAAAAATATTGAATACGCTATGTATACAAACTATGAAGAAATACCACCAAAAGAATATAAAATGGATATAGAATCATCTGAAAATAAAAAAATAATAACAAGTAATCAGATAAATATTAACCCAAATAGAATATATACTTTCTACGCTATAGGTAATGCCCCTAATATTGATATTATTCAAACACTAGACGGAGCAACGTTTTTAAACTAAATAGTTTTTATTTTTATTAAGTTTAGAGTATATAATATTTAATAATAATGTCACGCAAACGTGAAATTATTATTTTTTACTGGTAGTTAAATTGTCACGTTTGCGTGACAAATAAATATAAAAAAGCCTCATTATTTTAGTTGTATGTTACTAAAAATAATGAGGCTTTTGTGTTTTGAAATTTTATTGTTTTTCTTTTTTATATCCTTTAATCCAAAATATCAAGAACAATATTGGGACAAAAATAAACAATCCTATTTTTCTCCATGTTTGCCAAACTTATCAGTTTTCAATTAGATTAAGAAGAGCAATTAATGTAAGGTAGATAGATACTTACGTAGTTTTATGACAAATTAAATTAATTTGGTGATTAGAGTTTTAATGCCGTTTTAGATAAGGGAGAATTTTATTAATGGATAAAAGGTTTTTGATTTTCAATTTAGATAAACTAAAAAAAGATAAAGATTATTTTATAGTAGTACTTTTTCTGAATTTTACAACGTTTGGGGTGCCTGTATTAAATTTAGCAAAAGAAACTAATTTTAGTATAAATGATCTTAGCGTACAAAAAAATATATCTACAATAATATGCTTTATAATAACATTAGTATACTTAATTTGTATGAAAAAAGAATTTGAATTTATAAAAAAGAGATAATTTATTATTTTTGACTGGTACTCAAATTGTCATGTTTGCGTGACAAATAAATATGCATTTGTTTTATATGATGATTGAGAAGTATTTTTTAGAAATTAGAAAATTTCAAAAAAATAATGATAATACAATTGTTAAATTTATGTTAAATTTTACAATATTTACAATATATGGTAAAATTATATTTACATTTTAAATAAAATATAAAAAGCTAGGATTTATAAGATTTACAGTTTACTACTAGCTTTAAATAGAACACTCTAGATAAGAGCGTACTTAAAAATATTATTAATATATTATAATGTATTTTAATATTATATAAATATAAAAAAGTCTCATTATTTTAGTTCTACACTGCTAAGAATAATGAGACTTTTTGTGTTTTAAATTTTTAGAAATATTTGGGAAAATTAAGATAGTAAAAGCTATAGCATCAGTTATAACTAAGGTACAAAATGTTTATACAGGGGGAATGTTTTATGGTTTTAAATATAGCTATTTGTGATGATGAATACATACATAGAAAAGTAATAGAAGACTATTTAGGTAGGGGTTTTTCTAGTGAGTCTTATAAAGTAGTAGAGTTTAATAGTGGGGAGGAACTATTAGAAAATTATCCGGAAAAATTAGATATACTATTATTAGATATCCAAATGACAGGTATAGATGGTATTAAAGCTGCTAAAAAAATAAGGCTATTTGATACAAATGTAATGATAATTTTTACTACAGCTATTTTACATTTTATGCAAGATGGTTATGAAGTAAGAGCATTCAGATATTTACTAAAACCAATAAACTATAACGACTTTTCAAAGCATTTAATCCAGTGCAAAAATGAGGTTCTTAATAACAAATCGAAATATATGACAATAAAGGAAATTGACGAAGGTAAAACAGTTATTATTACTATAAATTCGATCCTATATATAGAAACGGAGTGCAGGGTTACATTAATACATACGGATGCAAAAGTATATAGAATAAAAGAAAGTATTAAAAAATTTGAAAATGAGCTAAAAGAATATTCATTTTATAGGTGTCATAGAGCATATCTAATAAATCTAAGTAAAGTAAGTTCTATTGGTAAAAGTTCGATTTTTATAAAAAATGATGAAATAATGGTTAGTAGATACAAAATAAAAGATTTAAAAATGAAAATAACAGAAATTTTGGCAAGTTTAATATGATGGACATACATAATTGTCTTTTTAATATATTAAGTTTTATTACTGGGCTAGTATATTTACTTTTGTTTAAATCTATATTAGATAATTTTAGTTGTAAAAAACTTAGTGACCTAATTATTTATATAGTTATTTTTTTAATTTCTATACTTATATTTATATTTAAATTTGAAAGTTCAATAATATTTATATTAATTTGTGTTGTTTTTTATAAAATTAACTATAAACAAAATATTTTAAAGTGTTTTTTTATTAGTTTAATATATTGTGTTTTTATATGCATACCTATTGAATATATTAGCTTGAATTTAATTCTTCATGTAAATTACAAAAATTTAACTCAATGCTGCCAAATAAATTCGGTAATAGTTGAGATTGAAAGTATGATAATTCAAAATATATTTATGTTAGTTATATTTGAGATATGTACTCAAAAAAATAAATTTAAGAATTTTAAAAATACATATAAAAAAGTAAATTATATGCTTATATGTATACCTATTTTAATAAATATTTTGATGATGATAGTAGTATTTAGAATAATTGCGATAGATAAAGTTATAACAAAATTTTATGGTGCGATTTTAATAATTACACCTATTGTAGTTTTAATTTCTAAGATTTATAACTTTCATATGATGAAAAAAAATATATATAGTTATAAACTAGATTATGAAAATAAAATTATTAAAGATAATGTACTTAAAGAGCAGAATTATTACCAAGAAATAAGGAAAGAAAAAGATAGAGTTAGGTCTTTGTATCATGATATGAAAAATCATATGATTTGTGTAAGGCATTTATGTGAAGATAAAGATATAAATAAGGCATTAGAGTATATAGATAGTATGGAAAATAATATAACAAATTATAATCAATTAAATCAAGAATTTTACACAAAAAATATGATATTAGATTCTATTTTGAGAGTAAAAAAATCAATATGTATTGAAAAAGGTATTGATTTTTTAGTTGATATTGATTTTTCTAAAAATAATTTTATGGATATGGTGGATGTGTGTACTATATTTTCAAATGTAATAGACAATGCAATAGAGGCTTGTGATAAAATAGATGAACCTGATATAGCGAAAAAAATAATATTAAAAAGCAAATATATAGATGGATTTTGTATTATTTTAATTGAAAATAATAAAATAAATGAAATTAAACAAAAAAAGAATTTATTTTTAACTAACAAAGAAAATTCGAATATGCATGGAATAGGCTTAACTAATGTTAAAAGAACAGTTGAAAAGTATTTTGGTGAAGTGATTTTCAGTCATTCTAAAAATACATTTACTGTTAAAATTATGATTCCGTATAAAAGTAGGATTAATTCTTAAGTCTATTTATGAATAATCATTTACAAAACTTTGTTAACTTATTGGTGTATTTTTACAATATATTATATATTTAATTTAAAATAAGGTAATAGATGAGAAATACAGAGTTTATACGTTGAGTAAAGTTAATACAGATACTAATAGTAGATAAAATTTAATCAGTTTAATTGTATATCATAAATGTAGAATATAAAATAACCAATTTTAACAATAAACTTAAAAAATCAATTCTAAAATATACATTTTAGGATTGATTTTTTTTATTCCAAATTTGTCATTTATTTTGATGATAGATTTGAAAATATTAATCGCATGAAAGGTATAATTACCAAAAAAATAAGACCATTTATATAGAAGCAAAGTACCCTATTATAATATAAGATAGACCATGAATACAAATTAAATAAACTGTTAAATTAATATACTTATGAGGATTTGCATATTGATTAAAGTATTTTTTACTGATTCTATATTTAAATACAAAACTAGCGATTATCAAGCTAATGCCAATAATTATGGAAAAAAATCCGAAAAAATTTCACATAATACTTCTAAAACGTCTATTCAGATATTAAATACATATCCTATTCTAAACTAAACTAATTAGTACTTCTAAAAGTGCTAAAATCATTGGAATACCTTAATCTAGTCTTTTTATAAAGTTAATATGTGATATAAATATTATTGAAAATTTTGAAATTTAAATAAAACTAATACTGTCTGAAATTCAAAATTTACTTTCTAGTTCCCAAATACCTCAAAGTATTGTTGTAAATATTGAACTACTGCAATCACTATAACAAGTGATATTAAAAATTTTACTAAACCTAAGCATCTTGTAGCTTTCTCTGGTCTTGGTCCTTCTGTAAATGAATCAGGTAAATTTAAAGGAAACAATAATCATATATCTAAATGTGGTACACGTATTGGTAGTAGGGCTTTGTATGCAGTAGCTCTTGCTTCTATTAGATGTAAGCGTAATGGTTATTCAACAAATTCTGTTTTACCTAATTATTATAAAAATAATATGAGTGTAAAGAGTAAAAAAGTTGGACTAGTTGCCATTATGCATAAATTAATTAAGTATAATATTTTCAGTGCTACGCACTCAAACACAGACGAAATTCGTACACCTCTAGAGCATCATAAGATATATATTGAAAATGTAAACTTAGAAGTAGCCTAGGAATTTCACGAATTATTTTTTTATTACACTATAAAAAAATTCTTATATTTTGATGGTTTATTTTCTGTACTAAAAAACAGTATTTAAAAATAGTCCTAAAAACTATTGACTAAAGCTAGCTGGTCTAAAAGTAAGATTTATAATCAAATTAACTATTCAGGCTTAAAAAATAACTATTCGCACCTACTCTATTTAAAAATTCAAATATATATGATAAGTTTTATATGAAATAATATAAATATAAAAAATATTAGGAGGATTTTAACAAATGAAAAATTATAAACTAGAATTACCAAACAATTTTATGGAAGTTAAAGAAAATGAGATGGAACTTATAGAGGGTGGAAAGTGCAGAGTGGTTTCAACTAAAATGTCTATAAATAAAAATTTAATAGCACAACCTCTAAATGCATTAAGTTGGTGGTATGGTGGTAAAAGCTTTAATGCTATCGTTAATAAAGTTTCAGGTGTCGTAGCTGGTGTAATAGGTTCACAGGCTTTATCTGGTAATATATCATCTGTAATAGGTGCTTTTGCTTCTGGTGGAGTTAACTTAGGAACTCACCTTGCCAACAAATTAGATAGAATGGATGGAAAAGCAGATGGAAGGATAACTTATATAAAAACAAGTACTGTTTGTTAATAGGTTATATAAAAAATTAAAATGAAAAATTTAAATAAAGAATTACAATCAGCTATTCTAATTATTATTGGAGGTATATTTGGTAGCATTTGGGGTAAATTAGCCTCAAATATGGGAATACCTATTTTTCTACGAGCAGTTATACCTTGTGTTTTAGGAATAGTTACCATAATAGCTATTAGCTATATAAGAAAATGCTTAAAGAATAAGAAAAAAAATTCTAATACTAAAATGTAACACTATATAACCCAAAAAATATATATAGATAAATATATTTTTTGGGTTAATTAAATTTGTGAATTTGATAATAATAAAACTTTAGTAAATATAAAGATCTAAGAAGTTAAAATTTAACTGATTTATTTACAATTATTTTTATTATCGTACATTATATACAATGAAGTTCAAACTTTAAAATGATATTAATAAATTTATATTTAAGTTTAAAACAAAGGAGATAATAAAGTTGAGGGAGAGGAAATATTTAGTTAAACAACATGATATATCAGATTGCGCAGCAGCATGTTTAGCAACAGTTTGTATGTATTACAAAAAAGAGATTACAATAACGAAGCTTAGACAAGTTATAGGAACCGACATAAAAGGAACGACTTTATATGGTTTACAATTGGGGGCTCAAAAACTAGGATTTGATGCTAAGGCAATAAAGGTAGATAAAGATGGGTTTAAGGAAAAGTATACATTTCCATCTATAGCCCATATAGTTACAAGTGAAGGATTACATCATTTTGTTGTAATACATAAAGTATATAAAGGTAAAGTTACAATGTTAGATCCGGCTAAAGGAGAGATAACAAAAACTATAGATGAATTTTTTGAACAATTTACAGGCGTATTGCTATTATTAGCACCAAATGATGAGTTTGAGTCAGGAAAAATAAAAAATAATGGGGTTTTATCTAATTTTTTAGAATTATTAAAGCCTCATAAAAAATTGTTTATATATAGTATTATTGCCTCAATAATTTTAACAATCCTAGGAATTATCACATCATTTTTTAATAAAATATTAATAGATGAAATTTTACCACAAAATTTAAGCAGTCAACTGAACCTATTTGTAATTGGATTTATGGTAATTGAAATGACTCAGATATTAGTATCATCAATAAGACAACATATGTTATTGTATTTAACACAGAAAATAGATATACCATTATTATTAGGGTACTTTAAGCATGTATATAAACTTCCTATGGATTTTTTCTCAACTCGCAAGGTAGGGGATGTACTTACCAGGTTTAGTGATGCATTTACAATAAAAAATATTTTAGTATCAGCATCATTATCTTTAGTTATAGATATCACACTAGCTAGTGTATCTGCAATAATTCTACATTTAGTAAACCCTGTATTATTTAAAGTAATAGTAATATTAACATTTATTAGTGCAATATTAATATTTATTTTTAAGGAACCTTATAAAAAAATAAATATAGATCAAATGGAAGCGGAATCAAGATTAAATAGTCAAATCATAGAAAATCTAAAAGGAATTGAGACTATAAAAATTCATGCGGCAGAAGAAAAAATTATAGAGAACTTAGAGAAAGAGTATATTAGAAACTTAAAGATTGGATTTAAAGAAGGTGTTATTTCAAATATTCAAGGCTCTATATCAAGTGTTGTATCAAGTTTAGGAAATTTAGCACTTATGTATGTAGGAGCTAAAATGATAATGAGTGGAAGCATGAGCTTAGGAAGTTTGATGTCATTTTTAACACTTTCAGGATATTTTATGGGTCCAATAGGAAGAGTTATTAGTCTTCAACTTAGTATACAAGAAGCGAGTATTTCTATGAAAAGATTGACAGAAATTTATGGAATAGAGAAAGAACAATGTTTAAATGAAACTAAGTTGAAAATTGAAAAAGTGGATGGAGATATTGATATAGAGAATGTAACATTTAGATATGGTAGCAGATCTCCTGTATTAAAAGATATAAGTATAAAAATTCCAAGAGGTAAAAAGGTTGCACTTGTAGGAGAATCAGGATGTGGAAAAACAACGATATCTAAGTTGATTTTAAAATGTTACACTCCAGAACAAGGAAAAATAAAAATAGATGGACATGATATAGATGCGTTAGATATATATAATTTAAGGCAAAAAATCGGATATATACCGCAACATGTAGACTTATTTTCAGAAACGATAAAATATAATATATCTTTAGGAAAGTACAACACAAATGATAATGAAATTAAACATGCATGTGAAATTGCTGAATGCAGCTCATTTATTGAAAAACTTCCTAATAAGTATGATACATTTTTAGATGCTGATTCGGGAGGTTTATCTGGTGGAGAAAAGCAGAGAATTGGTTTAGCAAGAGCGTTAATAAAAAAGCCAGAGTTCTTAATATTAGATGAGGCAAGTAGCAACCTTGATTTTATTAATGAAACTAAATTATACAAAAATCTCTTCAATAATTTTAAAAATACAACTATGTTAATCATAGCACATAGACTTTCGACTATAAGAAATTGTGATATTATTTATGTTTTAGAAAAAGGAAAGATAGTAGAAAAAGGAAAGCACAATGAATTAATGGAAAAAAAGGGACATTACTATAATTTATATATAAGCCAAACCAATGACTTAGAATGTACTAGTGTTAACTAGATTTAAGCATACTTAAATATTAAGGGGTACTTGTATTTTTGCCGAAATATTGCATCAAACTTGATTCAATATAAGTAATATCAATATCTAAATTATAGCTTGAAATTATATGAAAATAGACTTTTAGACTAATATATGTTTTGTTTAAGTAAAATTAGACTACTTTGATACATTCTTTCGGGAAAAATGTAACTAGGCTTTAAATACGAAAGGTGGAAATTTTATTGAGAATATACAATTTAAATGAATTAACAGATAGCAAAATACTTTATGATAAAAGCCCTCCAGCTTTTATGAAATATATAATTTTAACTATTTTAATTTCTATTAGCGTATTTTTTTTGTTAGCAAATAAGTCAATTAAAATATATACGTTAAAAAGTAATGGAATTATAGTTGATAAAGGCTCAAGTTTAATAATGAAGGAAATACAGAACAATGAGATGATAAAGGTACGTGATGAAAATAAGAAGAGTGGAATTTTAATAGAATCAATTATATCACCTAGTGATATACAAAAAATACATAAAAATAATGAAGTTGAGATTACTATAAAAGGAATAAATGGAATAGTTAAAGGTGAAGTTGTAAAAATAGATGAAGGTATTAGTATAAAACCTAAATCTAAAGAACCGTATTTTAAAGTATTTATAAATGCTAAAAGGAACTATTTAGAAGATGAAAATGGTCTTAAAACAAATCTGATTATTGGTATGAATACAGAATCAGAAATTAATTATAAAAAAAGTACATATATTAAATATTTTTTTGATAAATTAGGAATTGCATAATTATCAAGAAAATTAATTAGAATATAATAAATTTGAAAAGTATTAGGGGAGGCAAAAAAATGCAGGTTTACAACATGAAGCAAATTTCACCCCTTAATTTCAGTAGTTTAAGGATTTTATAGTTTTTTTCAAAATTGTAGTTATTTCTTGAAAAAGTTACAATACAACTATGTTCTGATACAAGCATTCTGACACACATCAAGATATTGATATAACTTAATTGTACAAGTGTGTAAATAAGGCTTACTCTATTGATCTAAAATAGCGATTTTTCTCTTAACGTTATAAATCTACATAATTAGGATTCTATCCCAAAGTGTAAGATTTTAAGACAATCTAGAGTATACAGTACCATACAAACTATATAGTATGCATGATAAAAAGATGTAGTATTTAAAAAAGGAGGAAATTTATATTGATTAAAAAAATTATTATACCATTTTTATTTTTTATAGTTGTAATTTTATTTTTATACAAGCCATTTGATTTTAATAAATCATCAAATAATAATTTAGATGAGAATAATTTACAAGAAATAACAGATATATCTTTTTTTAACGATGTTAAAGATGAGATAGTTTTCTTTGGGAGGCCAACATGCCCATGTTGTAATGAACTTAAACCAATTTTATTAGATATATTAAAAGAAGAACACAAAAAAATATATTATTTTAATACTGATAATTGGCGAGATCACAAAGAATTTGAAACTACTTTACAGAGATATGAGGTAGAGAGTCTTCCACAATTAGTTTATATAAAATCTGATGGATCTATAAAAAGAGATGATATCTTAGATAAAGATTTTAATAATACCCAAGTACTTGAATCAAAGTTAAGAAAAAATTTAAATAATATAAGTTAGGATAAATTTATAAGCCAAAACTGTATTGTAATATATTTTTTCATGAAAATTGATTACAATACAGTTTAACTATGTTTCATAGCAATATAGTATTTGCGATAGTATGCTTAGTTATTTATTAAAAATGATGAAGAAATATGAAAATATATTATATAAGTAATGTATCTAAAAAAAATAGTAACCAAGGTGATTTAAACATCACCTTAGTTACTATTTCTTAATCTAAATCTCTAAGACCATTCATAAGCTTAGTTTTGCCAGAAGTTTTTTCATCTTTCATCTTTATTACTTTTGCAGGAGAACCAGCAACAACGCATCCAGGCTCTACATCATGAGTAACAATAGCCCCAGCAGCAACCACTGATCCTTTTCCGACTCTAACACCTTCAAGTATTACAGCATTAGCACCTATCATAACATCATCCTCTATTATTACAGGAGAAGCAGAAGGTGGCTCTAAAACTCCAGCAACTACAGCACCCGCACCAAGATGAACATTTTTACCAATTATACCTCTAGCACCGATTACAGCATTCATATCTATCATAGAGTTTTCACCAATAACAGCACCTATATTTATAACAGCACCCATCATTATAACAGCATTATTACCTATTGAAACCATATCTCTAATAATACAACCTGGTTCTATGCGTGCATGTTCGTGTAAGTAGTTATAAATAGGTATTGCTGAATTTCTTCTATCATACTCAATATGAATATCATCGATATGAGGTTTTATACTTTCTAATTCTTTAAGTATTTGTTCATAGTCACCGATTAAAATGTAGGAACCGTTAGAACCAAATACCTTGAATTCATCATTTTTATTAAATTTTAAAAATTTTCCGTTTACATAAACTTTAACAGGAGTTACTTTTTTTGAATTCTTGATATATTTAGCTATTTCATAAGCATCATTTAAATTTATCATTAGATGTCTCCTTTCAATTAACTTAGCATGTTATCCATATTATAGTATCCAGGAATTTGATTAACTAAGTATTTAGCAGCAGTTATGGATCCTTTAGCAAAAATATCCTTAGACTGAGCAATATGCTTTAATTCAACAACTTCATCATGCCCTGCGTATATAACATCATGTTCACCAACTATAGTTCCGCCTCTTACAGCGTGTATTCCTATTTCATTTTCACTTCTTTTGGCATTACGACCATATCTACCATAGTTGTATTCAACATTAGGCAAAACATCTTTAGCAGCATTAGCTATCATAATTGCAGTCCCACTAGGAGCATCAACTTTTTTATTATGATGTTTTTCTATAACTTCAATATCAAAGTCATTTAACATTTTAGTAGCTTCCTTAACTAATTTCAATAAGACATTCACACCTAAAGACATATTAGAAGAGTGGAATATAGGTATGATTTTAGAAGCTTCTTTTATTTTATTTAACTCGTCTTCATTATATCCAGTAGTAGCGATTACTAAAGGAGTTTTTGTTTTAATTGCAAAAGTTAAGACATCATTTAAAGTAGAATGATGTGAAAAATCTATTATAACGTCTGCATCTTCATTTATATCATTCATTTTAGGATATATATTGAATGAACCATTATTAATTGGATTTTGAGAAACTCCGCAAACTAATTTTAAATCTTCATCTTCTTGAACACATCTAGCTAAAACTTTTCCCATTTTACCTAGACATCCATTAATTATAACTTTTAACATAATTCCTCCTATAATTTAAAACCTCTATTAACTAATTCTTGTTTTAAAACTTCTAAGTTTTTATCATCCATTTGATAAAGAGGAAGTCTAAGTTTTCCAACATCAAATCCTAATAAATTCATTGCAGTTTTTACAGGTATTGGATTTACTTCTATAAATAAAGCATTTATTAATGGCTTCATACCAAGTTGTAATTCTCTAGCACCTTCTATATCACCATCAAAGAATTTTTGAACTAAATCATGAGTTTCTCTAGGACAAACATTAGCAAGAACTGATATGACCCCACTACCACCAACAGATAATAATTGAAGTATAGAATCATCATTTCCTGAATAGATAGCAAAATCTTTTGGAACTAATCTAGCAATTTCAGCAACTTGAGCTAAATCTCCACTAGCTTCTTTAACAGCAACTATATTATCAATTTTAGCTAACTCAGCAACTAAGCTAGGTTTTAAGTTCATAGAAGTTCTTCCTGGAACATTATAAAGTATTATAGGTAGACCAACACTTTTAGCTATTGTTTCAAAATGAACTTTAAGACCACCTTGATTAGTTTTATTATAATAAGGCGTTATAATTAATAACCCATCAGCTCCAAGTCTTTCAGCTTCTTGACTTAAATAAATAGAGTGCATAGTATCATTAGAACCAGTACCAGCTATAACAGGTATTCTTTTTTGAACTTTATCAACAACATATTTAATAACAGCAAGTTGTTCATCATCACTCATAGTAGTAGCTTCACCAGTAGTACCGCATACAACTAATGCATCCGTATGGTTTTTAATATGGTACTCAACTAATTTTCCTAATGTTTCAAAATCAATACCAGTTTCTAAAAATGGTGTAACTAAAGCAACAGCAGAACCTTTAAATATCATATATAAAACCCCTTTATATTAAATTTACCTTTACAGGTACCTATACTTTTATTGTATTCTTATAAAAAAACATTGCTACTATTAGCAAGCAAATTATTGCACATAAATCTTATATTAAACTAAATTATAAGACAGTAATAACTCAGCTATTTGAACTGCATTAGTAGCAGCACCTTTTCTTATATTGTCAGCTACAACCCATATATTAATACCATTATCAACACTAAAATCTCTTCTTATTCTTCCAACAAATACTTCATCTTTTCCAGTACAATCAACAGCTGTTGGATATACATTAGACTCAGGATTATCAACAACTACAACCCCTTGCATTTTTTCAAGGCAATTTGAAACGTCAGCTAATTCAAAAGATTTTTCAAACTCAATATTTATAGACTCACTGTGACTATTTCTAACAGGAACTCTTACAGTAGTAGCTGTAACTTTCATGTCATAATTGTTAAAAATTTTCATAGTTTCATTTATCATTTTTAATTCTTCTTTTGTGTATCCATTATCAGTAAATACATCTATATGAGGAAGGCAGTTATAAGCTATTGGATGAGGATAGAATTTATTAGTTTCGCCTTGAACCCCATCTTCTAAATCTTTAATTCCTCTTACACCAGAACCAGAAACGGCTTGGTATGTAGAGTATATAACTCTTTTTATTTTATATTTATCATTAAGAGGTTTAAGTGGAACCATCGCTTGTATAGTTGAACAGTTAGGATTAGCTATTATTCCTTTGTGATTTTTTACAGCTTCAGGATTTACCTCTGGAACTACTAGTGGAACATCTTTATCCATTCTAAAGTGACTAGAGTTGTCTACAACTACGACGCCTTTAGATGCAGCGATAGGAGCGTATTTTGAACTAACTTCTCCGCCTGCAGCAAATAAAGCTATTTGTATATCTCTGTTAAATACATCTTCATTTATTTCTTCAACTAAGTATTCTTTACTATTGAAAGTAACAGTAGAGCCTGCTGATTTAGCTGAAGAGAATAAGAATAAATTCTCAATAGGGAAGTGTCTTTCTTCTAAAACTTTTAAAAGTGTTCTTCCAACCATTCCAGTAGCACCAACTATAGCGATATTTATTTTTTTCATTAAAATCCCCCCAAAACTAAAATTTTGAAATACCTATTATAAAAACTATTCAATGGGGATTAAATGTATTCTAGTTTAAATAATAAAATACCTTTTAATATATAAAATATTAGGATACAATACATATTAATAAAAAAAATTAACAAGGAAGGAATATAATATGACAGACATAAGAGGCTTAAAAGAAAATATTTTCAATCACAGAAAATCATTAAACTGTATTGCAGAAAAAGGCAGAAAAGAATTTAAAACATCAAAATATATAAGAGACTATTTAGATAAAATAGGTATTGAATATGATGTATATATACAAACTGCTACAACTGGAATTATAAAAGGTAATGTTGGAAATAAGACTATTGCTTTTAGAGCTGATATTGATGGACTAACTACAGAAGATGGTGTGAAACACTTATGTGGTCATGATGGACACACTAGCATATTATTAGGATTATTGGAGTTTATAAATGAAAATAAATGTAATTTAAACGATAATATAGTATTTATATTTCAACCAGCAGAAGAAGGACCTGGGGGAGCTAGTGCATTAATAGAAGAAGGCATAATGAATAAATACAACATTGATGAAATTTATGGTCTTCATATATATCCAGAAATAGAAAAAGGCTACGTAGGAATAAGAGAAGGCTATTTTATGGCTCAAATTGGAGATTTTGATATAAATATAGTAGCCAAAAGTGGTCATGGTGCAATGCCTCAAAATGGTATAGATGGAATTGTTATAGCATCAAACCTTGTTAATAGTTTGCAAACTATAGTATCTAGAAATGTAAGTCCTATAGATGCTTCAGTTCTAAGTATAGGAACAATAAATGGTGGGACTAAGAGAAATATAATTGCTGAAAATGTAGAGTTAAAAGGGACTATAAGAACATTTAACCCTAAGGTATATAACAATATGAAAGAAAGATTAAGAGAAATTTGTAAGGGGTTTGAGCTTTCATATAACTGTAAAATAAATGTTGAAATAAGAGACGACTATCCATCAGTAAATAATGACAAAAAACTAGTTGAAGAATTTATAGAAGCCATAGGAAAAGATAAAATCATAGAGCTAGATCCACTTATGATATCTGAAGATTTTTCTTATTATCAAATGGAAGTTCCAGGGTTATTTTTTATGCTTGGTTCAAGAGAAGAAGAAAAAGGATTTGTACATGGACTTCACAGTTTGAATTTTAATTTTGATGAAGAAGTTTTAGTTGAAGGTGTAGAAATTTATAAAAAATTATTAAGCCATAAAGGAATAATAAGAATATAGACACTATATAATTGTTAATTCTTTTCATACCCCTTAAAGTATTTGTATAAATTTTGCTTAAATGACAAAAATACAAATACGTAAAGGGGTGTTTTTTTATGAATAATGAATTATTAAATAAACCAGGTAAAAAAAGTAAGAGCAATAGCAAAAAGAGCAAAATATTGACAGATAATGATATAATGAAATATGAAATAGCTTCAGAACTTGGGCTGCTAGATAAGGTTAGTGAAGCAGGCTGGGCAGGACTTACAGCTAAAGAAGCTGGAAGAATTGGAGGTATGCTTACTTCACGAAAAAAACAAAAGAAAAAGATGATGGAGGGCAAAGACAAAGACGATGGATCAATATAGCGATTTTGCATTTATTTATGATGAACTTATGAATGAAGTTGATTATAATGGATGGGTTAAATATATAGAAGACATAATAAAAAATGAAAACGCAAAGGTACAAAATATATTAGAACTAGCTTGTGGAACAGGTAACTTAACTATACCACTTACTAAGAAAAACTATGATATAGCAGGAATTGATATATCTGAGGAAATGCTTAGTGTAGCTAGAGAAAAAGCAGAAAAAGAAGGCGTTGAATTAGTTTTACTTCAACAAGATATAGCGCAACTTGATTTTGATATAACTAATTTAGACTGTGTATTATGTGCTTGTGATGGGTTTAACTACATAACATATGATGATGATTTAGAAAATGTATTTATAAAAACATATGAACTACTAAAAGAAGATGGAATATTTATATTTGATATAAGTTCATTCTACAAATTATCAACTATACTTGGAAACAATATGTACGGAGAAAATAGAGATGATATAGCTTATATGTGGCAAAATTATTTTGATGATGAAGAAAATTTAGTAGAAATGGAATTAGCATTCTTTATAAAAGATGAATTTGAAAAGTTTGAAAGATTTGAAGAAATTCATCAACAAAGAGCTTACACTGAAGAAGAAATATTAGATATGTTAAAATCATCAGGATTTAAAAATACAAAAGTTTATGGAGATTTCACATTCGAAGCTCCAAAACAAGATAGTCAAAGAATATTCTTTGTATGCAAAAAATAGATTCAATTAACGGAGGAATATTATGAAGGATTACGTAATAAGAGCGACAGCAGGAGATGGACAATTAAGAGCTTTCGTAGCAACAACAACAAACATGGTAGAAGAAGCTAGAAAGCTACATAATACTACTAAAGTAGCAACAGCAGCATTTGGTAGAACATTAACAGTTACATCTATGATGGGACTAATGATGAAAAATGATGGGGACAAATTAACAGTTATAATAAAAGGTGGCGGACCAATAGGAACTATACTTGCTACATCAAACGTAAAAGGTATAGTAAAAGGATACGTAGAAAATCCAAATGTAGAAGTTCCTGATTATGAAAATGGAAAGCTTAATGTAGCAGCTGCAGTAGGAAATGATGGTGTTGTAAAGGTAACTAAGGATTTAGGTCTTAGAGAGCCATACAATGGCGCATACCCATTAGTAAGTGGAGAGATAGCACAAGACTTAACTCATTACTTTGCACTATCAGAACAAACACCATCAGTAGTAGCATTAGGAGTTTTAACTACAGGTATGAAAGTAGAACATGCTGGAGGATTTATAGTTCAATTAATGCCAGATGCTACTGAAGAAGTAATATCTAAATTAGAAGAAAATGTAGCTAAATTAACATCTATAACTAATATGATGACTGATGGAAAAACTCCAGAAGATATATTAAATATAGTTCTTGAAGGATTAAACCCAAGAGTACTAGATAAAGTAGAAGTTGGATTTGAATGTGAGTGTTCAAAAGAAAGAGTACAAAAAGTATTAATAGCAATAGGGAAAAAAGAATTAGCTTCAATAATAAAAGAAGATAAAGAAGCTGAAATAGGTTGCCAATTCTGTAATTCGAAATATAAATATACAGAAGAAGAATTATTAAACATATTAAAAGATATGTAGGCCAACGAATCCTTTTACGCAAGATGTATGTTAAAATATACTTGTATAAAAGGATTTTTTTATACGAAAATGACTAATTGTGAGGCGAAAATTATGAATTTTAATCAGACTCTAGAACTTACACAATCTCAAAAGCTAGTAATGACAACTTCATTAAAGCAATCTTTAAAAATATTAAATATGAGTAAGTTAGAAGTAGAAGAAGAAATAAAAAGAGAATCAGAAGAAAATCCATTGTTAGATGTGGAGAGAACAGGTGAAATAAACTGGGAAGCATATGTAAAAGATATGGAAAAATCAATTAAAGTAGATAAAAATGAAGTTAACTATAATTCAGATAATGATATAGATTTAGAAAACATGATTAAATATTCATCAAATATATATGAACACTTATATCTTCAAATAAATTTATACAAATTGAGCGAAAAAGAAATGGAAATTTGTAAATATATTATAGATAGTTTAGATGAGGATGGATATCTAAGAACTGATGAAGAAGAAATAATTGATATTTTAAAAATAGATAAAGATTTATTTGAAAGTTGTTTATTAAATATTCAACAATTGGAACCAAGTGGAGTAGGTGCCAGAAATTTATCAGAATGTTTAATGATACAAATGCAAAATCTAGGAATATACAATGAAGTGCTAGAAGACATAGTTTGCAAAGATTTAAACTTAATAGCGAACAATAAATATAAGGAAATAAGTAAAAAATATAATATGCCATTGCAAAAGTGTGTAAATTTAATAAACATAATTAAAACACTAGATCCCAAACCGGGCAAATTATGTTGCATAGAAAAAACTGTATATATACAACCTGATGTGACGGTAGAAAAAATTGAAGACCAGTTTATTGTTTATAGCAACAATAAAGATTCATGCAAAATAAAAATAAATAATTTTTACAGAGAAGTTTTAAAGAGTTCACAATCAGATGACGATGCAAAAGAATTTATAAAAGAAAAATTAAACTCAGCTACTTTATTAATTAAAAATATACAAAGTAGAAAATCTACAATTTTAAAAATTGCAGAAGAAATTGTAAGATCACAAGAAGAATTTTTTAGGCGCGGAACTAAACATATAAAACCAATGAGAATGAAAGATATTGCACAACAATTAGACTTTCATGAATCTACAATTAGTAGAGGTGTAAATGGTAAATATATGCTAACTCCGTATGGAATGTTTGAATTTAAGTACTTCTTTAGTAGTTCACTTGAATCAGAAGATGATACTTGTGTATCTAGTACAAGTATAAAAAAAATGATAGAGGATAAAATAAAGAAGGAAAATAAGAGAAAACCTTTAAGTGATGACCAAATAGCTAAGATTTTGAAAGAAGAAGGCATAACTGTGGCAAGGAGAACGGTTGCAAAATACAGAGAAAATTTAGGTATACTGTCGTCTAGTAGGAGAAAAGAATACTAAAAAAATAAAAAAAGATAAAAATATCATAAAAACTATTGAAAAATCTCTTCATTTCATTTAAAATAAAACTATCTTGTGGGACTAAAATAAACGCAAGGGACAAAAAAAGTCCCTAGCTAAGACAATAATAAGGAGCATGATATGAAAAGCTTATTAAAAATTCAACAGAAGTTAATTCCACAAGTTATGGAGCTTATGGAAAGAAGATACTGTATTTTAAGACAAATATCTTTGAGCGAGCCAATCGGTCGAAGAACATTATCAAATGTTTTAGGAATTAGTGAAAGAGTAGTAAGGTCAGAAACTGAATTTCTAAAAGAACAAAATCTTATAGATGTAGCGGTATCGGGAATGACCATAACTCAAGAAGGTATAAAACTTTTAGATGAACTTAAAGATATGATGAATGACATCATGGGATTATCGACATTACAAGAGAAGGTAAGAGAAAAACTTGGAATCAAAAAAGTTTTACTTGTACCTGGTAGTTATGACAGTAATCCAAGTTTAATAAAAGATGTAGCCAAATGTGGTGCTGAGTATTTCTTAAGTATTTTAAAAGATGGAGACATAGTATCCATAACAGGTGGAAGCACTATGCTTGAATTTTCAAATACTATAAAGACTGACAAGAAATATGAAAACGTAACCGTAGTTCCTGCTAGAGGAAGTATGGGGAAAGATGTTGAAATTCAGTCTAATAATGTAGTGGCGACAACTAGTAAAAAACTAAATTCCCACTATAAATTATTACATATACCAGATGAACTAGGCGAAGAATCGATGAAAACACTTACTCAAGAACCTCAAATAAAAAACACATTAGATATGATAGCAAAAACTGATGTATTAGTATTTGGTATAGGAATTGCTGGTGAAATGGCAACAAGAAGAAAGCTTCCTATAGAAAAGGTTGAAGAAATTGTTGAAAAAGGTGCTATAGGAGAGGCCTTTGGACACTACTTCAATGAAAAAGGTGAGATAGTTTGTAAATTAAATACAGTAGGTATTCATTTAGAAACATTTAAAAATATTAGAGAAAGCATAGCTATATTCGCAGGAACTAGAAAAGCCGATGCACTTATAGCGATGACAAATATAAATAAAAACATAGTACTTATAACAGATGAAGAAAGTGCTACTAGAATTTTAGAGTTATAACAATAGTGATTAACTAGCTTTGCTAGTCATATATATACACAAATTTACTTTTAGGAGGTAACACAATGGTTAAAGTTGCGATAAATGGATTTGGAAGAATAGGTAGATTAGCGTTAAGAAAATTAATGGAGCAAACTGATAAGTTTGAAGTTGTTGCAATAAACGACTTAACAGATGCTAAAACTTTAGCACACTTATTTAAGTATGATTCAGCTCAAGGGAGATTTAACGGTGAAATAGAAGTTAAAGATGGAGCTTTCGTAGTTAACGGGAATGAAATAAAAGTTACAGCTGAAAGAAACCCAGCTGACTTACCATGGGGAGAATTAAACGTAGATATAGTATTAGAATGTACAGGATTCTTTACTTCTCAAGAAAAAGCTGGTCTTCACTTAGAAGCTGGAGCTAAAAAAGTTGTTATATCTGCACCTGCTACAGGAGATTTAAAAACAGTAGTATTCAACGTAAACAATGATGTATTAGATGGAACTGAAACAGTTATATCTGGAGCTTCTTGTACTACTAACTGTTTAGCACCAATGGCTAAAGTATTAAATGATAAATTTGAATTACAAAAAGGATTCATGACTACTATACATGCTTACACTAATGATCAAAATACATTAGATGGACCTCATGCAAAAGGTGACTTAAGAAGAGGTAGAGCTGCTGCTGCAAGTATAGTTCCTAACACTACAGGAGCTGCAAAAGCTATAGGTTTAGTTATACCTGAATTAAAAGGTAAATTAGACGGAGGAGCTCAAAGAGTTCCAGTTATAACTGGTTCTTTAACTGAATTAGTTTGTACATTAGCAAAGAAAACTACAGTAGAAGAAATAAATGCTGCTATGAAAGCTGCTTCTAACGAATCATTTGGATACACTGAAGAGCAATTAGTATCTACTGATATAATAGGAATAAACTTCGGATCATTATTTGATGCAACTCAAACAAAGGTTATGGAAGTTAACGGAGAGCAATTAGTTAAAGTTGTTTCTTGGTACGATAATGAAATGTCTTACACTGCTCAATTAATAAGAACATTAGGATACTTCGCTGGTTTAGCTAAGTAATTTAATATAAAAGTCCGAGCTTGTAGTTTTATACTACAGGCTTAGGGCTTTTTTAAAACAAGTTATAGGCAAATATTACAAAAATATATGAAATATAAGTTAAAAGTGATATACTAAAAAAGAAATGTGATATACTAAATCGGTGTTAATAAATACAAACTAATATGGGTTAGCTTTATTTGTAAAGGAGAAAAGAATATGTCAATGCTTAATAAAAAAACAATAGAAGATATAAACGTATCTGGGAAAAAAGTCTTAGTAAGATGTGATTTCAATGTACCATTAAAAGATGGTGTAATAACTGATGAAAACAGATTAAACGGGGCTATGCCTACTATAACTTATTTAATCGAAAATGGAGCAAAAGTTATATTATGTTCTCACTTAGGAAAACCAAAAGGAGAAGCTAAGCCAGAGTTATCTTTAGCACCTGTTGCTACTAGATTATCACAAATGTTAAATAAAGAAGTTGTATTTGCAGCGGATGATAACGTTGTAGGGGAAAATGCAAAAGCTGCTGTAGAAAAAATGCAAAATGGTGATGTAGTATTACTACAAAACACTAGATACAGAAAAGAAGAAACTAAAAACGAAGAAAACTTCTCTAAAGAATTAGCTTCATTAGCTGAAGTATTTGTAAATGATGCATTTGGTACTGCTCATAGAGCTCACTGTTCAACAGTAGGTGCTGGTGAATTTTTACAAGAAAGAGTTTGTGGTTACTTAATACAAAAAGAATTAAAGTTCTTAGGAGAAGCAGTTGCAACTCCAGTGAGACCTTTCACTGCAATATTAGGGGGAGCGAAAGTATCGGATAAAATAGCTGTTATAGAGCAGTTATTAGAAAAAGTAGATAACTTAATAATAGGCGGAGGAATGGCTTATACATTCTTAAAAGCTCAAGGATACGAAATAGGAACTTCATTAGTTGAAGAAGAAAAAGTAGAATACGCAAAAGAAATGATGACTAAAGCACAAGCTAAAGGTGTTAAATTCTTATTACCAATAGACAATGCTGTTGCAGATAAATTTGCAGACATAGCTCCAGTTATAACTGAAGATGCTAATATACCAGCAGGACATATGGGATTAGATATAGGACCTAAAACTATTGAAGAGTATGTAAATACAGTAAATGCTTCTAAAACAATAGTATGGAATGGACCAATGGGAGTATTTGAATTTGAAAACTTCGCAAGTGGAACATTAGCTGTTGCTAAAGCTATGGCAGCATTAACTGATGCTACTACTGTAATAGGTGGTGGAGATTCAGCTGCAGCTGTTAACCAATTAGGATTTGGAGATAAAATGACTCATGTATCAACTGGTGGTGGGGCATCTTTAGAATTCTTAGAAGGTAAAGAATTACCAGGAATAGTAGCTTTAGATAACAAATAAATTTGAAAATAATCGTAAGGCATTTAAATAGGCCAAACATTAATATATAAATATGACCACAGTTTAGTTTTACTAACGTAAAACTACCTTATTAAATTAAAAAATTAAATCAGAGAAATCTGTAATAATTCAGATTTCTCAAAGATTTAAACTAAAAGTGGGAGGAATAAAAAAATGAGAAAACCAATAATAGCAGGTAACTGGAAAATGCACAAAACTATAGCACAATCTTTAGAATTTGTGAATGAAGTTAAAGATAAAGTAAATAATGATAAGGTGGAAGCAGTAATATGTGCACCTTTTACATTATTAAAAGATTTAAAAGAAGCAACTAAAGGGACTAACATAAAAATAGGTGCTCAAAATATGCACTTTGAAGAAAATGGAGCATTCACAGGTGAAGTATCTCCACTTATGTTAAAAGAAATAGAAATGGACTATGTTGTAATAGGTCATTCAGAAAGAAGACAATACTTCAATGAAACTAATGAAACTGTAAACAAAAAAGTTTTAAAAGCATTAGAAGTTGGAATAGATCCAATATTATGTTGTGGAGAAACTCTAGAACAAAGAGAAGCTTCTGAAACTAAATCAGTTTGTAAAGTTCAAGTAGAAAAAGCTTTAGAAAATGTATCTAAAGAAGATATAGCTAAAGTTGTAATAGCTTATGAGCCAATATGGGCTATAGGTACTGGAAAAACTGCAACTAGCGAAGATGCTAACGATGTAATTAAATACATAAGAGAAGTTGTAGCTGGACTTTACGGTGAATTATCTAATGAAGTTAGAATTCAATACGGTGGAAGCGTTAAGCCTGCAAACGTAGCTGAAATAATGAACCAAAGTGACATAGATGGAGCTTTAGTTGGTGGAGCTAGCTTAGCAGCAAGTGACTATACAGAGCTTGTTAATTTCTAAGGAGAAAAAATATGAAAAAACCAATCGCATTAATAATAATGGATGGATTTGGTGAAAGTAAAATAGTAGAAGGAAATGCTGTTTTAGGTGCCAAAACTCCTAATTTAGATAAAATAATGAAAGAATATCCTCATACTTTAATTAAAGCTAGTGGACTTGATGTAGGTCTTCCAGATGGACAAATGGGTAACTCAGAAGTGGGACACACAAACATCGGGGCAGGAAGAGTTGTATATCAAGACTTAACTAGAGTTAGTAAAGCTATAAATGATGGAGATTTCTTTGAAAATGAAGTATTATTAAAAGCTATGCAAAATGCAAAAGATCATTCTCTTCACTTAATGGGATTATTATCTGATGGAGGAGTTCACTCTCATATAGACCATTTAAAAGGTATTATAAAAATGGCTAAAGATAATGGTGTAGAAAATGTATTCGTTCATGCTTTCACAGATGGAAGAGACGTTGCCCCAAGAAGTGCTCTAGAGTTCATAGAAGATGTAGAAAACTATATGAAAGAAGTTGGAGTAGGTAAATTTGCTTCAGTTTCTGGTAGATACTATGCTATGGATAGAGACAAGAGATGGGAAAGAGTACAACTTGCATATGATGCAATGGTTCAAGGAAAAGGAAATACAGCAACTAGTGCTAAAGAAGCTGTTCAAAACTCTTACAATGAAGATAAGAATGATGAATTTGTAATTCCAACAGTTATGGTTGAAAATGGTCAGCCAGTAGGTCTTATAAAAGAAAATGATTCTATTATATTTGGTAACTTTAGACCAGATAGAGCAAGAGAAATAACAAGAGCTTTAGTTGATACTGATTTTGCAGGATTTGAAAGACCTAACATGAAAACATTCTTCGTATGTTTAACTACATATGATATAACTATCAAAAATGTAAATGTAGCTTTTGGACCTCAAAGTCTTGAAAATACACTAGGAGAATACTTAGCTAAGAATGGTAAAACTCAATTAAGAGCAGCAGAGACTGAAAAGTATGCGCACGTTACATTCTTCTTTAATGGCGGAGTAGAAGAACCTAACAAAGATGAAGATAGATTATTAGTACCATCTCCAAGAGTTGCAACTTATGATTTACAACCAGAGATGAGCGCTGATGAATTAACTAATAAATTAATAAAAGAAATAGATGAAGACAAGTATGATTTTATCGTTTTAAACTATGCTAACCCTGATATGGTAGGACATACAGGAGTAGTTGAAGCAGCTATAAAAGCTGTTGAAACTGTTGATACATGTGTAGGAAAAGTTGTAGAGAAAATACTTTCTAAAGGTGGACAAGCACTAATTACTGCTGACCATGGTAATGCAGAACTTATGCAAGACCCAGAAACTAAAACAACTATAACAGCACATTCAACAAACCCAGTACCATTTATCGCAGTAGGTGAAAATTTAAAATCTTCTAAGTTAAAAGAAGATGGTAGATTAAGTGATATAGCACCTACAGTATTATCAATGATGAATTTAGAGAAGCCAGAACAAATGACTGGTAACTCTTTAATAATAAAATAGTAAATAAAAATAGTTAAAAATCATATGAAGATTATAAATTTACCCATCAAAGAAATTTTTATTAAGTATGAAAATTATTAAATTTACTAAAATATGTAATAATGAAATATAAACTAAAAAATTTAGTTGAATATAATCAACTACTAAAAACCGAGAGGAGATATATTATGTCAGTTATCGAATTAGTATACGCTAGAGAAGTTTTAGATTCAAGAGGAAACCCAACTGTAGAAGTTGAGGTAGTATTAGAGAGTGGAACAACTGGAAGAGCTATAGTACCATCAGGAGCTTCAACAGGTGCTTTCGAAGCAGTTGAATTAAGAGACGGTGACAAATCAAGATACCTAGGAAAAGGTGTTGAGAAAGCTGTTGCTAACGTAAATGAAATAATCGCTCCAGAAATAGAAGGAATGGATGCTACTGATCAACCTACTATAGATGCAGTTATGATAGAATTAGACGGAACTCCAAACAAAGGTAAATTAGGAGCTAATGCAATATTAGGTGTTTCTATGGCTGTAGCTAGAGCTGCTGCTGAAGAATTAGGATTACCATTATTCCAATACATAGGTGGAGTAAATGCTAAGCAATTACCAGTACCAATGATGAACATAATAAACGGTGGAGAGCATGCTGATAACAACGTTGACGTTCAAGAGTTCATGATATTACCAGTAGGAGCTAAATCATTCAAAGAAGCTTTAAGAATGGGTGCAGAAGTATTCCACTCTTTAAAGAACGTATTAGCTGCTAACGGATTAGCTTGCGGTGTAGGTGATGAAGGTGGATTCGCTCCAAACTTATCATCAAACAGAGCTGCTTTAGAATTAATAGTAGATGCTATATCTAAAGCTGGATACAAGCCAGGTGAAGATATAATGTTAGGATTAGACGTTGCTGCTACAGAAATGTACAACAAAGAAACTAAAAAATATGTTTTAGCTGGAGAAGGAAAAGAATTAACTGCAGCTGAAATGGTTGACTTCTACGCTGAGTGGGTAGAAAACTTCCCAATAATAACTATAGAAGATGGATTAGATGAAGAAGATTGGGATGGATGGAAATTATTAACTGAAAAATTAGGAAATAAAATCCAATTAGTTGGAGATGATTTATTCGTAACTAACACTGAAAGATTAGAGAGAGGAATAGAAGCTGGAGTAGCAAACTCTATATTAGTTAAAGTTAACCAAATAGGTACTATAACTGAAACTTTAGATGCTATAGAAATGGCTAAGAGAGCTGGATACACTGCAGTTATATCTCATAGATCAGGAGAAACAGAAGATACTACTATAGCTGACTTAGCTGTAGCTGTAAACGCTGGACAAATAAAAACTGGTGCTCCATCAAGAACAGATAGAGTTGCTAAATACAACCAATTATTAAGAATAGAAGAAATGGTTGGAGAATGCGCTAGATACTGTGGATTAAAATCTTTCTACAACTTAAAAAAATAATCTTATAAATTAAATATATATAACGTAAAGAGTCCTAGATATTTCTAGGGCTCTTTATTTATATCTAAAATTAAATTAAGATAATAGGATATAATATTATAAAAATACTAAAAGAAGGTTATAAATCTATGGCAATAAATAAAATAAATTTAAACTTAGCTCAAGAAATAGTAAAAGCAGTAAAAGAAGTTGTAGATAAAGATATAAATTTTATAGATATAAATGGAATTATAATAGGAAGCACAGACAAAAATCGTTTAAACACTTTTCATCAAGCTGGATATAAAGCTATAAAAACTTTAAACAATATAACAGTAGGAGAGAATGATGAATATGAGGGAAGTAAAAAAGGTATAAACTACCCAATAAAAATAAATAAAACGGCAGTTGGTGCAATAGGAATAACTGGAGAACCAAGCGAAATAAGTAAGTTTGGATTTTTAGTAACGAAAATAACTGAAATATTTATAAAAGAACAGCAGCTAAATTATAAGCACGAAGCTGACAAACAAAGAATAAATTATGTAGTTAAATCTTTGATTTACGATGATGTAGAAGATAAATTAGAAATAGAAGATATACTAAAAGAATTCAATATATCGATTAATCAAAAATTTGCAGTAGTTATAATGAAGATAAATAGAAATCATAGTGTTTCAGACTTAGAAATTATAGAAAATGATATAAAAAAAGTATTTGATACTATGGGCAATATTTTTAAAATATATATTTACCCAAATGAGTTTATAGCTTTAGTAAATGAAGAAAGATATAAAAAATTAAAAACTGTTTATTTTGATACACTAAAAAAATATAAGGGCAATTTAAGTGGTGGAGTTGGACAATTAAAACGGTTGTACGAAACTCATAAATCCTACCAAGAAGCTAGGATAGCTCTTAAATATTCAACAAAGAATAATAAAATATTAACCTACATAGATTCATTAAATTTAGAAGTGATTTTAGAAAGTATAGATACAGAAATGAAAAATCAATATATAGAAAAAACACTAAAAAATTTAAATGAAAGTGAGATAAATTTATTAGAGGATTATTACAAAAATGATATGTCTCTAAAACAAACAGCACAAGATTTGTATATTCATAAAAATACACTTCAATATAAACTAGAAAAAATAAATCAAAAATGTGGATTAAATCCAAGAAAGTTTAATGATTCTGTAATACTATATTTAGCAATAACCATGAAAACAACTTAAGTTGTGATTAGTAAGTTTTCATATAAAATCAATGTTACATATACTAAAAATATTTATATGAAAACGTATTAATTTGTCACGTGTAACATATATCTACAAAAACGTCTTTGGTATAATGTTAACAAAGGGAGGCGATTAAAATGAAAATCGTAATTTCGATAGATTCTTTAAAAGGAAGTTTAACTTCAATTGAAGCAGGAAATGCAATAAAAAAAGGTATATTAAATGTTGATAATAATGCTGATATAACAATAATGCCACTAGCAGATGGTGGTGAAGGAACGGTAGAAGCATTAGTAGAGGGTATGAACGGTGAAGAACAAACAATAACTGTTACAGGACCTATAAATGAAAAAGTAAACGCAAAATATGGAATATTAAAAGATACAAATACAGCAATAATAGAGATGGCTCAGGCATCAGGACTTCCATTAGTTCCTACAGAACTTAGAAATCCTCTAAATACAAATACTTATGGAGTTGGAGAAATAATAAAAGAAGCAATACAAAAAGGTTGTAGAAACTTTATAGTAGGAATTGGTGGAAGTGCTACTAATGACGGTGGAGTTGGAATGCTTCAAGCATTAGGATATGAGTTTTATGATGAGAATAATAACTTAGTAGGTTTAGGTGGAAAAGTACTAAATCAAATAAAAAGTATAAAAATAGATAATAGATTAAAAGAGTTAGATGAATGTAGCTTTAAAATAGCTTGCGATGTGAATAACCCTTTATATGGAAAAAATGGAGCAGCATATATATATGGACCACAAAAAGGTGCAAGTGAAGAAATAGTTAAAGAACTAGACAAAGGACTTATAAACTTCTCTGAAGTAGTAAAAAGAGAACTAAACAAAGATATAGCACATATAGAAGGTGTTGGAGCAGCAGGTGGACTTGGATTTGCGTTCTTAGGATTTTTAAATTCAAAGTTAGAATCAGGAATAAAAATAATACTTGATGAAATAAATTTAGAAGAAGCAATAAAAGATGCAGATTTTGTTATAACAGGAGAAGGAAGATTAGATAATCAAACAGCCATGGGAAAAGCTCCAATAGGAGTAGCTAAACTTGCTAAAAAATATAAAGCTAAAGTTATAGCTATAGCAGGATGTACAACAGATGATGCGCTTAAGTGTAATGAAGAAGGAATAGATGCATATTTCTCAATAATAAACTCGGCTATGACAATAGATGAAGCTATGAATAAAGAAAATGCAATTAATAATATGGTTTCAACAACAACACAAATATTTAATCTTATAAAAGTACTAAAATAATAAAAATAGGCGGTGACATAAATGGACGTACAAATAACAACACTAGGTGCTTTATTAGGACTAGCGGTAGCAATTATATTAATAATTAAAAAGATACATCCTGCATATAGCTTAATTTTAGGTGCTTTAGTCGGAGGATTAGTAGGTGGAGCAGGTCTTACTGGGACAGTAGATGTAATGATTGAAGGAGCTAAGGGAATAATGCCAGCTATTCTTCGTATAGTTACATCAGGAGTTTTAGCAGGGGTACTTATAAAAACAGGAGCTGCAGCCAAAATTGCAGACCAAATAATAAAAACCCTAGGTGAAAAAAGAGCCTTATTTGCATTAGCTTTATCAACTATGATATTAACATCAGTAGGAGTGTTTGTAGACGTAGCTGTAATAACTGTTGCACCGATAGCACTTGCAATATCTAAAAAGCTAGGATACGCACCAATGGTTATATTATTAGCTATGATAGGTGGAGGAAAAGCAGGGAATATAATTTCTCCCAATCCAAACACAATATCAGCAGCAGAAAATTTTAAAGTAGAATTATCATCTTTAATGATGGCTAATATAATACCTGCAATAGTAGGTCTTATAGTTACAGTAATATTAGCGAAAATGTTATCTAAAAAAATTAAGGGTATAAAGATAGAAGAAGTAAAACAAAATAATGACAATACAGAATTACCATCATTCTTTGCAGCAATAATTGGACCATTAGTAGCAATAATATTACTTGCACTTAGACCGATAGCACAAATAGCAATAGATCCACTTATAGCACTTCCAGTAGGTGGAGTAATTGGTGCAATAGCTATGGGAAAAGCTAAAAATCTTAATGAATATATAACTTTTGGATTATCTAAAATGATGCCAGTTGCTATTTTATTAATAGGAACAGGTACTGTTGCAGGAATAATAAAAGCATCAACATTACAAGTAACAACAATAGGATTGCTTGATGCAATGAATATGCCAGCATTTTTATTAGCACCAATATCAGGTATATTAATGTCAGCAGCAACTGCATCAACAACAGCAGGAGCAACGATAGCGTCAGCAACATTCTCACCAGCAATAATAGCATCTGGAGTTTCACCATTAGCAGGAGCTGCTATGGTACATTCAGGAGCAACTGTGCTTGACCATTTACCACATGGATCATTCTTCCATGCAACAGCAGGAGCGACAAACATGAGCATAGGTGATCGTTTGAAATTAATACCATATGAATGTTTAGTAGGTCTTTCTATGACTGTAGTATCTACTGTAATATGGGGAATAATAATGTAGCAAAGATAAATATATTAGAGCACAACATCTAGGAGGAAAATCATGTTAAATGATATGAAAAGAACTAAGATAGTATGTACATTAGGGCCAGCATCAGATAAAGAAGAAACATTAAGGGATCTTATAAACAATGGATTAAATGTATGTAGATTTAATTTTTCTCATGGAACTCATGAAGAGCACAAGGTAAGAATGGATTTAGTTAAAAAAGTTAGAACTGATTTAGCTCAACCTATAGCTATATTATTAGATACTAAAGGTCCTGAAATAAGAACTGGAGATTTCGATTTACCAGAAGTATTATTAGAAGAAGGACAAAAGTTTACTATAACAATGGATGAAGTTTTAGGAAACAAAGAAAAATGTACGGTAACTTATAAGCATCTTTCAAAAGATGTCGTTTCAGGTGATACTATACTAATAGACGACGGTTTAATTGGACTAAGAGTAGATGAAGTAAAAGGAGACGAAATACTTTGTACAGTACAAAACTCTGGTGTAGTTAAAAATCATAAGGGTGTTAATGTTCCAGGTGTAAAAATAAACTTACCAGCATTAACAGATAAAGATATAAGTGATATAGAGTTTGGTATAGCACAAGGCATAGATTATATAGCAGCATCATTTGTAAGAAAAGCATCAGATGTATTAGCTATAAAAGAAGTTTTAGAAAATAACAATGCTACACATATACAAATAATATCTAAAATAGAAAATCAAGAAGGTGTAGATAATATAGATTCTATATTAAATGTATCTGACGGTATAATGGTTGCTAGAGGAGATTTGGGTGTTGAGATACCAACAGAAGAAATACCAATAGCACAAAAGATGATGATAAAAAAATGTAATGAAGTAGGAAAACCAGTAATAACTGCAACTCAAATGCTAGATTCTATGATTAGAAATCCTAGACCTACAAGAGCCGAAGTTACGGATGTTGCAAATGCTATTTATGATGGAACTGATGCAATAATGTTATCAGGAGAAACAGCAGCTGGTAAATACCCAGCAGAAGCCGTAAAAACAATGGCTACAATAGCAAAGAGAACAGAAAAAACAATAGATTATAATCAACTATTAAAGAAAAGAAAAATAGCAGACATAACAGTTACAAATGCAATAAGTCATGCAACATGTACAACAGCAACTGATTTGAATGCATCTTCTATAATAACATTCACTTCAAGTGGGCATACAGCAAGAATGGTTTCTAAATTTAGACCACAATGTCCGATAATAGCAACAACAGAAGATGAAGGCGTTATGAGACTATTAGCTTTAACTTGGGGAGTTTATCCAGTAAAGACATCTAACGTAGGAAGTACAGATGAAATAATAGACAAATCAATAGATGCAGTTAAAAAAATAAACCATTTAAATGTTGGAGATTTAGTTGTAATAACAGCAGGTGTTCCAGTTGGAGTAAGTGGAACTACAAACTTAATAAAAGTACATGCTATAACAGATTAATGCTAAAATCAAAAGCCTTTAACAATTAGTTGAAGGCTTTTTTAAATTACACTTAGACACCTTGAATACACTAGTGTTATGTGCTATATTAAAGAGTAAGTTAAAACTTAAAAAATGTAATAAAAAGGAGGGGTACATAATGGATATAAAAATGATATTAATGGTTGTACAAGTAATATTAGCTATAGCTCTTGTAGGAAGTATAATGCCACAAGATACTAAAAGTGCAGTTCCTTCACAATTTGGTGGAGAAGGTAACCAAAGTTACTTCAAACCAAAAGGTAAAGAAGCTTTCCTTGCAAGAATAACAAAAATATCAGCAGTATTGTTTTTCGCAAATGCAATAGTAATGCTTTTACTTAAGTAGTATTAAATAATTGGCCATTATTTAATAAGTATTATCAAAAGATTTAAAAATTAAATTTGATTTTTAAAGAAGCAATTACATTTATATGTAGTTGTTTTTTTGTGCTTATATTAAAAAAATGAATTAAAATTTAGATGTTTTTTACAACAAAATAGTATATGAAAATAAAAAATAATGATAAAAATAACTTTTTATAAAGCTAAACATGATAAATAATAATTTAAACTGTTGAAAAATAAAAGAAAACAAAGGAAATTTCAAGGCCCTATATAAAAGGAATTTACATAAATGTAAAGAAATTAATTGTTATAGTGGTTACACAACTAATGAAACAAGGAGGCAAAAATTATGGCAATGTTTAAAATTAAAGAACAAGACGATTGGAAGAAAAATTATATATTAGAGTTTAATGAAATGAGAGATGCTTATGAAAAAAAACTACAAAAAAAACAAATGGAAATAGATACATTAAAAGTAGAAATAGTAAGACTTAAAAATAGTAAACAAACTTTAAAACCAAAAGAAAAACAAATTACAGATATAGATATACAAAGTATAAGAGATTTAAGACTTAAAGGATTAAGTTATAGTGAAATATCATCTAAAACAAAATGGAGTAAAGCAACAGTAAGTAGAGTATTAAATGGGCTTTATGATTAAAATAAATATTTAAACATTAGACATGAAATAAATCATGTTTATTTTTTTGAATAAACACTATAAAAAGTGTTTACAAGTTAAATTTACCAAATAGTTGTAATGGTGTATAATAAGGTAATATCAATAAAGTTATAATAAAATATCTTTATTAGTAAATAATATATAAATGAATATATATTAATTCTAATTGAATGTAATCCTAAATTCTCTAATCCATTGGTGAGCCACTTTGGAACTACTTTAATTACAGGTGTTAAATAATAGAATATAATTATCAATTATAAAGTTGAAAATCATAGTATAAAGTACAAGGAAATTTAATAGCTAATACAATTTATATATAGCAAAATAAAAGAGGAGGAACAGCGATGTTACCAGGACTTAAAGAACGTGTAATGGGATTATTAAATGATGAAGCATATAGTCCATTAAAAAAAGAAGAATTAGCCATTATATTTGATATAAAACCGACAGATATGCCGATGTTTTATAAATTTTTAGAAGAGCTAGAAGAAAATTCAACAATATGTAAAACTAAAAAAGGAAAATTAATATCTCCAAAAGAAATGGGATACTTTGTAGGAAAATTTGTATCTCATAGAAAAGGTTTTGGATTTGTAGAATCAGATGAAGAATATACTCAAGATTTATTCATACCATCAAGTGAAATAAACGGAGCTATGCATAATGATAGAGTTATGGCTGAAATAATTACACCTGCAACGGACGAAAGAAGAGCAGAAGGTAAAATTATTAAAATTGTCCAAAGAGAAGTAACTCATATAGTTGGTGTATTCCAACCAAATAGAAACTTTGGATTTGTTATTCCAGATGATAAAAAATTCAACAAAGATATATATATACCTAAAAAATTCTTTAGTGGAGCAAGAGAAAATGATAAAGTTGTTTGTGAAATAACTGTATGGCCACAAGAAGATAGAAAACCAGAAGGTAAAGTAATAGAAATATTAGGTCAAAAAGGTGAAAGAATAGTAGAAATACACTCTATAATAAAAGCACACGGGCTACCTGAAGAATTCCCTAAAAAAGTATTAGACGAAGCTGAAAATGTAGCTGTAGAAATACCAAAAGAGGAAATCGAAAGAAGATTTGATATAAGAGATTTAAAGACTTTTACAATAGATGGTGACGATGCTAAAGACTTAGATGATGCAGTATCTATAGATGTATTACCTAATGGAAACTTCAAGCTAGGAGTTCATATAGCAGACGTTACTCATTATGTAAGAGAAAAAAGCAAACTAGATAAAGAAGCTTTAAAAAGAGCAACTTCAGTTTATTTAGTAGATACAGTAATACCTATGTTACCTAAGACACTTTCTAATGGAGTATGTAGTTTAAATCCATTTGAAGATAAACTTACATTATCAGTATTTATGGAAATAGATGATAAAGGTAATGTTGTAAAATACGATATAAAAGAAACAATAATAAACTCTAAAGCTAGAATGACTTATACAGAAGTATCAGACATATTAGAAAATGATGATGAAAAGTTAAAACAAACATTCTCTAACTTAGTTGAAGAATTTAAAAATGCAGAAACTCTAGCTAGAATACTTATGGGTAGAAGGAAAAAAAGAGGAGCAATAGACTTTGATTTCCCTGAAGCTAAGATAATATTAAATGCCGACGGTGAAGTTGTAGATATAAAAGAATATGAAAGAAGAATATCTAACAAAATAATAGAAGAATTCATGCTTATAAGTAATGAAACTATAGCAGAACATTACTTCTGGTTAGAACTACCTTTCGTTTATAGAATACATGAGACTCCATCAGTAGAAAAAATGCAAAACTTAAGCAAATTTGTATCTACATTTGGATACACTATAAAAGGTGATATGGAAGATGTTCATCCAAAAGAATTACAAGGTATAGTTCAAAAGATAAAAGGAAAAAGAGAAGAAGCAGCTATAAGTACAATAATGCTTAGATCTTTAAGACAGGCGAAGTATTCACCAGAATGCGTAGGTCACTTTGGTCTTGCAGCTAAATACTACAGTCACTTTACTTCTCCAATAAGAAGATATCCTGACTTACAAATTCATAGAATAATAAAAGAACAATTAAATAATAAACTTAGCCATAAAAGAATAGATCAACTTAAAAATATAGTTGAGTACTCTTCAGTTCAATCATCAGAAAGAGAAAGAAGTGCAGATTTAGCAGAAAGAGATGTAAAAGATTTCTACAAATGCTTATACATGTACGATAAAGTTGGTGAAGAATTCGATGGTATAGTATCAAGTGTAACATCATTTGGTATGTTTATAGAATTACCAAACACTGTTGAAGGATTGACTAGACTTGCTAATATGAAAGATGATTACTATATATATGATGATCAGACATACACTATAATGGGAGAGAGAACTAAAAAGACTTTCAGAATAGGTGATGCAGTAAGGATAAAAGTTGATAATGTAAGTATTGAATTAAGAGAAATAGATTTTAAATTACTTCATAAAATAGAAGACGAAGATAGTAATGAAGTAGAGACTACACAAGAATAATTATTGTAGGATGGGTCGTAAATTTCGACCCATCTTACATGCTAAAAGAAAATAAAAATGAATAAAAATATATGAATTATAAAACAATAAGGATATAACTTATATTGACTAATAGTCTTATATATGGTATATTTTTACTAATAATATAGTATAGTGTTAAATGAAGATATTTTGAGTGAAGAAGGTGAATTCGTATGGTAGGAACAAAAACATTAGCTAGCAACAAAAGAGCAAGACATGAGTACTCTATAGAGGAAACTTATGAATGTGGAATTGAATTAAAAGGTACAGAAGTAAAGTCTATAAGACAAGGAAAACTAAATCTAAGTGATGGATATGCATCTGTAGATAATAGTGAAGTATTTTTAAAACAAGTTCATATAAGTCCATACGAGCAAGGAAACATATTTAATGTAGACCCTTTAAGAACTAGAAAATTATTACTTCATAAACATGAAATAAGAAAGCTTATAGGACTTACAACTGTAAAAGGTTATTCTTTAATTCCATTAAGTGTATATCTTAAAAATGGTAAAGTTAAAGTTCAATTAGCATTAGCTAAAGGAAAGAAACTATATGACAAGCGTCAAGACTTAGCTAAAAAAGATGCTCAAAGACATGTAGAAAGAGAATTAAGAGGTAAATATTAATATTTTTAGTAAATTAATGATACTGATGTAGTTAATTACATTGATTTTTATAGCTAAAAGTATTATATTATATATTAACAACTAAATAGTAATGGTGAAAAAAGTTTGCGAAATTCAGTCCAAGGACTTAAAAATACCACGGGGGCGTAAAGGTTTCGACGTGGGTTTGGAACTTGGGGCTGCGTGTCGTGTTACTCTGGGTCACGTAAAAACTGGGGACTTAAAACAAACGCAAACGATAATTACGCACTAGCAGCTTAGTTCTGCTCGTTCCTCCTAGCCCTCCTGCCGGTTAGGACTGAACGTCATTATGCAGGGAACTACTTTTTGGGTGTCTCGACCTAAAGTGGATTAATTGGGACTGGTCGACCACACAGCTTGCCGCTGGGCGGTGTGTTAGACGAGAAACTAAATCAGTCGGATACACACGTAGATGCAACGAGGAAAGGACTTGCGGACAGGGGTTCGACTCCCCTCGTCTCCACCATTGAAATCCACGAAAACCATATTGACTATCTAGTCAATATGGTTTTTTTATGATTAAAAGATGCAAATTTAAATGAACAATATATGTAGATAATAAAAATCTTTAAACTTTCTTTAAACTTTCTTGAAAACTTATTAAAAATATTTATATATCATTGTTATTGTAAGATTCATTAAATAACTAAGAAACAAAATATTTAACTAAGAGAGGGAATAAAATGAGCATATTAAAAACTGTGAATTTAAAGAAATATTATGGTAGCGAAGAAAATTTAGTAAAAGCAATAGATGATACGAATATAGAGGTAAAAAAAGGGGAATTTGTAGCTATCATAGGAAAATCTGGTTCAGGGAAAAGTACACTACTACACATGATAGGAGGACTAGATAGAGCAACAGATGGAAAAGTATTTATAGATGGAAAAGATATATTCTCATTAAAAGATGAGCAATTAGCTATATTTAGAAGAAGAAATATAGGATTTATATTCCAATATTATAATCTAATGCCTTCTTTAAATGTGTGGGAGAATGTAGTACTACCACTAGGTCTTGATGGAAAAGAAGTTGATGAAAATTTCATAAATGATATTCTGAAATTATTGGGATTAGAAAATAAGAAACAATCATTACCAAATACTTTATCAGGCGGTCAACAACAAAGGGTTGCTATTGCTCGAGCACTAGCAAGTAGACCATCTATACTCCTTGCAGATGAACCTACTGGAAATTTAGATTCAAAAACATCACATGATGTTATGAACTTACTAAAAATCATGATAAAAAAATATAATCAAACTCTAGTTATGATAACTCATGATGATGCTATAGCACAAATGGCAGATAGAGTAATATATATTGCAGATGGAAAAGTAGTAAAGGTGGTGTTATAAATGGTCAACACTACTAAAATAGCTAAAAATAATTTAAAACAAAATAAATCTAAAAGAATGTTAGTTACAGCTACAATAATGCTTGCGGCAACTTTATTGTCAGCAGTTGGTATGACTTGTGCTGATTGGAGTTTAGCAAATAAACAAATGACTATAAAATACGCAGGTACACAACATGGGGTTTATGCAGATATAGATAAAGATAAATATGAAGAAATAAAGTCTAATGGAGATATTGAAAGCGTGGGTATTGTAAACACAATAGGATATAAAGAATACGAAGATAAAACTCAAATAGGATTATTATACGTAGATGAAAATGCTAAGAAATTTAATTTTAATAATATAAATCTTATAGAAGGGAAGTTCCCTACTAAAAAAGATGAGATCGTATTAGATGATTTAGCATTAGAAAAGTTAGGATACGAAAAGAAGCTAGGTCAAAAAATTAAATTAGATTACGAAGACGTCACAAAAAAAGGTGTGACAAGTGCACAATTTATATTGACTGGAATAACAAAAGCTAATGATACGAGTAAAACTACAAAAGCATATAGTGGTCTAATATCAGGGGAGTATATGACATCGACTAGAAATATGAGCAAAGAAGATTTTAATGCTTTCGTAGCTATAAAAGGTGCCAATAATTTAAAGGGTTATGAATTGATAGAAAAAATAGAGAACGTAGGGAAGAATTTAGGAGTGCCTAAAGACGATGTTTTAGTAAATGAAGATTATATAAATACATTTAAGCCAGATAAAGAAGTTATAATGTGGGGGTCAGCATTAGGCTCAATTATAATACTTTCGGCTATATTGGTAATTTATAATATATTCTACTTATCAGTAATAAGCAGAGTTCAAGAGTTTGGAAAATTAAGAGCGATAGGTGCAACTAAAAAACAAATAAAATCAATTGTATTAAAAGAAGGTGTAATTCTATCTTTAACAGCTATACCTTTAGGGGTCATTCTAGGGTATGTTATAAATAAATTTGTAATAAGCAGAATGTTTTTCCAAGGTTCAGATGCATCTAAATTACCAATTATTATAGGTGTAATAATAATAAGTCTTGTAACTGTATTTGTATCATTATTAAAGCCAATGAAGGTTGCATCTAAAGTATCAATAGTAGATGCTATAAGATATAATGGAGAAAAATCTTCTAATAAAAAATCTAGAAAAGGATATAAAAATATAAACCTAAAAAGATTAGCTTATGCAAATTTAAGTAGAAATAAAAAATCTACTTATGTGACTATATTATCATTAACTATGAGTGGAATAATTTTTATAGTTATGTCTAGTGTTATGAACAGTATAGATGCTGAAAAGTTAGTAAGATTAAACTCTCCATATGATATAAAATTAAATTTATATGGATATACTTGGGGGTATGAAGATAGTCCTGATACAGAAATTAATATATTACAAATGAAAAATCCTTTAAATAAAGAATTTTTAAATCAGATACTTAAAATAGATGGTGTCAACAAAATAGAAAAATTTAATACTTCAAAGGTAGAATTAAAAAATTATGAAACAGAATCTAAATATCATGCTCTAAGTAGTATGGATGAAAAGCATTTAGACTACTTAAAATCATATTTACAGTCTGGAAAAATAGATTTAGAAAAGTTAAAAGTAGGCAAAGAAATAATTATACAAGACTCGGAATTAGCAAAAGATGCAACCATTAAAGTGGGAGATAATATAACTTTAACACTATATGATGGTGATAGAAAAATAGATAAAGAATTTAAGGTTCAAGCAATAGTTAATGGTGACGGTGATTTTTTAATGCATAATGAAGCTTTTGATAAATTATTTGAAACTGATACAATTAAGATGATCGGACTTTATGTAAACCCTGATAAGTATGAAGATGTTAAGTCATATATTGAAGCTATAGATAAATCGGATGATTTATTAAAAGCAATATTTATAGATGATGATATAGCAGTAGCTGAATTGTCAATAAATATGATTAAAGCAATAGGATATAGTTTAGTGATAATAATAGGTGTTATAGGTTTTATAAATCTTATAAATTCTATGATAACAAGTATAATTACTAGAAAGAAAGAGATAGGAATGTTACAGGCTATAGGGTTAACAGATAAACAGCTAATGAAAATGTTAAATATAAAAGCTATGTATTATACTGGAATAATGTTAATAAGTTCATTAATAATAGGAAATTTATTGGGATATATTGCTGTTCAGATTTTTAGAAATTTAGGTGGATCGTATGCTATTTACACTTTTCCTATACTTCAAGTTATGATTATGGTTATATGTATAGTAGTTGCTCAGTTAGTTTTAAATTATTTAATAATTAAGAATTTAAATAAAGAATCGTTAATAGATAGAGTGAGATATAGTGAATAAGCAAATATAGACTATGATATAATAAAAATATTATATATGATAAGGAGTAGTTATGTGTAAAGAACATATTTTAGTTGTAGAAGATGATGTAGATATAAATAACTTAATCTCAAAAACATTAAGAAATAAAGATTTTCAAGTAACTCAAGTATTTTCAGGCAGCGAAGCATCACTACAATTGTCTATATCTGAATTTGATATAATTTTACTTGATTTAATGTTGCCTGGTATAACAGGAGAAGAATTAATTGTACAAATAAGAGAAAAAAAAGAAGTACCTATAGTAGTTATTTCAGCGAAAGTATCATTACAAAACAAAGTAAATGTATTAAATCTTGGTGCAGATGATTATATTACAAAGCCTTTTGAATCAGAAGAGATTATAGCTAGAGTAAATTCTCAACTAAGAAGGTATAGAAAGTTTGGAATGAAACCAGATGAAAGTAAGGAGTTAAAATTTAAAGACTTAACTTTATATGAAGAATCTAGACAGGCAAAGGTTAATGGAACAGATTTATATTTAACTAATCATGAATTTGATATATTGTGTATTTTAATTAAAAATCCAAATAAAGTATATTCAAGAGAATCATTATATGAACAAGTATGGAAGAATGGATATTATGGAGAAGATAATTCTGTAAATGTTCATATAAGTAACATTAGAAAGAAGATCAAAGCAATATCAGCAGATGAAGAATATATAAAAACCGTTTGGGGAATTGGATTTAAGTTAAATAATAGTAATCTTTAAACTTTCTTTAAATTTTCTTGAATATTTATTAAAAATATTTTTGTATTATTGTTAGTATAAGATTATTTAAACAACTAATAAATAAAGATATTTAAACGAAAAGGAGAATAAGATGAAGGAAATTATTAAAACTTATAAATTATCAAAAACATATGGAAAAGATACTATTTTATCAGATATAAATATTAGTATTAAACAAGGGGATATATATGGTTTAGTTGGAAACAATGGAGCGGGAAAAACAAGTTTGCTTAAAATTCTAACTGGGCAATCAGAGGCAACAAGTGGAAGTTTTAGCTTATTTTCTAAATCATCAAATAAGGATTTAAGCCGTGTACGAAGAAGAACAGGAGTAATTATTGAATCTCCAAGCTTTTACTCAAATCTTACAGTTGAACAAAATATGGAATACTACCGTATCCAAAGAGGGATACCAGGTAAAGATAAGATTGATAAGATTCTTAAAGAAGTAAATTTATTTGATGCAAAAAAGAAGAAATTTAATGATTTATCTCTAGGAATGAAACAAAAACTAGGATTAGCGCTTGCTATGATGACAGAACCAGAATTGTTAATTCTTGATGAACCTATTAATGGATTAGACCCATATGGAATTATAGAAATTAGAAATTTATTATTAAAATTTAATAAAGAAAAAAATATTACAATTTTAATTTCAAGTCATATATTAACAGAACTATCAAATATTGCAACTTGTTATGGCTTTTTAAATAAGGGTGTTTTAGTTGAAGAAATATCTGCTGATGAGATTAATGAAAAATGTAAGAGTTTCTTAGAAGTTAAAGTTAGAAATGTTAATAAGTTAGCAACATTGTTAGAAGAAAAACTAGGTTATAAAGATTATAAGGTGTTACCTAGTGGAGTTATACACATATTTGATTATAATCGTGAATCTGAAAAAGTAAGTGAACTTGCAGTTTATAATAAAGTAGGTTTAATTGAATTGTATGAAAAGTCTATTAACCTTGAACATTACTATATGTCTTTAATAGGAGGGATTGAAAATGTTTAATTATATAAGAAGTGAGTTTTACCGTAATATTCATGTTAAAGGCAGTACAGTACTTTTATTTGTAACTATAGGATTTGTCCTTTTATCAAATATATTTTTAGCTAATTATGGTGGTTATGGAAATACTAAGGTTGTTTTTGCACAGTTTGGAAGAAGTATGGGTATACCTATGATTTTGTATTTACCATTAGTTTCAATAATTAATGGTAATGAGTTTAAAAACAGAACATTGAAGAATGCTATTTCTTATGGAATATCAAGAAGTCAAATTTATCTTGGCAAGTTTATAGTTGAAGTAAGTATATCTATTATAATTTTAATTTGCACTGCGGCAGTTTATATTATAAGTGGATATATGATGCTTGAAAATAGCGGAAGTATGTACTTAAATGATTTATTCACTGCAATAATAGCTTGTGTACCTTTATTTATTGTAGGTATTGCTTGTGCCCATTGTTTATATTTTATATGTGATAATGGAACTGTAGTAGGTTTAGTTTGGATAGCTATAATGGTTATAATTCCACAGGGATTGTCAATTGTGGGAAGTAAATATGATATTGTGAAAAAAATAAGTGATTATATACCTTGGAATATGTTTGATGTACAAGGATACGATAAGTCAATTGATAGAATACTTATGCTTTGGACTAGCCAAGGTGGAGTTATTAAATGTTTTGTAGTAGGTATAATTGGAAGTATCATATTTTATATGATAGGCCTTGTATTATTTAAAAAGAAAGAGATTAAATAAAAAGAAAGAAGGTGCAGAAAATGAATTTAATTTTAATTATTTTATTGATACCGAGCGTGTATTTTTCTGCACGCTTTTTTTTGCTTTCAAAAAATATAAAGGAAGCAAATAGAGATTTTAAAGAAATTCTTGAAGATACAGAAAACAATGGAAAACTTAAATTTTTATATCCAGATAAAAATTTTGAAAACTTATTAAACGATATAAATAAATATTTAGAAAAATCACAAACTGATAAAATTAGGTATATAAGAAGAGAAGAAGAAATCAGAAAAGACATTGAAAATATATCTCATGATTTAAGAACACCTTTAACGTCTATTCGTGGATATTTGGAACTTATGAATGATGAATCAATTAAATCCGAAGAAAAGCAATCATATATTTCAATTGTAGAAAGAAGAGCTAAGGGTCTACAAAATTTAATTCAAACATTTTATGACCTATCTAGGTTAGAGTCGGACAATTATAACTTAAATATTGAGGTTATAGATATTAATAAGGAGTTAAGGGAACAATTGCTTGTATTTTATAATGATTTTGAGAGAAAATCTATTAATGTTAATATAGATTTATGTAAAGAACAAGCATACGTGAAACTAGATAAAAATGCAATAGAGCGAGTATTTACAAATCTAATCCAAAATTGTATTAAGTATAGTAAAGGTAATTTTAGAGTATTATCATATAAAAAAGATAAAGAAATAATTATTACATTTGCTAATGATGTACAAGGTTTAGAAAAAGAAGAAGCAAAGCTTTTATTTAATAGATTTTATATGAAGGATAGTTCACGAAATAGTCAAAGTTCAGGTTTGGGACTTACTATTACTAAGTTTTTAGTAGAAGCTATGGGAGGGATGATTAAAGCTGAGATTGAGGAAGGGTGGATTATATTTGAAATGAAATTTATATTTGATTAAAATTAATAAAAATCGTGGGTATAATTATTGTTAATCGTCTCCACCATTAAAATTCACGAAAATGGGTGTGTCAAAATAATATAAAGATTGCCTAATAAAAAATGAACTCTAATGACTAGAGTTCATTTTTTATGTACAGAATTAAATTATGATAAAAACAAAACTGTACATAAAAATTATAATAAAGCAAAAAAATTCCAATATAACAAATAAATGAGATTCTAATAGTTTTGAATGAAGTAAAAAGTTATAAGGGTATAGGATTTGTAGATGGTTACTAAAAAGTGTCTAATTGATAGTGATATTTTAGTTTGTTATAGTAATTATATAATATAGAGCAAGAAAGGAAAGACATAAATTATGAATAACAAATTAACTTATAAAATAAAAGAAGTATTAAATAAAAATGAATATACAGATGTATTAATAAAGCACAAAATAGAAGGTGATGATGTAAAAATAAGTAATGCTAATATAAAATTTAGATATGAACCTAAAGTCGATAGAGGGTATTTAAGTTTTGGAAATTTACAGGATGTGGCTATTTGTGAAGTTGAAGACAGGGGGATAATTGAAGTAATAGTAAATGATGATTCATTAAGTATAGAAACTAATGAAAAAAGCTATTATTGCTATATAAATAAAGATAAATTATATTACTAAAAGATAAAAAGGAAGAAATTAAAATGACTAAGATGATAAATATAAGTAATTTTGCAAGTAATGTTGAAAATAAAGATGGAGTAGCTTTAGTTGACTTTTTTGCAACTTGGTGTGAACCGTGTAAAATGTTATCACCTGTATACAGTTCACTAGGGCAAGAAATGTAAGGTAAGGCTAAATTCTTAAAAGTTGATATAGATCGAAGTATAGAATTAACTAGACCATTTTTAATAAAAACTGTCGCAACAGTGGTAGTATTTAAAGATGGAAAAGAGATGGATAGAGTAGTAGGATTTATACCTAAAGAGAGTTTAAAAGAAAAAGCAGTAACATACTTATAATCTAGATAAGATTAAAAGTGTAGATTCATCTACGCTTTTACTTATATATTTGATATAATAATTTTATTAAAAGTTATAAAAATGATTAAAAAGGAGATGAAGAAATGTTTAGTATAGATGAAATTATTTATGATTGTCCTGTAGAAGCTTTATCAAATATATTAGGTAAAAAGTGGGTTGCGATAATAATATGGGAACTACAAAATAAAAAATTGAGATTTGGAGAATTACAAAGAGTAGTAAATGGATGTAGTAAAAAAATGCTTACACAGCAGTTAGATTTATTAATTGACCATAACATTATAATAAATGATAAAAAAATAAGTAATAATACTGTAGAATCAACATATTACTTAAGTGAATCAGGTTTAAAATTACTTCCTGTAATGGAGACAATGATAACTTGGAGTAATAAAAATCTTTCTTGTGAAAAATAAATAGAAGTTAAAAAAAGTGCTTAATTGATGCACTTTTTTTTATAAAAAATTATAGCGGTTACAAAAAAGTACCTAATTGAGATATAAAAGTAAAATTGATATATTAAAAAGCACATACAAGACTGTAGTTCAAAAAAATTCTATTTTAGGACTAATCAATATAATAAGAGGAGAGACATTATGAGAAAAAATATAAAAGTAATAGTTGGATTATCGCTTATTACTACAGTAGTATCAATATCTACTGTATACGCAAACAATCAGGAAGGAATAGTAACTGCTACTACTTTAAATATAAGAACTGGTCCAAGTACTTCTTATAAGGCAATAAATCAAGTGAAAAAAAATAATAGATTAGAAATAATAGAACAATCAAAGGGATGGTACAAAGTTATATTACCAAATGGAAAAGTAGGTTGGGGAAGTGGCCAATACATAAATACTAATGAGAATGATTCAAATAATATCGTTAGTATGCAAGGTCAAAAAGGTCAAATTAAAGTTTCATCAAATTTAAATGTTAGAAGTGGACCAAGTACCAGTTATTCCATCGTATCAAAGTTAAAAAATGATGAGACTGTTGATTTGCTAGAAAAAGCTAATGGATGGTTTAAGATTAAGTTGTCAAATGGAAACAGAGGATGGTCAAGTTCAGATCATATAGCTGTATACAATGGAGCATCAAATGATACAGATAATAATACAAACAATTCAACTGAGCAGTCTAGTAAGGCTCAAGCTATAGTCGAAAAGGCGCATGAACAACTGGGTAAATCATATGTATGGGGTGCAGAAGGACCAAATAGCTTTGACTGCTCAGGATTAGTACATCATGTATATGGAGAAAATGGAATAAAAACTCCTAGAGTATCGAGAGATCAGTACAAGGTAGGAGGATCAGTAAGTAAATCAAATTTACAACCAGGAGATTTAATATTTTCAAGTACTGATTCAAGTAGACGAGTAACACATGTAGGTATATATGTAGGTGATGGGAAAATGATACATGCACCAAACTCTAAGGGAGTAGTTAAAAAAGTTGATATGAATACGAACTACTGGAATAGTGTTTTTGTAGGCGCAAAAAGGATTCTATAAAGGTATATATTATATTTTTAAATATAAATTTGTATAATCTAAAATAGTATCATGATAATAAATTTATTGTAATAAGAGGTGGAAATAGTGGAAAGTACTTCTTTATACAACCATTAAGAGATGCTTTAAATATTGATTATACTATGGAGCTTATATTTGATTATTTTGAATCTATGAAACAAAGTACAAATATGAGGGCTATAACCAACTACTTAGAAAATAGACATCCCAAAAGATGTAAATATATAGAAGATAGAGATAGCTTAAGAAACTTATCTGGAATAAAAAAAGAAAAAAGAGAAATTACTTAAATTATTTCTTAAAAGAGTATGAAGGAAGGGTGGAATATAAACTGTTAAAAAAAGAAAATTTTAATAAGTGTAAATTCTTTATAAAAAGCTGGACTGAGAATAAATAATTTGACGAAGAAATTAAGGCTGATACTGAAGCTATAAATACAGAAGAGGACTTAGGAATACCGGGTTTAAGGGATGCTAAACTATCATATTATCCTATGAAATTTGTAGAAAAGTATATAGTTAAAGCTATACAAAAAATACAACTAAAAGAGGCAATATAGTATAAGATTTGATATAGCAATAATAGGGAGTGGACCAGCAGGATTAGTGTCCGCAATAAACTCAAAAATAAGAAATAAGAATATTTTAGTTTTTAGAAGTAGTGAAATTAGTAAAAGCTCCATCTATAGGTAATTATTTAGGAATTAAGAATTTAAGTGGAATAGAACTGAAGGATAAATTTAAATCTCATATAGAAAGTATGGATATTAAAATTATAGAAAAAAGAATAAATAATGTTTATAGCATGGGAGAGTACTTCACAATTGTTAGTGGAGATGATATGTATGAAGCAACTACAGTAATAATGGCTACAGGAGTAGAGTAATGGAAAAATGCTTAAAGGAGAAGCAAACTTTTTAAGTAAAATAGAAAGTGAAGTGCATTATATACATATATACAAATTAGAAAATAAATTAAATGATACAATTAATATAATTGAGGATAGGTCTTTAGAAATAGAAGGTAGTAATCGAGTAAATAAATTAGTATTAAAAAATCAAGACTTATACATAGAGGGGATTTTTATTATAAAAGATAGAGTATCTCCAAAATATATGGTACTAGGATTTGAAGCAGATGGTCCTCATATAAAATATGATAAAGATATGAATACAAATATAGCAGGATTATACGTTGCAGAAGATTGTACAGATAAGATATACCAATATTTAAAATAATCAGGTCAAGGTCAAATGGCAGCTTTAAGTGCTATTTTTTATTTAGACAAGAAAAGAATACAAGAGAAAATGATGAATAACGAAGTGAAAAACAAAGAGGTTACTTAAAAGTACCTAATTTCATTTTCTTGGTTATGATTATATATTATAGATAATAAATAAAACAAACAGGAAGGTATATTTAATATGATAAATAAATTTAACTCTATAATAATAGGATTTGGAAAAGGTGGAAAAACATTAGCTATGGACTTAGCTAATAAAGGAGAAAAGGTAGCATTAATAGAAAAATCTACAATGATGTATGGTGGAACATGTATAAATCAAGCATGTATACCGACTAAAATATTAGAAAATCAATCTAGCATAATAAGAAAATACGATTTAAATGATTTCAGTGAAAAAGGAATAAAGTATGCTGAATCAATTAACAAAAAAGAAGATTTAATAACTAAATTAAGAAACGCAAACTATAACAAACTAAATAGCAATGAGAATATAAAAATATTTACAGGTCAAGGTTCATTTGTAGATGAAACAACTGTAGAAGTAAAAACGATAGATGAAGAAAATTTTACATTAGAAGGAGAAAAAATTTTTATAAATACAGGATCAGTACCTAACATACCAACTATAAAAGGCATAGAAAATTCAAATATAGTTTATACAAATGAAACTTTAATGAAGTTAGAAAAACTACCTAAAAAGATGACTATAATAGGTTCAGGATTTATAGGACTTGAATTTGCAGGAATATATAGTTCGTTTGGTAGTGAGGTAACAGTGGTTAACACTCGAAGTACTATACTTCCGAATGAAGATGCTGATGATAGGGATGAGGTAATAAATATACTTAAAAAAAGAAATGTTAATTTTTTAAATGATTTATCAATAGTTGAAATAAAAGAAGAAAACAATTTAGCTAAATTAATATATACAAAAAATAGTCAGGAAGATCAAGTAGAATTAGAGAGTGATCTAATTTTAATAGCTACAGGAAGAAAAGCAAACACTGAAGGGTTAAAATTAGAAAACGCCAATATAAAATTGGATAGTAGGGGTTTTGTAAAAGTAAATGAAATTCTTAAAACATCGACTAAAAATATATGGGCATTAGGTGATGTAAATGGTGGAGCTCAATTCACATATATATCTTTAGACGATTACCGTATAGTAATAAATCATTTATTTGGTGATAAAACAAGAAAAACAACAGATAGACAAAATATTCCAAGTGCATTATTCTTAGACCCTACATTCTCTAGAGTTGGTCTAAATGTAAAGCAAGCTAAAGTTAAAGGGCATAATGTTTTAGTTGCTAAAATGGCAACAGAAGCTATACCAAGAGCTAAACAAATAGGAAAAACAGATGGGTTTATAAAAATAGTTATAGATAAAGATAGTGAGAAAGTCTTAGGTGCAACAATGATATGTGAAGACTCTAGTGAGATGATACATTTAATACAATTAGCTATAGATATGAATATAAAATATACTTACTTAAGAGATAGAATATATGCTCATCCAACTATGACTGAAGCTCTTAATGATATATTATCACCAGAAATGATAAAAGAAGTATAAAAATTAATTAGATTAGCGGAATTGAATGGAAGGTTTGAATTTAGTAATGGTATTCGTAGAGGACATATTATCATTTTTATCAGCATGTATATTATCTATATTATATTGCCAATATATTTGAGTATGTTATCGAATAGCAGTATAGAAAATTTAAAGAGTGGTAGCTTTGCTAAAAGTGCTTTATTTAAAAATACTTTATTCATAAGCAAATGTTTTTCATTCATTCTTTAGTACAAATAAATATTCAATCATGATAGTTGGTGTATTAGTTATAGTACTTATGGGATTATCTAATAACAAATTAGTTAAGAGTATAAATAAGCTAAAATATCATATAGATGAAATTAAAAGATTTGGTGGTACGATTATTATAATTTCGGGGATGATTATGATTTTTAATGGTGTTACTACCAGAATAGATAGTACTAAGATAGAAAATAACACACAAAACAATCAAACCTTAGAAAATGAAGATAAGGAAGAGACTAAGGCAAAGGTTGAAGATATAAATTTTACTTTATATGACCAATATAGAAAAGAACATAAATTAAGTGACTATAAAGGAAAGACTGTATTTTTAAACTTTTAGCTACATTGTGCCCTCCTTGTAGAGAAGAAATACCTTATATGGAAAAATTTTATAAAGAATATAATAAAAATAATGATTATGTAGCAATTCTTGGAGTGTATTCCTCTAACCTAGGTAGGGAGAGAAATAAAGGATATATAGAAAAATTCTTGAATGAAGAAGAGCATACTTTCCCGGTGGTAGTTGATGAAGGTAGAAGTTTAGTTTATCAGTATGGAATTAGTGCATTTTCATCTAATTTAATAGGTATAGGAGTTATAATTCAATATTTTGCAAAATTTCAAAAGGATTCAAGTACTGTAACTTGGTTAAATGAAGTGTTGAAATAGTATGGTTTAGTTGGATATGGATTTATTGAAAATGTTTGTGGTTCCAATTGTATTCATATCTATAGTAAGAGTAATTATGAAGTTAAAGGGAAATCAATATATAAGTAAGTTGATATCTAGAACTATAATTATGTTATTAGGGACGATAGTAATAGCTTCAATAATTGGGATTATAGTAGGGAAGCTATTTAAATTAGGTGTAACAGATATAACAATTCAATTAGCAGATCAAATAAAAGAAATAACATTAGTAGTAGATACTTTAAGAAGTATATTCCCATAAAATCCTGTAAATGCAATGTCAGAAGCCAATATAGTATTTGCTACATTTATAGGGCTAGCTATAAGAACACTTAATAAAAAGTATTCTGAAGTAATTACCTCTTTTGTAGATTTAATAGCAGCTTTTTAATAATAATACAAGAAAATTACTAGTCAAAGTTAGAAAGTAATCTTTTTATAAGTGTATTAGACAAATAAGTGGTTATTCAAAAGTATCTAATTTAGATGGCAACACTATATTGATATAGTATGAATATAAAAATAAATAAAACTAGAAGTTATAAGAAAGAAGTATTTTAATATGATAAATAAGTTTGATGTAATAATAATGGGATTTGGAAAGAAACAATGACTTTATCCTTGCATGACCCTGGGGTGTAAAAAATATGTAGGAAAATGTAAAATTCAATGGTGGATATAATTGTTGTAAATCATATCCACCATTGAAATCTACGAACACTCTTATCCATTGGATATGAGTGTTTTTAATATGTTCACAATATTAGTTAGAATTAATATAATATTTTAAAACAACAACAAATAAAAAGCTACTATGATACAATTATAATTAATGATGCCATTTAAGAGGGAATCTAAAAGTATAGGGGAGAGTAATATGAAAAAATATAATAAAAACATGGGAATTATTTTATGTGGGGTAGTGATAGCTACAAGTACACAAATAACAACACTATCATATGCGCTGGAAGACGACAAAATCAAAACTACACTAGAAAAAAACATAGAAGAAAACGTTTTAAAGACTTCTGATTATACAAAAGCAGAGGTTGTAGCAGTAAAAAACGAAAAAGAATTAATAGCAGCCTTAGAAAATGAAAATGTAAAAATAGTAGATATAAAGAATGATATAGTCATAAATGGAGATACAAATTATCCATTCAGTATAAAAATAAAAGGAAATGAAAAAGAAATAAAAGGAAATGGATACACAGTAAGAAGTGGTAAAATATTTAATTTAATATTACATACAAATACAAAAATAGATAATCTAAAGTTAAAAGAAGTAGCTATAACGACCGAAAATAGAGAAAATTTATATATATTAAACAATAGTGAAATAAGTAATGGAGAGATAACAGATTGTGGGAATATAACATTAGAAAATGTAAACGTAAATCATACAATGATAAAAAGTAATAAAAACTTAGTTATAAGTTCAAGTAAAATGAACAAGAGTATAATTAAACATTTTGGGGATGAAGTTGGAGAATTGAAGATAATTAATACTGAAATAAAAGATCATCACCCGAGTAGTGGCCTAATTGCTCCGGATGGAGGAGGAGGCAATAAAGCACCAATATATTTATATGGAGGTAATATAGAATTACAAAATGTAAAGATAATAAACCCAGGTAATAATGCAATATATGCAGCTGGAAGTTACTCAAAACATATAACAGAACAAAAAATAAGAATAAAAGGAACGTTAGAGGTAGATGGTGCACAGAACGAGGCAATAGTTTTAAAGATGGAAGATGGTAGTAATAAAAATATACCTTTAGAGTTTTATATAGATGGAGATATAAAGCAAAAAGGGGATACATATACAGTAATAGCAGAAAATAAAGGAAACCATATTAAGACATATTATGATGGTAGTAAAATAGAAAAAGGAACTGACCTATGGTCAAATGAATATTACAATACTAAAAATAGAGAAGGGAATACACCACCACTTCCTAGCTATGAAAATTCACTTGCAGTAGTAACAGATAAAAATAATTTGCTAAGAGCATTAGAAGATCCGAATATAAAAACAATAGACATAAGAAATGATATAGATATAAATTCATCTATAGGTGAACCGTTCAATATAGAAATAAAAGGAAATGAAAAAGAAATAAAAGGAAATGGGCACACAATAAGCAATAACACAGGAGCAAATTGGTTCAATATAAATACAAATACAAAAATGGATAATTTAAAATTAGATAGAGGAAATATCTACACTGTAGAGGGAAAAAACTTAGATATAGTAAATAACAGTGAAATTAATGGTGTATCAATAATGTTGGAAGGAAATGTATCATTAAAAAATGTAAAAATGAATAATGCATCAATATCTGGTAACGGGAATCTAGTTGTAAATTCAAGCAAATTAAAAAATAGTTGTATTGTAAGCTCATATTCTGAAGGTAAATATGGAATAGCGAAGATAATCAATACTGAAATAAATGGTGATTACTATGGAGCACCAATACGTTTAGAAGGAGGAAGTGTAGAATTAGAGAATGTAAAAATAACAAATCCAGGAGACAATGCAATATATGCACAAGCATGCAAAGAATCAGGTGCGAAGGTAACAGTAAAAGGAATGTTAGAGATAGATAGTGCAAAACAAGATGCAATAGTTTTGAAGAAGGGTAATAATAGTAGTACAGAGAATCAAGTAGAGTTATATATAGATGGAGATATAAAGCAAAAAGGTGATACATACACAGTAGAGGCGGAAAAAGAAGGTACATATACTAAGGTATATTATAATGAGAGTAAAATAAAAAAAGTAATTGATAAATGGTCATATGTGCATTATAGTACTAAAAATAGAGAAGGAAATGAACCAGAGTCTACTGTATATGCAAAGAAACTAGTTGGAGATAATGCCTATCAAACAGCTACAAAGGTAAGTAGTGAAGGATGGGATAGTACAAATAATGTAGTAATAGTAAACTCAACTTCAATGGTAGATGCGCTTAGTGCAACACCATTTGCAGAATATAATAACGCACCAATACTTTTAACACAAGCAAATAAATTAAATAGTGAAACCAAAAAAGAAATATTAAGACTTAACGCTAAAAATGTTTATATAATAGGTGGAGAGAGCGTTGTATCAGATTCAGTTATAAATGAATTAAAATCTATGAAGATTACTGTACAGAGAATAAGTGGAAATGATAGATACAAGACATCTTTAGAGATAGCTAAAAAACTACCAAAGTTTCCATCAGCAATAGCAGTTGTAAATGGAGAAAAAGGGCTTCCTGATGCAGTAAGTATTGCACCAATTGCAGCAGAAAAAAATATGCCAATAGTATTAGCATCACCAAATCAAGGAACTAAGGTATTTGATCAATACATAAAAGATAATAATATAAACAAATCTTACGTTATTGGAAGTGAAGTAGCTGTATCAAACACAATAGCTAATAGATTACCAAATCCAGAAAGAATAGGTGGGAAAGATAGAAATGAAACTAACGCGCTTATATTAGAAAAGTTCTACACAAGTGAAGAATTAAATAACATATTTGTTGCGAAAAATGGAATGAATAATCCAGAATATTTAATAGATGCATTGGCAGTAGGTGTATTAGCATCTAAAGAAAAATCACCAGTAGTTATAGTAGGAAATGATTTAAATGAGAAACAACAAAGTTTATTATCTAAAAAACAGCCTAAGAAGATAACTCAGGTTGGTGGAAGTGGAAATGAAAATGCATTTAATAAACTAGTAGATATGTTTAAGAATTAATTAGTAGATATTATTATAATCAGGGAACTTTTCATGTGATTTATATCCACCATTGAAATCAAAGAAAACTCGTATTCATAAGAATATGAGTTTTTTTGTTTGAATAAGTTATGAACTTATATATTTATAGATTGAATGTAGAGTAATATAAATGTATATAAATATATACATGGATGTTAATAACGGTTGATAGAATTTAAGTAGTAATATTAATATAATATATAGAGGAGTTATGAAAAATATGATTAGTACGAATTTAAAAAGATTAAGAAAAAATAATCAATATACACAAGAAGATGTAGCTGGAAAAATAAATGTTTCTAGGCAATCTGTAGCAAAGTGAGAAAATGGAGAATCAATACCCGATATAGATAGTTGTATTAAACTTACAAAATTATACAAAGTAAAATTAGATGATTTAGTTAATCATTCAGAAGAAGAATCGGGTATCCAAATACCACCTAAAGGAAAGTACTTCTTTGGAGCTGTTGTAGTTGGAGAACGAGGTCAAATTGTTATTCCAAAAGAAGCTAGAGAGTTATTTAATATAAATCTCCACATGGTCATACTAACCCTACAATTGAGGTGGTGCGTGAATTAGTGGATAGAGGGAATGAAGTATTATATTATTCTTTCAATGATTTTAAAGAAAAAATTGAACGTGCTGGAGCAAGATGTATTTGCTGTGATGAATACCTTCCAAAATTACGTCCTGAGGATGAGAAGAAAATTGGTAAGGATTTTCCTGCACTAATAGAAATGATAGTAGATACAACCATTTCTTTAGATAAAAAGGTTTGTAAAGAGCTTAAAGATTTTAGCCCAGATTGTATTGTCTCAGATTCCTTAAGTTTTTGGGGTAAGCTGTTTGCGCAAAAACTTAATGTTCAATATATATGTTCTACAAAATTTTTTGCATTTAATGATTATACGGCAAAGATGATGAAGCCAGGTTTCAATGAAATTATACATATGACTTTAGGTATGGGTCGTATCAATAAAAAAATAAAGCTCTTACGAGAAAATGGATATGATGTTGATGTAGTTATGTCTGTGGGTAAGGATACTAATATTGAAGGTTTGGGGAATATACCAGATAATTTTCAGGTGAAAAATAATGTTGATCAGATTAGTGTGCTTAGAAATACAGATGTATTTATTACTCACTGTGGTATGAACAGTGTTAATGAAAGTTTGTATTATGGAATACCTATGGTATTATTTCCTCAACACTCAGAACAGATGATGGTAGCAAATAGGGTTAATGACTTAGGTGCAGGAGTTATGTTAAATAAAAACAAAGTTAAATGTATTAAAGATAAAGTAACACAAGTTATAAATAATAATAAATATAAAGAAAAAGCAAATAAATTAGCACAAAGCTTTCATAATGCAGGGGGAGCAAAAAAAGCAGCTGATACCATTCTTGAGGTTGCTCTTAAAAGTTGAAATCTACAAAAAACACATTAAATAATTTATTAATGTGTTTTTAATTTTTTATCTATATAATCTAAAATATTACACATATGCAAAATTTGAGGATAGACACATTTAAAAATATAAACTAATATTAAGAGATGGATAAAAAATGTAGATAAGAAATGAGGTAAGAGTAATGGATTTAATAATAATATTTAAGGCTGTTATATTAGGTATTATTGAAGGAGTTACAGAGTGGCTTCCAATAAGTAGTACAGGACATATGATATTAGTAGACGAGTTTTTACAATTAGGTATGTCAGAGGCATTTAAAGAAATGTTCTTCGTAGTTATACAACTAGGTGCGATTATGGCAGTTGTAGTTTTATATTGGAAAAAGATTTTTCCTTTCTCATTAAAAAAGAAACCATTTATACAAAAAGATATATTTATAATGTGGATTAAAATAGTAATCGCATGTATACCAGCGGCAGTGGTTGGTATAGTTTGGGATGATGAGATAAATGCGTTATTTTATAATTTCCAAACAGTAGCTATGGCTCTTATAGTATTTGGTGTTTTATTTATAGTAGTAGAAAACTATAATAAAGGAAAAAGACCAATAGTAAAAAATATAAATCAATTAACTTATAAAATGGCTGTAATTATAGGAATGTTTCAGTTAATAGCAGCGATATTCCCAGGAACATCACGTTCAGGAGCTACAATTTTAGGAGCTTTATTAATAGGAATATCAAGAGAAGTTGCAGCTGAGTTTACGTTCTTTTTAGCTATTCCAGTTATGTTTGGAGCAAGTTTACTTAAGTTAGTTAAATTTGGGATTGCATTTACAAGCTTTGAACTTATTGTACTAGTAGTAGGTATGATTGTTGCATTTGTAGTATCTCTATGGGCAATTAAATTCCTTGTTGGATATATCAAAAAACATGATTTTAAAGTGTTTGGATGGTATAGAATAGTACTTGGAGCTATTTTATTAGTATATTACTTCTTTATAATGTAATCTTAATAAAAGTTACATAATAAAGATATAGTAGTATGAATTAAATTAGAGTTTTATAAACTGTATTGATAAAAATATCAATACAGTTTTTTTATGTACTTTTATTTCTATATATAGATTTCTATAAATTACGAAATTCTATGCAAGTTTTTGCTAACTCTTCAGATGAGATTTCAAAATCATTTTTTATCCATTCAGTAATAATATTGTAAAGTAGTCCACTTGCCATATAAGCAGAATATTTACTTTTGAGAGAATCATCAGGAGCAACATTAAATATAAATTCATTTAGAGATTTTAAAATATGATCTCCTTTACTGGCTTTTAAAATAACTTTATAGATATCTTGATATTCTTTTAAAGTATCAAAAATTTTTATAATTGTATCAACTTGAGATAATGTTGGCATAGGGGTAAATGTTCTTTCTAAAGCATTCCAAAACTCATTAATAAGACTTGATAATATGTCTTCTTTTGAGCTATAGTTCCTATAATAAGCCATTCTTGAAACACCTGCACGTTTTACTATATTAGAAATAGTAATCTTTTCGAAGTCCTCATTTTTAAGCAACTCAATTAGTGCTGTCTCTATACATTCCTTAGTGATTTTATTAGCTTCTTCATTAGACATTCTAAGTACATCTAATTTATCAGACACTGTTTTTTCATTAGACATTATAATTTCATCTCCTTTGTAACATCCGATAAAAACTTTATTGTTAATTTAATGATATCATGTTATATTATATTTACAACGTTACATATGTAACGGCGATATAATTATAACGGCAATATATTTAAAAATAAAAAAACATAATTAAGGAAGGCGAAATATGAAAGAAATATTAAAATGCTTTAAAATAAAAGATTTAATCTTTATTATAATTTCAATTATTTTCATTTTTATTCAAGTTAAGTTAGATATAAAATTACCTGAATATACATCAGAACTTACGGCAGTTGTGTCTAGTGGATCAGTTAAAATGTCTGACATAACTTATAATGGAGGAATGATGCTAGCGTTAGCTATTGCTAGTATGCTAGCATCTATAATTTGTGGATATTTTGCAGCAAGAGTTGCAGCAAACTACTCAATGAATTTAAGAAATAAAATTTTCAATAAGATAGAAGATTTTTCAGTAGCAGAAGTAAATAAATTTTCAACTGCTAGTCTTATCACTAGGTCAACTAATGATGTTGTACAAATTCAAAATTTAATTGCAATGGGGTTGCAGATTTTAATTAAGGCACCTATATTGGCAGTTTATGCAATTAGAAAAATTTCTAATACTAATGTTGAATTGACAAATGCAACAATTGTTTCTGTTGTAATGATATTAGTTGTAATATCGGTAATCCTTATATTATCTTTGCCAAAGATGAAAAAAATACAAGTATTAACTGATAGACTTAATGATGTAACAAGAGAAAATGTTACTGGAGTACGTGTAATTAGAGCATTTAATGCTGAACAACATCAAGAATATAAGTTTGAAAACGTAAATAATGAAGTCACAAAGAACAATATATTTATAGGCGTTACAACAGGATTTCTAATGCCAGTTATGCAAATGATTATGAATGGATTAACAGTAGTTATTTATATGATTGGTGCTACACTTATGAATGAAGCAGTATTAACTGAACGAGCTATTGTTATTGGAAATATGACAGCTTTTTCTCAATATGCTCTTCAAGTAATAATGGCATTTATGATGATGGTAGCAATATTTATTCTTTTACCGAGAAGTATAGTATCAGTAAAACGTATTAATGAAATTTTAAATACCAAAGTATCTATAGAAGATGGTTCTATGAAAGTAAATAATATAAGTTTAAAAGGTAATATTGAATTTAGAGATGTTAGCTTTACGTATCCAGAGGCTAAAAGTGAGACCTTAAAAAATATCAGTTTTAAAGCTTCAAGAGGAGAGACAGTTGCAATAATAGGAAGTACTGGCTCAGGTAAGACTTCGCTTGTAAATTTAATTTCTCGATTTTATGACACAACATATGGAAGTATTTTAATCAATGGTGTTAATGTAAAAGACTATTGTCAAAAAGATTTAAGAAGTAAAGTAAGTGTTGCAACACAAAAAGCAACATTATTTAAAGGTGATATATTACAAAATATTACCTATGGAAATGAAGCAAATATAACATTAGAAAAGGTTAATAGAGCGCTTAAAATATCTCAGTCAAAAGAATTTGTAAATACTCTAAAAGATGGAGTCAATTCTTATGTGGCTCAAGGTGGAAGTAATTTTTCAGGAGGTCAAAAACAGCGATTATCAATTGCAAGAGCTATTTATAAAGATTCAGAAATATTAATATTTGATGATAGTTTTTCTGCACTAGATTACAAGACTGATAGCTTAGTAAGAAAAGATATTAGAGAATATGCAAAAGATGCAACAGTTATAATAGTTGCTCAACGTATTGGTACTATTAAAAATGCAGATAAAATTATACTTCTCGATGAAGGTGAGATTATGGGGATTGGAAAGCATGAAGAATTATTAAATAGCTGCAATGTGTATAGAGAAATTGCACTTTCACAACTATCTGAGGAGGAGCTATAGTATGAAAAAATCAAGTTTTCAATCGATTAGAAAGCTATTTATATATTTTAAGAAATATATGACGGCTATGATAATATCAGTTATTTTTGCTATATTAGGTACAGTATGTACTATTGTAGGTCCTGATAGATTACAGGATATGGTCAATAAAATCATAGAAGGTATTGCATTAGGTGTTGATGTTGGGGAAATAAATAAATTAGGTATGATTTTGATATCAATTTATGCTATTGGTTCAGTGTTAAGTTATGGACAACAAGTAATTATGAATGTAATTACGCAAAAATCAGCTAAAAATTTAAGAACTTCTATTACAAAAAAATTAAATACATTACCGTTAAATTATTTTGATATTACAAGTAAAGGTGATATTTTAAGTAGAGTTACAAATGATATAGATATAATTTCACAAATGCTAAGTCAGCATATGTCTAATTTAATTAGTGGATTAGTATTATTAGTTGGAACAACAATAATGATGTTTAGATCAAATATAATTTTATCAATAACTACTATATTGTCATCAATGATAGGATTTATATTCATGGCTTTTATAATGTCAAAGAGTCAAAAATATTTTGTAAAGAATCAAGATGGACTTGGAAAGCTTAATGGGCATATTGAAGAAATATTTACACATCATATTGTAGTAAAATCTTATAATGGACAAGATAAGGCAAAAAAAGAATTTTATGGGTACAATCAACATTTAAATGACAGTACTTTTAAATCACAGTTTTTGTCTGGTTTAATGCTTCCAATAATGACTTTTGCAGGCAATTTATCATATGCTATGATTTTTATTGTAGGAGTATATCTAATTTTAAATGGGTCAACATCAATGACAATAGGTACAATAACAGCTTTTGTACTTTATGGTAAGTTATTTACTCAGCCATTAACAAATATTGCACAAGCGGTAGCGGGACTTCAACAAGCAGCAGCAGCTTCAGATAGAGTATTTGAAATGTTGGAAGAAACAGATATGAAAGATGAGAAAAAAATTAAAAAAATATCAGTAGAAAATATAAAGGGTCATGTTGATTTTAACAATGTTAAATTTGGATATATTAAAGACAAAGAAATTATTCATGATTTTTCATTAAATGTAGAGCCAGGTCAAAAGGTTGCGATAGTTGGGCCAACAGGAGCTGGAAAATCTACACTTGTTAATCTGTTAATGAGATTTTATGAACTAAATGAAGGTTCAATAACTATTGATGGAATAGATATTAATAGTATTAGTAGAGAAAATGTACATGATATGTTTGATATGATTTTACAAGATACATGGTTATTTAATGGTACAATTAGAGAAAATCTTGTTTATAATAAAGCATCAGTAAGTGATGATACTTTAGATAAAGTATGTAAAGCAGTTGGCTTAGAACACTTAATTTCAAGTTTATCAAATGGATATGATACTGTTCTAGATGATTCTTCAAGCTTATCTGAAGGTCAAAAGCAGCAATTAACAATTGCAAGAGCAATGATTAGAGATGCTGCACTTTTAATACTAGATGAAGCTACAAGTTCGGTAGACACAAGGACAGAAAAAATTATTCAAGAAGCAATGGATGCTTTAACTGTAAATAGGACGTCTTTTGTTATTGCTCATAGACTTTCTACTATAAAGAATGCAGATATAATTCTTGTGTTAAAAGATGGTGATATAACAGAAAAAGGAAATCATCATCAGTTGTTAGAAGCTAATGGATTCTATGCAGAACTATATAATAGCCAATTTGAACAAGTAGCATAGATTTATGCTTATATATTAATATAGAATCAATTAGGAGTGAATTTACCAAGGGTTTTGTGAGGTCGCATAGAGTTGGAACTCCTTTAAGCAGATTAAATATTGAATCAGGTGATGTAGTTAAAAAGGCAAATATTAATGCATATTATTGGGAAAAATATGTATTTAGGTGCAAAGAGGAGCTTTAATAAATTTAAAAATTTATTTTTAATAAATGATACGTGATAAAGTTACAGAAACATATATCTGAAATCTATATAATAAAAACATCAAAGCAATTATTGATTAAATTATTAATAATATGAAGGAGGATATATATGAGTAATTTATTAAAACTTTGGAAAAGATGGTCGTATTTAATTTTAATAGCATTTTTGATTGTAGGCGCATTTGATTTTAGAATTGGATTGATTGCGTTAATTTGTATGATTGCTCCTGTAGCAGTATCTATATTTAAAGGCAGGTTTTGGTGTGGTAATTTATGTCCTAGAGGCAGTTTTTATGATAATGTAGTATCTAAGTTTAGTAATAAAAAGAAAGTTCCTAAGGCTCTTAAATCAGTGTATTTTAGAGGTTTAGCTTTAACATTAATGTTTACTGTATTTACTACTGGAATGATAAAAAATTGGGGCGATTTATATGGAATGGGGTTTGTAATATATAGACTTATAGTAGTAACAACTATAGTAGGCTTAATATTAGCTCCGTTTTATAATGAAAGAACTTGGTGTAATTTTTGCCCGATGGGAAGCTTGGCTGCATCTATAGCAAAATTTAGAAACAAGAAAAATAAAGATAAAAATGCTTTATTAAGCATTGATGATTCATGTGTAGGGTGTAAGCTATGTACAAAAACATGTCCCATGGGAATAGATGTACATGAATACAAAGGAGACGTTTTAACTCATTATGACTGTATACAATGTGGTAGATGTGTAAATAAATGTCCTAAAAAATCTATAGGATATAAAAAATAGATAAATATGAATTCTTTGATAGACTAACTTTTAAGTGGCATGAGTAAGGTATTTACCTGGACTCATGCCATTTTTAAAATCAATATAAAATATGTATGATTATGCCAAATGCTGTCACTATACTATTGTTGTACTATATTTAATATGGTATACTTCAGTAGAATATATGATAGAAATGAGGTTTAAAATGAAAATACATAAGTCTTTTAAGGCACTGATTCTTACACTTTTAATATTAACAGTAACATCTGCTAACAGTGTAGCCAGTGCGCAAAACAATGCAGGTAAAGTCCAAGGAATAATTGCTGAATCAGCAATAGTTATGGATATGGATACTGGTGAAGTTGTTGCATCAAACAATGCTGAAAAACAGCGACCTGTAGCCAGTACGATTAAGTTATTAACATCATTAATTTTTGCAGAGAATACTTCAAAGTCAGATCAGATTCCATTTACTAAAGATGCACTTAAAACAACTCAAACATCATTAAACAACTTTAAAAAAATTAAAGTTGGTGATAAAATTTCAAGCAATGATCTTATGAAAGCAGCTCTAATTTTTTCTGCTAATGATTCTGCATATTTAATGGCAGATTCTGTGGCTGGAAATAGTAATGATTTTGTAAAGATGATGAACGATAGAGTTAAGTCTCTTGGATTAAAAAATACACATATAGTGAATCCATGTGGATTAGAGAGTAATGCTTTAAATCCAAAGAACAAAGAAATTAACTTATCAAGCGCATATGATATAGCAATAATAGCAAGTGAAGCATATAAGAATGAATGGGTTAGAGATATAATATCAGATAAATACAAAAAAACATCTATTGATTTATCAGGTAAGCCTATTATTATTGAATCAAGAAATAAAATTATTGGTCAAGATGGTAATGTAGGTGGGAAAACAGGAAATGAAACTCAAGCAGGTCATTGCTTTGTTGGTTTCTTTAAAAGAGATGGTAGAAACTTAGTAACGGTAGCTCTTAAATCTCAGTATGGAACAGATGCTACAACTGTTTTTAAGGATACAAAAAAGATTGCAGATTATGGATACGACTATAAAAAGCAAACATACAAAAAAGCTGGAGAAAAAATTGGGACAGTAGATTTAGAATATAAGACATTTGGATTTTTTGGACAACAAAAAAGTGTAAAAGCTCCAATTATAGCATCAAAAGATGTAATGTATTATAAAAATGATATCAATGATAAAAACGCAAAACTAGAATATAAAAACAAAGACAAAAGTGCATGGAAGTTAGCAAATAAAGAAGTAGAATTGACACTTTCGTTACCAAACTATAAGTCAAAGGTATTAGGAAAAGTAGATATATCAATATTTGATTTAATTAAAGCAAATATTGCACTGTATGCTACTGTTATTGTAGGCATTGCCTTAGCAGCAGTAGTAATAGCTTATAGTATTAAACTTATTAATAGAAGAAAAAAAAGAAATAGATATAGTAAAAGATATAAAAATAGATACAAAAGTAGATATAAAAGAAGATAATTAATAATATTACTTAAGCAAAATTTAATTATATTCTTATGGTTTAAGCATAAAAAATGTATTGGTATAAAGCCAATACATTTTTTACATATATAAATAATTCGATGACTACACTAAGCTAATGTATTAGAGTATAATTTTATAGTATAGATACTAATTAAGAAAAATAAATTAGAAAGGCTGGAAGAATAATGATAAGAGAAGTTGTAAAAGACATATTATTTTTAGAACAAAAATCAGAACCTGCAAACAAAGATGATGCAGGTGTTATTAATGATTTAATAGATACATTACGAGCAAACTTAGATAATTGTGTAGGTATGGCAGCCAACATGATAGGAGTAAAAAAGCGTGTATTGGTATTTAGTGTAGGTAATATAATAGTTCCTATGGTAAATCCAGTTATACTAAAAAAAGAGAATTCTTATGAGACGGAAGAAAGTTGCCTGTCTTTAATTGGCTCTAGAGAAACAACTAGATATGAAACAATAGAGGTAGAATATCTAGATAAAAACTTCAATAAACATAAACAAGCTTTTACAGGATTTACTGCACAAATTATTCAGCATGAAATAGACCATTTTGAGGGTATAATAATCTAAATATAAGAAAGCGCATTGATAATATTATCAATGCGCTTTCTTATATTTACGAATTGAATTTTTATTTATGTCAGAAGTTTGTAAGAAGTAGGGGTTATTATATAAATATAAAATAAATAAATAAATAAATAAATGGGGTGGGGAAAATGAGTATATTAAAAGCAGAAAACTTAGTTAAAATATATGGACAAGATGAAAATTTAGTAAAAGCATTAGATAATGTAAGTATAGAAATAAACGAAGGTGAATTTGTCGCTATAGTTGGAACATCAGGAAGTGGAAAGTCTACATTATTAAATATGTTAGGAGGACTTGATAATTTAACTAGTGGAGAAGTAATAATAAATAATAAAAAATTAAGTAAAATGAATGATGAAGAAATAACTATTTTTAGAAGAAGAAATATAGGATTTATTTTTCAAGATTACAATTTAGTACCGATTTTAAATGTTTATGAAAATATAGTACTTCCAATAGAATTAGATGGTGCTAAGATAGATAATGAATTTGTAGATTCTATAGTAAAAGCTTTGGGACTAAGAGAAAAGTTAAATAATATCCCTAGCAATTTATCAGGAGGACAACAGCAAAGAGTAGCAATAGCAAGAGCGTTAGCTACTAAGCCATCAATAGTATTAGCAGATGAACCAACAGGAAATCTAGATAGTAAGACAAGTATGGATGTTATAGGACTTTTAAAAATGACGTCTAAAAAATTCAATCAAACTATAGCTATGATTACACACAATGAAGAAATAGCACAGTTGGCTGATAGGGTAATAAGAGTAGAAGATGGTAAAGTAGTAGGGGGGGCTTAATAGATGAAACTAGAAAATAACAATAAGGAAATCATAAAAAGAATTACTAACTCTTCACTAAAGTATAATAAATTAAGAAATATATTTGTAGTTATAGCTATAGTACTTACTACTTTTATGATATCTTCAGTATTTAGCATAGGGGCTAGTCTTATTAAGAATTACCATATTATGAGTGTAAGGTTAGCAGAAACCACTGCTAATGTATATTTACCAAATCCAAAAGAAGAACAAATAAAAGCAATAGAAAAATTAGGAATAAGTGATTCTATTGGTAAGGAAATTTTGGTAGGCCAGATTGTTAAGAAAGATATACAAAAAAGTAAGGGGAATGTTTTTCTTAAATATTATGATAAAGAAAATTGGCAAAAACAAATAACACCAGCTATTGGTGATGTTGAAGGAAATTATCCTACCAAAGAAAATGAAGTTATGATGTCTAAAAAGGCATTAGAATTATTAGGTAAAGATGAATCTAAAATAGGCGATAAAATAAAATTTTCTTATAGTGGCAGCGAAGGAAGCGAAATAAAAAAAGAGTTTGTATTAAGTGGTATATATATGACTTACGGACTTAAATTGGATACAGGATATATAGCAGTATCAGAAAAATTTATCAAAAGTAATAACTTAAGTGTATTAGACAATGGAATACTATCTTTTACGTTAAAAAATAGCAAAAAAAATGAAGCACCAGATTTATTAGAATCAAATGTAGATTTAGATGAAGGTCAATTATATCAATATTGTTATGACATAGATCAAGATTCCAAAGAGATGGCTAAATCTTCTGTGGCGGTAATAGGAACAATTGGGCTATTTATAGTGTTTAGTGGTTATCTATTAATATATAATATTATGCATATAGCAGTAACTAAGGATATACATTTTTATGGACTAATGAAAACAATAGGAACATCTCCTAAACAAATAAAAAAAATAGTAAAGGGTCAGGTTTTTAGACTTTCTACAATAGGAATACCTATAGGTTTAACACTAGGATTTGTAGTATCTTTTATATTGGTACCAATGCTAATAAGCACAGTTTCATCAGGAACAGATGGAAATGCTATGCCATCAGAGATATCATTTAGCCCTTTAATATTTATATGTGCTACATTATTTTCACTATTTACTATTAGTTTAAGTTGTAGAAAACCAGCTAAAATAGCAGGTAATATATCTCCAACAGAATCTCTAAGATACAGTGGATCAAAAGATAATAAACAAAAGAAAGACAGAAAAAGCACTAATGGTGGAAAGCTTTATAAAATGGCATGGTATAATGTATTTAGAGATAAAAAACGTGCGATCTTAGTATTTACATCTTTGTTTGTAGGGATTATTACATATTTAAGTGTTAATACTTTTTTAGATTGTGTGGGTATGGAAAATTATATTAATAGCCGTGTAAGTAATGATTTTGAAATACAAAATAGAAAAGCTATAGATGGAAAAATAAATGATAGATTTATTAAAGAAATAAAAAGTATGGAAGGTGTTGAGTCTGTTAGTAATTTCAAACTTACAAACTTACAAAGGAATATAAATGAAATATCTGATTCAAGAGCTGTATATAGAGAAGATAGCGAAGAGTTGGACGAAAGAATGCATTTTAGCGAGGTGATTGAAAAAGCTCATTCTGCTTATGTATCGCCTATAATAGTAGGAGTAGACGACTTAGCGATAGAAAAATATAATGATAGAAGTGATTTTAAAATAGATGTTGAAGCTTTCAAATCCGGAAAAATGGCTTTAATAGATAGTGACTGTTATTCAGAGAAAAAGAATAAATATATAATAGATAAAAATTTTGAAAAAGAAAATATTATTTTAAGAGGAAAGCATAAGCATTCTTTAAATTTCAAGACAACTCAAATTATACATGATCCTAATTTATTAGTAGACACAGGGCTACCAACTGTTTATATTAGCTTAAATCAGTTGGAAAAATTAGATAAGAATGCTGTAAATTACACGTTACACATAAATGTAGATAAGAAATATGAAAAAACTATAAATTCTGATATCAAAAAAATGACAAAAGATAAGAATTTATTTGTGATATCAAAGTCTGAAGAAATTAAGGCACTTAAACATAGTGAGAGGATTATGGATATTATAGGTGGGGGTATGTCTATAGTACTTATATTGATAGGATTATTAAACTTTGTAAATGTTATGGTTACAGGTATTAATATAAGGTTAAAGGAACTTGCAGTTATGGAAAGTATAGGTATGACCAAAAAACAAATTAAAAAGATGTTAACTCTTGAAGGATTATACTATGCAGGTATTACTACTTTACTTGTATCAACTTTAGGCATGACAATAGTATTTATAATAGGTAAAATGTCTAAGAAAATAGCTAATTATGCTGAATTTATATTCCCAACAGTTCCTCTTATTTCTTTAGCAATATTAATATTTGCGGTATGTTTAATTACTCCAAGTATAGCTTATAAATATTCTAGCAAAAAAAGTGTAACGGATAGATTAAAATAAATTAATTATAGTGATAGATTTCAAAAGTCTACCACTATAATTATATATATAAAAAGTTATAAAATGGGAGGGGGATTATATGGAGAATATTTTAATAATAGAAGATGATAGAATTTTAAATAGAGGAGTGTCATTTGCTTTAAAAAAGGAAGGATATAGGGTAATAAGTAAATTTAATATATCAGAGGGGAAAGCATATATCATGGAAAATGATATAGATTTTTTACTTTTAGATATTAATCTACCTGATGGTAGTGGTTTAGATTTATGTGAACAACTTAATAATAAAATTAATTTTCCGATAGTATTTTTTACTGCCAATGACACAGAGGAAGATATGATTAAAGGTTTTGAAAGAGGATGTGACGATTATATTGTAAAGCCTTTTTCTATGGACGTGTTAAAATTAAAAATTAATGCCATTTTAAAAAGAAGTGTAGAAATTGAAAAATGGATTTTTAAATATAAAGATTTAAAAATAGATTTTGAAAGTAGAAAGGTATTTATAAAAGAGAAAGAAGTTAATTTAACGGGAACAGAATATAAACTTTTAGAGTTGCTCTCTAAAAATAAGGGAAGAGCTGTTACTAAGGAGATTATCTTAGAAAAGCTGTGGGATAGTAATCGTAATTATGTAGATGAAAATACTATTAGTGTAAACATTAGAAGACTTCGAAAAAAAATAGAAGAAGATGCTAAAAATCCACGCTATATAATTACTTTATTTGGTATTGGTTATATTTTGGGAGAATAAAAATGAAAAAAAACTACAATGATAATGTAATAAGAGGCTTTAACAATTACAATCTATTTTTTAGAATTAGTATAATAACTTTATGTATAATTTTTAATGTCATAATATTATTTGTAAGTAAGGATTTAGTAATAAATTATATATGTATAGGTTTTACATTGATTATTTTATTGGGATTTTATATTTATGAAAAGCTATTTGAAAGATATATGAGTAAAATTTTAATAAAATTGTCTGATATGTTAGCCACTATATCAGATATGAAAGAAGATGAAGTATTTTCTGAAATAGATGATTCTTTATTCTCAAAATTACAATATCAAACTATTAAGTTGACTAAATTATTAAAATCACAAAACCTAAAAATAGAGCAAGATAAAGAAGAAATAAAATCTTTAATATCTGATATATCTCACCAACTAAAAACCCCTTTAGCTAGTATGAAAATGTATAGTGAATTTTTAAAAGATGAGGGCATAACGAAGGAAGAAAGAGAAGAATTTAATAAGGTAATAATAACTTGTTTAGATAAATTATGTTTTCTAGTAGAAAGTATGATAAAAATGTCTCGCTTAGAAAGTTCTGTGATAAATTTAAGGCCTCAAAGATATAGTATAAATGAAACTATAATAAGTGCTATAACTCAACTACACAAAAAAGCACAGAACAAAAATATAAATATAAATTTTTATTCTAAAGAAGACATCTTGTTAATTCACGATAAAAATTGGACAATGGAAGCTATATTTAATATTATAGATAACGCTATAAAATACTCTCCAAAAGAAAGTGAGATTAATATTTCCGTTACAAGTTATGAAATATTTACAAGAATAGATATAAAAGATGAAGGAATGGGAATAAAAGAAGAAGAAATGCCAAAAATTTTCTCGAGATTTTATAGGGGTGAAAACACTTATGAAGAGGAAGGTATCGGCATTGGGCTTTATTTAAGTAGAGAAATTATTACTAAGGAAGATGGATATATAAAAGTAAGTTCAAGCAGTAGCGGGAGTATTTTTTCAGTATATTTATCTAATAAAATTCCAAATTGAAAGATAATGGTGAACATTATTTTTAAGATTCATATTCAACATTTCATGTATAAAAAATTAGGGGAATATAAAATCTACAATTATAAATAAAAACTCTAAATATATTTTATATATTGAAAACCTAGTATATGCATGATATTATTTAACTATATAATTAAATAAATACTTTTGTTTTGCTACCGAGTAAAACAAATCAAAGTGCTCAAACACATTCCATTAGGTCTTAGAAGGAATGTTGTAGGGGCATTTTTTTATGGGAGGTTTTATATGAATAAATATTACGTACTAAAAAACTTTTTTAAATATGTGAGCCTTAATGTTATAGGAATGATAGGTCTGTCCTGTTATATCCTTGCAGATACTTTTTTTGTTTCTAATGCTCTTGGATCAAATGGACTTGCTGCATTGAACTTTTCTATTTCAATTTATTGCATCATCAATGGTGCAGGCTTGATGATTGGTATTGGAGGTGCAACAAAACATAGTATTTTAAAGTCACAAAATGAAGATGAAAAGGCTAATTCGATTTTTTCTAACACTGTTATCATAGGAATGATTGTAGGAATTATTATGCTTATTGTAGGAATATTTTTATCAACACCAATCGCAAAGCTACTTGGAGCAGATGGTTCTACATTAACAATGGCAAGTAATTACTTAACAACAATACTTTGCTTTTCGCCATTTTTTATCCTAAACAATATAATGCTTGCATTTATACGAAATGATGGAAATCCAAGATTGTCTATGGCAGCCATGCTTATAGGGAGTTTTTCAAATATTGTTCTTGACTACATCTTTATTTTCCCGTTTTCAATGGGAATGTTTGGGGCGGCTTTTGCTACAGGACTTGCGCCGATTATAAGTCTTTGTATTTTATCTTCACATTTTATAAAACAAAACAATAATTTTAAATTTATAAAATGTAAGGTAAATATAAATGCTATAATAAATATTTTAGGACTTGGTTTATCGGCATTTATTACGGAAATTTCATCAGGACTTGTTCTTATTCTATTTAATCTTGTAATATTGGATCTTACAGGAATTGTAGGAGTAGCGGCATATGGAATAGTTGCAAACGTAGCACTTGTAGTAATTTCAATATTTACAGGAATCGCACAAGGAATACAGCCACTGCTAAGCGAGGGCTATGGAAAAAATGATAGTATATTAATGAAGCGAGTATTAAAATATGCTATTACTTTATCTTTAGGTATAGCAACTGTTATATATATATTGACCTTCTTTTTATCAGATAATATTATTGCTGCTTTTAACAGTGAAAATAATGCACAGCTAATTCCTATTGCTACAAATGGGTTAAAGTTATACTTTACCGGATTTTTCTTTGCTGGATCTAATATTGTTATAGCGGCCTTTTTAAGTGCAACCGCAAAAATGAAGAGTGCCTTTGTTGTTTCTATAATGCGTGGGTGTATAGCTATTATACCTATCTTATTCATCCTTACAGCATTTGGGGGAATGAATGGTGTATGGCTATCATTTACATTTGCTGAGATTATAACGACAATAACTGCAATAATATTTTTAACTAAATTAGAATCAAAAGAACAAAAGAATGGCGAAATAATGAATTATAAAATAGGAAAATAAACTATAATTTACCTAAATAGTTTGTGTAGGTTATCCTAGATAGAATAGTTTAAATTATATAATGAGTTGCAATTAAATTTTAAAAGAACTATAATAATAAAAAATAGACATAGAGGTGATTAGATAAAATGAACAATTAATCTTATTTAAAATAACAATAATATAGTTTGATTAGGTTTTTAAGCATCAAAATAGATGTTTTATTAAGTAAACCTAAAAGCTACTTAAAGTTAAAAATAAGATTAAATGTTATAACTAAATCACTCAAACAAAAGCAATTATAGCTTTTATTTGTATGTCATAATATATGTATATAACAACTTTCTTATCTTTGAGTAGCAATAAATGCTATTTAAATTAAGGGAGTTTTTTTATTTCCTTAAAAAGGAGAGGATAATTATGGCACAAATTAAAATAAATAACTTAAGTTTTCAATATGATACTCATGGAGACGATATATTTAAAAATGTATCTCTAGATATAGATACTGATTGGAAATTAGGACTAATAGGTAGAAATGGTAGAGGAAAAACAACCTTTTTAAAACTCTTAAAAGAAGAGTATAAATATAGCGGTCAGATAATAAGTCCAGTGAACTTTGACTATTTTCCTATGAATGTAGAGGATGATACTCAACTTGCATTAGAGGTTATGAGGCAGTCAATTGCCTCTTTTACTAAATGGGAAAAAGAGTTAGAGGAGTATTCAAATGATATTAAATATATAAAAGAATATGGAGAGGTACTAGACAATTTTATATATTATGATGGATATATCATAAATGAAATGATAGAAAAGGAAGTAAGAAAAATAGGTTTAGATCCAGAAATACTTGATAGAACTTTTAAAACATTAAGCTCTGGAGAACAAACAAAATTACTATTAGTAGCTTTATTTCTTAGAAAAAATAGCTTTTTACTTATTGACGAGCCAACCAACCACTTAGATGCAGAAGGTAGAGAATGTGTAGCTAAATATTTAGAGAATAAGAAAGGTTTTATATTAGTTTCACATGATAGAAATTTCTTAGATAAAACTATTGACCATGTTTTATCTATCAATAAGAATAATATAGATATTCAAAAGGGCAATTACTCTACATGGCAAGTAAATAATTATAGAAGGGATGAGTTTGAAAAAGCAGAAAATAAAAAATTACTTAAAGATATAAATAGGCTAAAAACTACAGCTAAACAAAAATCTAATTGGTCTGATAAATTAGAAGCCACTAAGGTAGGTAATGGTCCTGTAGATAAAGGATATATTGGACATAAAGCTGCAAAAATGATGAAAAGAGCTAAGTGCTTAGAGAAACGCCAGAATAAAGCAATAGAAGAAAAATCAAAATTGCTAAAAAATATAGAAGAAGTAGAAAAACTTAAAATAGATAACATATATGTAAATTCAGAGAATTTATTAGAAGTTATAGATTTACAAATAACATATCAAAGAGAATTATTTAAGGATCCTATAAGTTTTAAAATTAAGCCAGGAGATCGTGTTTGGCTTAGAGGAAAAAACGGCTGTGGTAAATCAAGTCTAATAAAATTATTAATGGGTAAAGATATGAACTATAGAGGTTATATAGAAAAGACAAATAATATATCATATGTTTCTCAAGAAACAGACTTTTTAAAAGGAAAAATTAAAGATTTTTGTACTGATAAGGGAATAGAGGAAAGGCGTTTAAAAAGTAGCTTGGATCAATTAGGTGTAAAAAATGCTCAATTTGAAAAAAATATAGAAGAGTGGAGTGAGGGACAAAGAAAAAAGCTACTTATTGCAGTAAGTTTATGTGAACCAACAAAGCTTTATATCTGGGATGAACCTCTAAACTTTATAGATGTGATTTCTCGTGTACAAATAGAGAATATGATTCTTGAAGAAAAGCCTGCTATGTTATTTGTTGAGCATGATCAATGCTTTGGAGAAAATATAGCTACTAAAATTATAGATATATTATAAAATATATTAAATATTATAATTTAGTTAAAAGCCTCAATAGCTTGATTGACAATGTATAAAAAATTGCTATAATTATAGTAAAGTTAGTAGTTACTAAAAGGATATACTAATGTTATATTTTTAACTATAGTATAAAGATATGGGAGGACGAAATGTTATTATTATCAAAAGATGATGTCAAAAAGATATTTACAATGAAAGATTCTATAGAAACAAATAAGCTATCTTTCAAATTATTTTCTGAGGGGAAAAGTGAGGTTCCACTAAGAACGACAATACAAGCACCAAATCACAATGGAGTATTTTTATTTATGCCATCTTATGTAGAAGAACTAGATGTTGCTGGATTAAAAGTAGTTAATATATTCCCTGAAAATATTAATGAAAATTTACCAACTGCTCCAGCTCAAGTATTATTAATAGATGGAAAAACGGGAATAGTAAGCGCTATTTTAGATGGAACATATGTAACACAATTACGTACAGGAGCATCTTCAGGAGCTGCGTTTGATTTATTTGCTATAAAAGGTGCAAAAACAGGAGCATTAATAGGTACTGGAGGTCAAGCTTCAGCTCAACTAGAAGCTATGATGGTTGCTCGTGACCTAGATATTGTTAAGGTATATGATTTAAATAAAGAAAGAACAGAAGCTTTTGTAAATAAAATGAAAGAAGATTTAAAAGAATATAAAACTGAAATAGTAGCAGCTAGTTCATCTGATGAAGCTATAGCTGATGCAGATATAATTGTTACTGTAACACCATCAAATACTCCTGTATTTGATGGAACTAAAGTTAAAAAGGGTGCTACTGTAAGTTGTGTTGGTTCGTATCAACATCATATGCAAGAAATGGACCCAGCAATTCTTCCAAGAACATCAAAGATATACTTTGACTCACAAGAAGCTGTATTATCAGAATCTGGAGATATATTAATACCTTTAGAAGAGGGGATTATAACTAAAGAAGATTTTACTGGTGATATTGGAGATGTATTACTTGGAAACATAGTAGGGCGTGAGAATGATGATGAAATTATTGTTTATAAAAACGTTGGAGTAGGTCTACTTGATTTAATGACTGCTAGGTCGATATATATAAAAGCTAAAGAAGCTGGTATTGGAACTGAATGGAATTAATCTAATAAAAAATTAATATGGCAGCTGCAAAATATTAAAAAATATATTGCAACTGCCATATTTACTAAGGATAACATATATGATACAGTAGCCGTTAGACGTAGTACATGAGAGATTATATGTTATAAAGGAAAAGGTGAAATATATGATAGATGAAAAAATAAATTTATTGAAGAGTATAGGGCTGACAGATGCAGAGTCAAAAGTTTATTTGACTTTAATAAAGCATGGAAATAATTCGGGATATGAAGCTAGTAAGCTTTCTGGAGTTCCTCGTTCAAAAATTTATAATACATTAGAGTCCTTAGTTAGAAAAGGATTTATTTTATTTTCTGAAAATGATGGAAATACACGCTATACATCGATACCTATAAATGAAATTTCTCAAAAGATTAAACGAGATATGAATTACACATTAGATGAATTAGATGTACAATTAAAAGACTATGAAGCAGTTACAGACTTAGAGTCTATATGGCATATCAAAGAGTACAATAATGTTTTTGCAAAGTGTAGAAATATTATTAATAGTACAGAAAAAGAGTTATTAATTCAAATATGGGAAGAAGATATTAGCGAAATAATTGATGAAGTAGTACAGATGCAATCTATGGGAATTAAAATAGGAGTTGTATTTTTTAGTGAAAATGAAAAATCTACCCTTCCACTTAACAATTATGTTAAGCATGGGATGTTAAAACAAAAGTATGAAGAGATGGGTGGAAGATTTATTACCCTTGTATCTGACAACAAACAAGTTGTTTTTGGTCAAATTCTAAGCGGAAATGTAGCAGAAGTAATATGGACCAAATCAAAACCTATGATATCTATGGCTGGAGAATGTGTCCGTCACGATATGTATTTCTACAGAGGTGCTGATATCTGTAAAGATGAAATGAAAAAAGAATTAGGTAATGATTATTCTAAAATTAGAGATATATTTTAATATGATTTATTGAAGCCCATAAAAAATACATTGATAATATTATCAGTGTATTTTTTATATGTAAAAAATTGGTTAATTTAAAACTATATAAATTATATTTATTAAATAGAAACTCATTTTATGATAAAATTAGACATAATCATACTATGTTCGGGGGTGTTGAATTGAAAAAAGACAAATTAAACTTAGAGAAAGTAATCGATTTCAAAAAGTGGCAGAAGTTACAAGATGATTTATCTTTAGTTACAAATATAGCTATAATCACTGTTGATTATAAAGGAAACCCAATTACCAAGCATAGTAGATGCTATAAATTCTGCGAATCTGTAAGAGCTCATCCACAGATGGTAAAATATTGCCAAAAATGTGACTCAAGAGGTGGATTAGAAGCGGTACGTTTGAATGAACCTTATATATACCTATGCCACTACAATATAGTAGATGTTGCGGTTCCGATTATTATAGAGGGAAGGTATATGGGGGCAATAATGGCTGGTCAAGTAAAGCTGTCAGATTACGATACAGCTGAAGGAATGGAAAAAATAGTGACAACCTCGCATGAACCATTAGCTAATAAAGTACTTAATGAACTTAGAGAATACTATGAAGAATTACCAATTCTCTCATACAAAGAAGTAAAAAATATTGCCAATATGTTATCTTCATTATGCAATTACTTAGTAGAAGAAGCATTAGATAAAAACTTAATCTTAGAAATGTATAAAAAATCAATTGGTAGCGAAACTCAATTAGAGTCTAGTGATTTTAAAGGTTATACAGCTAAAAATATTCAAAATATCAAAAAAGAGATATCAAATGCTATTATAGATGCATGTGTGCCAGATTTCAAAGACGATGAAATAAAGACAAATATAAGTTCAACTTTAAAGCCAGCGATAGAGTATATTTATCAAAATAAAAGTGAAAATATGTCTGTTGAAAAAATGGCTAAAATTTGCCATATAAGTCAAAGTTACTTTAGTCGATTGTTTGCAAAGGAAATGGGAGATAGTTTTTCAAATTATCTATCTAGATTAAAGATTCAATGGGCAAAAAATATTTTAGAAGAAACTGATATGAGTGTTAATCAAATAAGTGAAGAGATTGGATTTAATGAACCTGGATATTTTATAAAGATATTTAAAAAATATGAGGGTGTTACTCCATCTATATATAGAAAGTATTATAAAAATAATTAAATATAGCGATAAGTTAGAAACATTAGATATATACATGTAAATGGTTAAGATGTTAACGAAAAGTAGTAAAATTACAATTTTATGATTTTAGTTAATAAAATTACGATTGTAAATTGTAATATTATGACATGTGAGTCTAATGTACAAAAAGGAAAACGGTATTATAATGTAGTTAAGATTAAATAACGAAAATAAATTAAAAATAGACGGGAGTAAATTTATATGAGAAAAGCATTTATATGTCCAACAAAATACGTTCAAGGGGAAGATGAATTATTAAACCTAGGTTATTTTATAGAAACTTTTGGAGAATCGGCATTATTAATAGCTCATCCAGATGATGTAGCTCGTGTTAAAAATAAATTAGATGAAACAGCTAAAAAATTCGGAGTTAAATTTATAGAAAGTGGATTTACAGGAGAATGTTCAAGACAAGAAGTAGCAAGATTACAAGAAATTGCTAGAAAAAATGAATGTTCATGCACGATAGGTCTTGGTGGTGGAAAGGCAATAGATACTGCTAAATGTGTTGCAGAAGGAGATGCTTTAATAATAGTTCCTACTATAGCTGCTACAGATGCACCAACAAGTCACTCAGCAGTACTTTATACTCCAGATGGAGCATTTGATGATTATGCATACTTCAAGCAAAGTCCAAGTGTAGTACTTATAGATACAACAGTAATAGCAAAAGCACCTACTCGCTTCTTAGTATCAGGAATGGGAGATGCATTATCTACTTACTTTGAAGCAAGAGCTACAGCAAATTCTTACTCAAATGTTAATGCAGGTCTACCTTGTGGAGTAAGAGAAGGAGTATGTGGTCCAGCTAAAGGAACTAATACAGCACTTGCTCTTGCAAAATTATGTTATGAAACTCTTTTAAATGATGGATCAAAAGCAAAAATATCTTCAGATTGTAACTTAGTAACTCCAGCACTTGAAAATATAATAGAAGCAAATATACTTTTATCAGGACTTGGATTTGAAAGTGGTGGACTAGCTGGTGCTCATGCGATACATGATGGATTAACTATGTTAGAAGGAACACACAAATACTTCCACGGTGAAAAAGTTGCTTTTGGAACATTAGCGCAGTTAGTACTTGAAAATGCACCTGAAAGTGAAATAAATGAAGTTTTAGATTTCTGTTTAGAAGTAGGACTTCCAGTTTGTTTATCTGATATCGATGTAGATGAAATAAGTGATAAGGAACTTATAGAAGTGGCACAAAAATCTTGTATACCAGAAGAATCAGTACATTCTATGCCGTTCCCAATAAGCGTTGAGTCAGTAGCTGCTGCAATAATAACAGCTGACCAATTAGGGAAAAACTACAAAGCTAAAAAGGGTTTAAAATAAAATAAAGACATAAGAGGTGGAGTATATGAAAAAGCTAATTAATAGACCTGAAACTGTGGTAATGGAGATGTGCAACGGAATAGCAATGGCTCATCCAGAATTAGAATTTGTTAAAAAATATAAAGTAATGAAGAAAAAAGATATAAATCAAAATAAAGTTAGTTTAATAAGTGGTGGTGGAAGTGGACATGAACCAGCGCATGCAGGATTTATAGGAAAAGGTATGTTAGATGCAGCTGTTTGTGGGGATGTATTTGCTTCTCCATCTCAAATACAAGTATATCAAGCTATAAAAGCTACTGCTAGTGAAAAAGGAACATTACTTATAATTAAAAACTACAGTGGAGATATGATGAACTTTAAAAATGCTGCTCACTTAGCAAGTGAAGATGGAATAAAAGTTGATTATGTTAAAGTAGATGATGATATAGCAGTTGAAGATAGTTTATATACAGTAGGACGCCGTGGAGTAGCAGGAACAGTACTTGTACATAAAATAGCTGGAGCAGCAGCTGAGATGGGGATGTCCCTAGGAGAAGTTAAGGTAGTTGCTCAAAAGGCAATAGATAATGTTAGAAGTTTAGGTTTTGGATTAACATCTTGTACAGTACCAGCTAAAGGAACTCCAACATTTGATATAGCTGAAGATGAATTAGAGTTTGGCGTTGGTATACATGGTGAACCTGGTATAAAAAGAGAAAAAATGACTACGGCAGATGATTTATCTAAAAGAATAGTAAAAGCTATTTTAAAAGATATGAAAATAGAAGATGGACAAGAAGAAGTAGCTTTATTAATAAATGGATTTGGGGCAACACCTCTACAAGAATTATACTTATTCAATAATTCTGTTACTCGTGAATTAGCACAGAGAAATATTAAAATATGTAGAACGTTTGTTGGAAACTATATGACAAGTATTGATATGGCAGGCGCTTCAGTATCAATAATGAAGCTAGATGATGAGTTAAAGACATTATTATCAAAAGAAAGTGATACTCCTGCATTTAAAGTTAATGGACCAGTTGAGAGTGTAGAGTATACTCCGATAGAAGGTAATAATGATGAACTAGCAACAACTTGTTTTGATTTAGAAACTGATGAAGACTTAGCAAATATAGTTGATGAAAAAATAACTTTAGGTAATATGGCTTATATAGTAGACAAAATGAGTGAAATTATAATAGAAAATGAAGTTCCTTTCTGTGAATTAGATTCTTTTGCTGGAGATGGAGACTTTGGTATGAGTGTTGCCAAAGGATTTAAACAATTAAAAAGAGAATGGAAAGAAATTCTTTCTAAGAAAGATTTAAATATAGGTGAATTTTTAGATGATTGTTCTATGGTAATAATGGAACACTGTGGTGGAGCATCTGGACCAATATGGGGATCTGCATTTAGAGCAGCATCTAAATCAGTTGGAAATAAAAATGAATTAAATATTAGTGATTTTGCAAATATGATGCAAGCAGCAGTTAAAGGAATACAAGATACAGGTGAGCGTTCATTTGGTCGTGGAGCAGTAGTTGGAGATAAAACTCTTATAGATGCACTAGCGCCATGTGCTGATTGTTGGAGCAATATTTTAAAAGAAGGCGGCAATTTCAAAGATGCTTTTGAAAAAGGTGCAAAAGTTTCTGTAGAAGGAGCAAAATCAACTGAGCAAATAGTAGCACGTATGGGACGTGCAGGTACTGTAGGTGAGAGAAGTTTAGGACATCCAGATGCAGGTGCTTATGGATTAGGTATAATATTTACAGGTATATCAAATAGTATAAAGTAGAATAACTTAAAAGTGGGTATCAAAATAAAATATTTTGATACCCTTTTTTGTATGATTAATTTATTTAGAAAAATTATTGATATAATTATTATGTTTAAATTAATTAAAAAAGTATATTAATATAATAAGTAATAATTAAATTTAAATAAAAATTATAAAACACAGAAAGGCACATTATGGAAGAATCAAAACTTATTCAAATGATAAATAACAATCCTAATATTATAGCAACCATAAATAATCCTACAGATGATATGAAGTTATTTGCTATTAAAAAAAATGGACTTGTATTAGAATATATAGAAAATCAAACTAAAGAGATGCAAGAATTAGCGATAAATAATAATATAAGAGCAATTAAATATATAAATAATCCAACAGAAGAGATGATGATAAAAGCTGTAGATAGTGGATGGAGTATGTTACAGCATATCAAAACCCCAACTGATAAGGTAATTAAATTAGCTCTAAGTAAATCGGGATGGGCTATTCAATATGTAAAAAATCCAAGTGAGGAGTTGCAATTAATATCAGTAAGAAAAAATTATGACTCTATAAAATATATAAAAGAGCCTTATGAAAGTGTACAAAAAGAGGCTGTAAAAATAAGTTATGATGCATTAAGATACATACAATCAGCAAAGTTTAGTGCACAGCTTATAGCTATTAAAAACAATGAAGCTGCTATTAGATTTATAGCTGATTTAGACAAAAATAAAATAATAGAATTTTTAAAAGTAAATATTTTAGTTATAAAATACGTTGCAAAAAAAATATCTAAGGATGAATTAGAAGAGTTACTAAAACAAGTATTATCAAAAGAAGATGTTGAGGAAAAATATATAAGAAATTTTTTAAGTTGTAGTACTATAGATAGAAATAGTGACACCATAAAAATGGATAAGATACTGTTTATTTATAAATATGGAAGTAAAAAGGCAAAAAAAATAGCTGTAGATGAAAAATTAAAGATGATGTAGGAGAGTAAAAATATGAATTTTATAGATACATTAAAGAGTGTTGATTTAGTATTAGCTACAAAAGAAGTACCTTTGATAGTTGGACAAAGTGGAATAGGGAAAACAGCTTTAGCAAAGAAGCTTGCAAAAAAAAATAATTGGAGTTTAATTGTGATTGACGGGAATTTACTTAAAGAAGGTGAAATAGGAGGTCTACCAACTATAGAATCTTATATAGAAGTTAATTCTAATGGTCAGGAGATAAAAAAGAAAAGTACAGTATATGCAGTTCATAACAGATTAAGAGAGATTGATGAAGAAATATCTAAGGGTAATACTGTTCTTTTATTTATAGATGAGATAAATCGTTGCGAGCATACAGTACAACAAGAACTTATGAACTTAATATTAAATAGAGAAATAAATGGATATAAGTTACATCAAGATGTAAATATTTTAGCAGCAATGAATCCATCAAGTAAGTACGGTTCGGATTTTGATTATCAAGTCGTGGACATGGATGCGGCACAAGAAAATAGATTTGTTTGGTTAAACATGGAACCTGATCATAAGCAGTGGCTAAATTGGGCAATGAGTGCAGATATTGAGCAAAAGGTTATAGAGTTTATTTCAACTTTTCCAGAATATCTACACAAAACAAATGAAGGGGATGTATCAGCAACTCCAAGGAGCTATGAAAGAGTTTCTAAGAGTTATAAAATTTACAAGGAACAAAAAAATTCCATACCTAAATCTGTATTCTCAAATGTTATAAAAGGAAATGTAGGAAAACTTATTGCACAAGAGTTTATGAACTTTATTGAATCAGATTATAGTTCGCTAATATCTTATGAAGAGGTTTTTTTAGGTGACGAATTGAGCACATCTGTAATAGAAAAAGTGAAAAATGAAAGCCATACAAGACTTTATCTATCGGCAATGAATATTCTAAAATCATTAGAATTAAACATAAAAAATGATGAGTTTGATTCAAGCTATTATATTAATAGATTTATTGAATTTTTAAAAACATATCCTATTGACCTAATGGTAGGCATTATGAAGGATATTAAAAATAGTTATATAGAAGTTTACAAAAGAGCTATAGAAAACGAAGATTTCGTAGGATTGTATTTTGAAACTTATAGTTTAATAAGGGGATAACATATGGAAACTTATTTTGAAAAACAAAGAAAATATCTTTATGATAAAACAAATGAAATTATAAATACCTATTCTATATTAAAAGCAAATCATGCTGGTGAAAGATTTGAGATAGATATACCTAAAGATTTTAAGGAAGAGTTTTTTCATCTTGTAGATAAAGTTAATTTAAGTCTTATGGAAGAAAAAGATAATTTTTATGGATATTTCCTATTTCAAACATCAAGAGAGATTAAATTTGATATAAGTAGCCCTACTGCTATAAATTTTAAAGGATCAAAATATGTTATATATTTTAATCCGATAATTTTTTTAAGTCTTAATATGAAACAAATGGAAAGTACAATTAAACATGAAATTCTTCATATAGTATCTATGCATTTAGTAAGAGCAAAAGAAGTGAAAGATAAGTACAGCAAACTAGCTATTAATATGGCAATGGATATAGTAGTAAATAAATATCTAAACAATTTAGTACCATATGCTACTACATTAGAACAAGTAAATTTAAATTATTCTCTAAACCTAGAACCATATGAAACTTTTGAATATTATGTAGAAAAAATTCAAATTGAATTAGATTTGCAAGAAGAAGATGAACATGGAAAAGAACATGATAGCAATAAAAATGAAGATATAGAAACTCAATATAGTCCAGAAAAAACGCATGATATTTGGGAAGATTCTAATGATATAGATGAAAAAATGCTTAAAGAATTTACAGAAAAATTTATAGATAGTTCTCAAAAATGTAAAATTCCAGAGTACTTAGAAGGAATTATATCATCACTTAAAAACAGCAGAGATGAATTACCTTGGAATTTATATCTTAAAAAGTTAATGGGAACTGTTGAAAGTAACAAAAAGAAGACTATAACAAGAAGAAATAGAAGACAGCCAAATCGATTAGACTTAAGAGGTGAACTTAGAGGTCATAAAGCAGAGATAGCTGTTGCTCTTGATATAAGTGGAAGTATTAGTGATGAAGAATTTAAACAAGCTATTAAAGAAGTGCTTAATATAGTGAAAAATTATAATCATGAAATTACAATAATAGAATGTGATAATGAAATTAGACGTGCATATAAAGTTAAGTCTATAAATGATATAAAAGATCGAATTAATATAAGAGGAGGTACTAAATTCGCCCCAGTTTTTGAATATGCTAATAATAAAAAAATTAATTTATTGGTGTATTTTACTGATGGAAAAGGTGAAGATAGGTTGCAAGTGATACCTAGAGGTTATAAAATTTTATGGGTTATTTCTGGAAGTGGAGATAAGCTTTCATTAAATCAATCTTATGGAGCGATTAAAAAACTTAGTAAAGTTGAAATAAAAGATTATACATCAGATATGAGTGATATTAGAAATGATGGATATTCAATGAATAACCAACAACCAATTTTATAAAAAGTTATATTTTAAATAAGAATTTTAATATAAATATGATAATTATAAAAATTATAGGAAGATATTTTTTGAACTATATTATCAAATATACACAGTAGTATAAATTATTAATATGAATACAATCTATGCAATTACATAAATACTACCTTTTGGTGCGTGTCATACCAAAAAGTGCCTTCTTTTTTTTAGAATTCAAACTATATATACTAATAAATGTCATCACCAATAAACAAAGCAACTAAAACATTTATATAAAATATAGGAGGAATAAACATGAATAGATTCACAATACCAAGAGATTTATATTTTGGAGATAATGCAATAGATTATTTAAAAGAAGTAAAAGGAAATAAAGCAATGCTTGTAATAGGGTCTGAAAGATTAATAAAAGATGGAACAGTTCCCAAAATACAAGAAAATTTAAAGCTGGCTAATATAGAAACTATAATTTTTTCGGGTGTAGAAAATGACCCATCAGTGGCAACTGTTAGAAAAGGTGTTGAAATGATGAACGAATTCAACCCAGATTTAATAATAGGTATAGGAGGAGGATCTCCTATAGATGCAGCAAAGGCTATGTGGATATTCTATGAGCATCCAGAGTTTACTTTTGAAGAAGCTTCAAAACCATTTAACTTGCCAGAGCTTAGACAAAAAGCTAAATTCATAGCAATATCAACAACAAGTGGAACAGCAACAGAGGTAACTTCATTTGCTGTAATAACAGACAATGAAACTGGAGTGAAATATCCAATAGCAGACTACAATATAACACCAGATGTAGCTATAGTAGATACAAATTTAGTCCAAACAATGTCTAAGACATTAGTAGCAAATACAGGAATGGATGCATTAACACATGCAATAGAAGCATATGTATCTAAGGCTAGAAATCCTATAACAGATGCATTAGCTATGAAATCAATAGAAATGATATATACAAATTTAGTTAATTCTTATAATGGAGAAGACCAAGCTAGAAGAGATATGCATATAGCTCAAAACTTAGCTGGTATGGCATTCTCAAATGCTATATTAGGTATAGTACACGCTATGGCACATAAGACAGGTAAAATATTTAATATACCTCATGGATTAGCAAATGCTATATATCTACCAGCTGCTATACAATTCAATGCAAAGACAGCGAAAAGTTCATATGCAGATATATCTAGTAGATTAGGGTTAGAAGGAAACAATGAAGATGAACTAGTTGAGTCATTAGTAAATCTTGTAAAACAATTAAGAGTAGATATGGGAATGATTAATTCATTAAAAGAGTTTGGAATATCTGAAGAACTGTTTATGGAAAACTTACAATCAATTTCAGAAACATCAGTAGTTGATCCATGTACAGGTACAAATCCAAGAGAAATTTCAGTAGAAGAAATGAAAGAATTATTTAAAGCAGTTTACTATGGAGAAGACGTAAATTTTTAAATTAAATATAAAAAATTAATAAAAGTAAAATCATCTATAAAATTAGATGATTTTATTTTTTTAACAAGTTAATAGTAGTAGATAACCTTAAAGATACAAATAGAATATTTTGTTATAGAACTAAAATAATATATGTCTGATATAATTAACATATTAAACAGAGGGGTGGATAAAAATGGTAAGACAAACAATGTTAAGATTTATAAGGTTATTCATAGGATTATTTGTATGTTCACTATCTATAGCATTTATGATAAATGCTAATTTAGGTTTATCACCATGGGATGTACTTCACCAAGGAATAGCAAATAAAATGGGTATAACAATAGGAAAAGCTACAATTGGGTTAGGTTTTATAGTAGTAGTACTTGATGCTATACTAGGGGAAAACGTAGGTTGGGGAACTGTATTTAATATGATGTTTATAGGAACTTTCCTAGACCTGATATTATTTAGCAATATAGTTCCTATATCTAATAATTTAATAGGAGGTATCTTAATGCTATGTATGGGTATGATATTAATGGCATTTGGAATGATACTTTATATTGGAAGTGGATTAGGTAGTGGTCCTAGAGATGGAATGATGGTTGCTTTTCAAAAAAGAACTAATAAATCTGTAAAGTTAATAAGATGTGTAATGGAATTAGGGGCATTAACAATAGGCTATTTATTAGGTGGTAGTGCTGGTATAGGTACGGTTATAACTGCTATAGGCTTAGGGTATTTTATACAAATAATATTTAAACTATTTGGTTTTAAAACTGAGAATGTAGTTCATAGGTTTATACTAGATGATATAAATTACATTAGATTATATATAACTAAAGATACAGATAAAAGTATAAAATAAAACAATGGAATTGAGTAAAAGAATTATTAACAATTAATCGACTTAATAGGCATACTTTTGTGTTTATCAAGAGGAATTATATTTTATATATTTCAAAATAGAAAAATATAAAAATTAGAATACACAGAGAATTATAAAAATAAAAGTGGAATAATTTATATATTAACAAAGTACGTAATTATAAACTAAGTTAGGCATTAATCCTAGCTTAGTTTTTTATTGGAAAATAATATATGCAATCACATAAATACTACCTTTTGGTGTGATCCATACCAAAAAGTGCCTTCTTTTTTTTAGGCTATAAACTATATATACTAATAAATGTGATTATGAATAAAGCAACTAGAACAATTAGATAAAGTATAGGAGGAATAAAAAATGGAGATAATAATAACTTTAAAATCAAATGATCTAGATAAATCTATTAAAATTAAATACTTATTAAGAGAAAAATTAATAATAAAAGGATTTAAAGTTGTTGATTATCTAAATGAAGAAATGGAATTAATAATATCAACTCCAATAGGTTCAACAGCATATAATTATTCTGCTGTAGGGAGCATTGTAGATCCGAGTATAAACGTCATATAATTAACCCCACTTAATCCATTGACTACGAATGTATATAGAAGTTTTACATCAAGTATATTATTTTCTAGAGAGTCAGTATTAGAAGTAATACCTGAATATAGATTTGAAAAATCTATATTGATAGTAGTGGATGGAGAAGAATATAAATTTGAAAAAGTATTAACAATAAAAACACATATGACTAATCAAAATATAAAATTAATTAGAATGCCAAATTATGAATTTTGGAATAGGGTTTCTAGTAAATTTTTATAAATTATCAACTAAGGTGGTGTGCTATGAAAGACTTAATGAATGAAGCTAATAGATGCTTACTATGTAAAAATCCAAGATGTAAACAAGGTTGTCCTATAAATACTGAAATTCCAACTATTATCAGTTTATATAAAGATGGAAAAATAAAAGAGGCTGGAGAGATTTTATTTGAGAATAATCCATTATCTGCTATATGTGGAATAGTATGTCCACATGAAAATCAGTGTGCAGGTAACTGTATAAGAGGAATAAAAGGAGAACCTATTGAGTTTTATAAGATTGAAGAAGAAATATCAACTGAGTTTTTAAAGAATATAAAGCTACAACCAGTAAATAAAGATGGCAAAAAAGTTGCTGTTGTTGGTTCTGGACCTGCTGGAATTACAGTTGCGGTAGAACTTGTAAAAAAAGGATATAATGTAACGATTTTTGAAAAAAATGAAGAACTAGGAGGAATTCTTAGATATGGTATTCCTGAATTTAGATTATCTAGAGACACAATAGATAACCTAATGAATGCATTAAAAGGTGCGGGAGTTAAATTTAAAGTAAACACTCTTATAGGTCCAGTTATTACTATGGATAAGTTATTTGAAGATGGGTATGATGCTATATTTATAGGTACTGGAGTTTGGAATCCAAAACGTTTAAATATAAAAGGAGAAACACTAGGAAATTCTCATTATGCAATAGATTATTTAAGATCTCCTCAAAAATATGATTTAGGAGAAAATGTTGTTGTTGTTGGTGCTGGGAATGTTGCTATGGATGCAGCAAGAAGTGCAAAATATTACGGAGCGAAGAATGTTTATCTAGCATATAGAAGAGATTTTTCTGATATGACTGCTACTAAAGTAGAAATAAATGATGTTATTAAAGAAGGTGTTGAATTCTTAATATACAAAGCACCAATTGAAATACTTGAAGAAGGAATAATATTAGCTGATACTAAAAAAATCATTGATGAAGATGGTAATAGCTCTGTAATAAAGGTTGAAGGAAGTGAAGAATTATTCAAATGTGACTCTGTATTGATAGCTGTCAGTCAAACACCTAAAAATACTATAATTTCAAATAATAAAGGTATAGACATTAACACTAAGGGGCTTATAATTATAGATGATGAGGGGCATACAACAAGAAAAGGTGTATTTTCTAGTGGAGATGTAACTCATGGATCTAAAACAGTGGTAGAAGCTGTAGTATCATCTAAAAAGGTTGCAAATTATATAGATAAGTATTTAAGTGAACAATGAATTTAAAAATAATTCTCCATGAAGTAGAATATATCAGTTTATAAATACTGTAATTGGAGTAGGTGTAATGTTAGCTAGTGGAGGAAGTGCAGTCATAGCTAAAAAACTAGGTGAAAATAGAAGTGATGAAGCAAGGCAAAATTTTACATTAATAATGATAACAGGACTTGTGATTGGAATCATAATTGGAATTATAGGATATATTTTCTCAGATGAAATAATATATTTATTAGGTTCGACAGAGGAACTGTATAAGTATTGTAGATATTATCTTATGATATCGGTAATATTTGTACCTTCATATATTATTAACTTGTTGTATCAAATTCTTACAATAACGGCAGGAAAACCTAAAGTAGGATTAATATTAACAGCAATGGGTGGAGTTTCTAATATGCTTTTAGATTACATATTCATAGTACCGATGGATATGGGAATTTTAGGAGCCGCACTTGCAACAGGAATTGGAAATTTAATACCTTCTATATTAGGGACTTTATACTTTATAAAAAATAAAGAGACACTTTATTTCGTGAAACCTAAATTTGACTTAGATATGTTAATAAAAACATGCATAAATGGTTCGTCTGAAATGATTACAAATTTAGCTACAGGAGTAACTACAATGCTTTTTAATATTATGATGATGAAATATTTAGGATCTGATGGAGTAGCAGCCATGAGTATTGTGTTATATGGTCAGTTTTTAGTAACAGCTATTTATATAGGATTTTCATCGGGTGTAGCACCAGTTATAAGTTATAATTATGGTGAACAAAATAAAAAACAAACAAGAAAAATAATAAAATATAGTGCTATGTTTATAGCAATAAATTCTATATCCTCATATATAATATTTATGCTATCAGCATCAAGCATAGTTGAAATATTTTCCTCTAGAGGAAGCGATGTATATTATATAGGATATAATGGATTTATTATATTCGGTACAAGTTTTTTAATTACAGGTGTTAATATTTTTACATCATCAATGTTTACAGCATTCTCAAATGGTAAAGTATCTGCAACAATATCATTCTTTAGGACATTTGTATTCATAGTAGGAGGTATATTTATATTACCTAAAATCTTAGGTGTAAATGGAATTTGGATTTCTGTACCAGTAGCAGAAGTTTTAGCTATTGTTATATCTATTAATTACATTTATAAATACAAGGATGATTATGGATATGGAAAAGATATAGCATAAAATATATTTAAATAAAGAAAAATAGAAGGTATAACCTTCTATTTTTCTTTTGAAAACTCATTAACAAATTCCTTACCCCAAACATCCATTTCATTTAAAATAGGTAGTAGCTTTTTACCTAAATCAGTAAGTGAATATTCAACCATAGGGGGAACTTGATTATATATTTTTCTATTTATAAGTAGGTTTTTTTCCAAAAATCTTAGTTGTTGGGTTAGCATCTTTTGGCTTATTTCAGGGATTATATTTCTAAATTCATTGTAGCGAATAACTTCATGAATTCCTAAAGACCATATTATAAGAGATTTCCATTTACCGCCGATAACTTCAAGAGTAACTTCAATTTCACATCTATAGCTATCACAACTAACCTTATTTGTTCTAAGTGAAGGCAAAATATCACATCCTATCATTTATCATATATATATTATTGTACCATGGATTGCAAATAATAATCAAAATTTAAGATTTGTAAATTAGGAATAGTATTTAAACTAAACGAAAGCACTATACAATAGTTATTATAAATTTCCATTTTTCATCAGATGTCATAATTATTATATATTAATGCTCCTCAATATAGTCTTGTAATTGTTCATGCCACTTTATAGTATCAGATATCTGTGGTTCAGTTGATTCCCCCATTAAAAGATCTATCAAATGTCTTGGATTTTTACCACCAATATGCATTGATTTTATACAAGAAACACAATACACACAAACATCATCACAAGGCATTGAATCCGCTCTTTCTTTCATCTTTTTTAGTAAATTACGTGCAGCTTGATGTACCTGTGGTTTTTCACGTATAGGACAGCCAGCGCATACATTGATAATTAGTGAGTCTGATTCAAGATTTGGATTATGCTGACAGCATATTTTATGAAGCTCAACATTTCAATAACTTTCGTTTAATAGCTTTAAAATTCTATTTTCCATATTTGGCTTGTAGATACTTAAAGCACAATCTGGTTTAAAATATGTCTTTTTCATAATAAGTTTTATCCTATTTAAAGTTAAATTTTATTAGGTAATCTTTATTTATATCCTAATTGTAACATTAGATAAATTAAAAATCTTCTTGATTTTGTATTTCTAATTTTGAGGAAATTTGGCTATAAATAAATTTTTTTATATATATTAATATAAATGTTTGACAATGGTATATGGTGTGATGCTATAATTATTATAATAATACCAAAAACTACAAATTTCGGCAAATTTAGGGAAATCTAAAGACGCAAAACTAAAGGGGCTAAGGTTAATTAAAACTATGCCAGCCAGTTGCTAAAGAATATAAATTCTTTATTTACAAATTAAATCTATGAATTACATAGAGCTATTTTGTGATATTTATTTTTATGGCAACTACTCTTTATGGGTAGTTTTTTTATTTCTAGGCAAAGGCACTATAACCCGTAGTAAAAAAATAACTATATATCAAAGGGGATATAATATGAAAAAGAGAATATCAGCAGTATTAGCAGCATCTATAATGACTACTAACATGTCGCCAGTAATAAATGTATTTGCAAATGAGACAATAGATGAGGGTACAAAGGTTGAAGCTCCATATGTTGTAAATGCAACATCAGTAAAACCATTTGACCTAACTACCTATAGTAACTTTGAAAGTTATAATGAAACTTACAAATTATCAAGAGCAGATATAAAATCTATTAAAAATAATGGAGGAAAATATGGATCTAGTTCAATAGATAAGGCCATAGATGGTAATTTATCTACTCACTGGGAAACAGGAACTCCAAATAGCTCTACTTTTACAAATGAAGTGACTTTTGAATTTAATGACATAGAAACAGTTGACAGAATGGCTTATTTAGTTAGACAGGACAGTACAGATAAAAAAGGTTTTCCACTTCAGTTTGATATTTATGCTTCTTTAAGTGGAAATGATGAGGATTTTAAACTAGTATCAACAGGAAAGCATGAGTCATCAGGTAGTATGCTAGAATTTAAATTTGATGCTATAACAGCTAAAAAGATTAAATTTGTATTTAAAGAAGCCAATAGAGACTGGGCAAGTGCATCAGAGTTTTGGTTTTATAGAGAAGATAAACAACTAGCTAAAATGAATAAAATATTCACAGATATAAAGATGAGTTCTGTATCTGAAGAGTTTAAAAGTATAGATAAATTAGAAGCATTAGAAAATGAATCAAAAAATCACCCGTTCTTTAATGATTATAAAGAAACATTTGAACTGGCTAGACAGTTAATAGAATCAGGGGAGATAACAGAAAGTAACTACAAAATAAATAAATTTAATCCTTATTACACAAATGCAATAGAAAAATACGATAAAACATACAGAGTGCCAATAAATTCAATAAGTAATAATAGTGAAAATTGTTGTAGTGAGGATGTTTTAGCAAATGCAATAGACAATGATGTCAATACTCATTGGAAAGCTGGAAGAGGTACTTCAGATACATTTAAAAATGAAGTTACATTAAATTTAGATTCTCCACAAGTCATAAATAGATTAACGTATAAGTCTAGACTTGGAGGAAAAGGATTTGCTACAGATTTTGATATATTAGTTTCACCAGTTTCTAAAGGTGATAATTTTGTGAAAGTTACAAATGGTAAACATAATGTTACTGAAGATATATTAGAAGTTAAATTTAATCCAGTAAATGCTAAAAGAGTAAAATTTGTATTTAATAAAGAAGACAGAGACTGGGCTACAATAGCCGATATAAGACTATATAAGGAAGATGCTTTAAGTGAAAAGATGTATGGTTTGTTTACTAATGGATTAATGAATGAAATTTCTAAAGAATATAATAGTCAGGAATCATTAGAAAATTTAAAGAAAGAAGTAGTAAATCATCCACTAAAGGAAGAGTTTAATAATTTGATAAATAGAGCAGAACAAATTTTAAATAAAACCCTACAAGAAACAAGAACTGTAGCTGTAGAGCAATATGGTGATATGAGAAAACATGCAAAAGAAAATTTAAAATTTGGATTTGGAAATAATAATCAACCTACAGGTGTATACGCTCGCCCAGGTGAAACTGTAATAGTTTATGTGGATGCAGATGAGAAAGGTCCATTACCGAGTTTAATGTTTTCTCAACAAGAAGGAAGCTATTCTAACTGGGGACGAAGTGTAGGTTTAAGCCCAGGTAAAAATATAATAACAGTTCCAGAAGTACCTAAAGATAGCAATTACAAACATGATGTAACAAAAGGTGGACCTATTTATATAGTAAATCCTTATACAAAAGAGGAGCAACCTAACACTCCTATTATAAGATTTGAAAATGCAAATAGATTCCCATTATTAACAGAAAATACGAATAATGAAGATTTTATAAAAGAGCTAAAAGAATACAAAAAAGCAATAGATGAAGATAAAGAGGCTAATCCTAATGTAGTAGATAGAAAAATAATAGATACTTTTGAATTTGTATCAAAGCATATAGTATTTACTGGAACGGCTACGGGTGCATATGAAGCATATGTTAATAAAGGTGTAATACCAACTAAAACAGTGCAATCATGGAATACATATATGAAAGAATTGATGAGATATTATGGACTAGATGGAAATAATTTAAATGATGATCCTAAATATATAAGAGAAAATGTAAGACTTGCTCAACCTTATGGTTATATGTATGCAGCAGGTGACCATACAGGTGTTCAAGGGGATGTTATGACAAGCTTATTAGTTCCATTTGAAGATGATAAGGATTCTAACTGGGGTATCACTCATGAAATAGGACATAGAATGGATACATCAAAGAGATTATATGGAGAATCAACAAATAACATGTTACCTTTATATATGGACCATTTTTATAATAAAAATGAAGGTCATGTAGTTCCTTATGATAAGATATATAAAAACGTTATGGACGAAAATTCTAATGTATATGTAAATGGAGATTACTTTGAAAGAATAGGACCGTTTTGGCAGTTAGAATTGTATCATCCTAATTATTGGGGAGAATTAAACAGTTTGTATAGAGAAAGAGATAAAGATATTTATATATCAGATGGAGAAAATAAAGAAAAGGACAAAACTAAATATATAGTAGAGTTTTCTTCTGAGATTTTAGGTGCTGATTTAAGTGAATATTTTGCAAGACATGGTTTCCCTGTAACTGATGAAGTTAAAAAAGACATGGAAAGCAAATATAAGAAGCCTGATAAAAAACTATGGTACATAAATGATGGATTAGTTAAATACAAAGGTAATGGATTTGTTGAAGGAGTTTGGGCAAAAGTAAATGTAACAAATCAAGAGAATAAAGTTAAGTTAAGCTTTAATATTTCAGATAATGGAAAAGATGATTTACTTGGATATGAAATAGTTAAGGATGGTAAAGTAATAGGATTTACAGATAAAAATTCTTTTGTAGATGAAAATTCAAACTTTGATAAAAATCAAAACTATAAAATAATAGCATATGATAGAAAGTTAAATACAATAAAAGAAGTAGAGATAGCTTCATATTCACCTAAATTAAAAGTTGATAATGAATTGATTTTAAAACTAGATCAGAATTTTGATCCTAAACAATATGTAAAGGCTCTAAATTATAAAGGTGAAGATATAACATCAGATGTTAAGGTAGATTCTAATGTAGATATAACTAAAAAAGGAAATTATGAAATTAAATATACAATAGTTAACGAAGGATCAACAGTAAGTACTACTTTACCGGTAAGGGTAGTAAGTGATTATACTTATGCATCTGATATAAAAGAAAAATCTGCACAAACAGGATGGGGTGGACTTAGAAAAGATAAAGCTCCTAGTAATACTCCAATAAAACTTATAAACTTGGGTGAAGTAAAGATATATGAGAAAGGATTAGGCTTACATGCAAACGCTAGTGTAGTGTATAACTTAGAAGGTAAGGGGTATTCTACATTTGAATCATACATTGGTATAGATCAAGAAATGGCTGCAAGTAACACACCTTCTGCATTATTTAAAATTTATCTAGATGATAAATTAGTATATGAAAGCTCAGAAATGAGATCAAATACTCCTAATGAACTTGTAAAGATTGACTTAGGAGATGCCAAAGAAATTAAGCTTGTTACAGATAGTAACGGAAACAATTCAGGAGATCATACGGTTTGGGCAGATGCTAAATTTATAAACAACAATACTAAACCAACATTAACTAAACCAGCTGGTGTAAGTACTAAAGTTGGGGAAGAAGTTGATCTTAACCAAGTATATAAAGCAACTGATATTGAAGATGGAGATATAACTTCAAAAGTTAAAGTTGAAGGAGACGTAGACTTTAATAAGCCAGGAAAATATAAAATAACTTACTCAGTAACAGACAGTGATAATAACACTGAAAAAGCTATAAGAGAAGTTAAAGTTGTAGATATGAATGATTACAAATATATAAGTGATATAGATTGGAAATCAGCAAATGCAGGCTGGGGAAGTGTTAAAAAAGATAAATCTATAAGTGAAAATGAATTGAGACTTACTGATGAAAATGGAGATGTAGCTACTTACCAAAAGGGTATCGGAACTCACTCAAAATCTACTATAATATATGATTTAAGTAAAGATGATTATGGATATTTTACTAGTTATATAGGTGTAGATAGACAAATGTTTGGAACTGTAGGTTCAATAACATTTGAAGTTTATTTAGACAATGAAAAAGTTTATGATAGTGGAGTGATGAACTCAAAAGATGCTCAAAGGTATGTAGAAGTAAATCTTAAAGATGCTAAAGAATTAAAACTTGTAGTAACTGATTCTGGAAATGGTATAGGTTCTGACCACGCTACATGGGCAGATGCAAAACTTCATTTTGCAAACCAAAAAGAAGTATAAATAGAATTATCTATGAAAACCACATTGACTAAGCAGTCAACGTGGTTTTCATTTTATATGGATATGATATAATGTTAACATAAAAATACTTACTTTAAACTAAACAACTACATGAGGGAGAGGCAATATGAAGATTGAATTAAATGAATCTTATGTAAAGAGAGGGAATCAAATTTTCACAGGGGTTTCACTAATAACAGTAGGAATACTTATACTATATGGAAAATCTGATTTTTTAAATATTGTAATGAAAGCTATTGCAATAGCATTTATTATAAATGCACTATCTCAGACTATAAGTATAGCTATGAAGAAGAAAGATGATATAAACAATAACACTACAATAGGGCATATAATATTAAACTTAGTAATAGGTTTTTGTGTGTTTTACCTAGAGAACGTTTCATTATCTTTATTGCCAATAGTATTTGCACTGTATATGATTTTAAATGGAGTAGTTAAGCTAATTACCATATATATTTATATTAAAAATGGCATTAATGTGAAATTAGGAGTATTAATTGAATGTAGTGTTTATTTTATATTTGGAGCTACATCATTATTATCGCCACTAAGGCATTTAAATGAAATACTTATAATTATATCGATTTATTTTCTTTTATTTGGGACTAATTTTATAAAACAATTTATTTCAGAAATTATGCCCAATAAAACAAAGAATAACTTAAAACGAAAAGTTAGAGCTACTTTACCAGTTTTTTTAGCAGCATCTATACCGCACAAAGTCTTAAAAAAGGTAAATGAATATTTTGAAATTAATAGTGAGGATACAGAAAAATTAAATAGAAAATCAAAAGAAGATGTAGATTTAGAAGTATTCATACATGTAACACCTAATGGTATTGGAATGGTTGGACATGTAGACTTATATTATAATGGCGAAATAATATCTTATGGAAACTACGACGAATCATCGTATAAACTATTTGGTGTAGTTGGTAGAGGGATTTTATTTAGATGTGAGAAAGATAAGTATATTAATTTCTGTACAGGTTGTATGAAAAAGACATTATTTAGTTATGGGCTAAAGTTAAATGAAGAACAGAAAAAAAATATAGATAAAAAAATAAATGAAATAAAAGATAATTTAATAGAATGGAAACCTCCTATTGTATTAGATAAAGATAGACTAGATGAGTATAATGATTATGCAAGTGTATTATATAAATCTACTGGAGCTAAATTTTATAAATTTAAATCAGGTAAGTTTAAAACATATTTTGGATTAAATACTAATTGTGTATTATTAGCAGATAGTGTAATTGGTCATTCCGGAATTGATATTCTTAGTATAAGTGGGGTTATAACTCCTGGAACTTACTATGAATATTTAAAGAATGAGTTTATTAAAAAAAATAGTATTGTTATTAGTCAAAATATCTATAGATAGCTTTAAGTTAAAAAATATGGAAAAAATTGAGTATATTATTATTGATATTTGTATCATATATTAAAGTGGAAAAAAGATATTATCATAAGATTAAGATAATATCTTTTTTGTTTATATAATTTATAATATCACTTACATAGCAGAAATTATTATAGAAAGATTTAGATGGGGGTAGTTATGTATAAAGAACATATATTAGTAGTGGAAGATGATGTAGATATAAATAACTTAATTACAAAAAACATTAAAAAATAAAGGATTTCAAATAACTCAAGCATTTTCAGCCAGTGAAGCATCACTACAATTATAGATATGTGAATTTGATATAATTTCACTTGATTTAATAAAACAAATTAGGACAATAAAAGAAATACCAATCATAGTCATCTCAGCAAAAACTTCATTACAAGATAAAATAAAAGCACTAAATTTAGGAGCAGATGACTATATAGCAAAGCCGTTTGAATCAGAAGAAATTATAGCTAGAGTAAATTCTCAACTAAGAAGATATAGAAAATTTGATATGCAGTTAAATAAAAATAAGTATTATAAATTTGAAGAATTAACTTTAGATGAAGAATCTAGGCAGGTAAAAGTTGAAAATATAGATTTAGAATTAACTGCACATGACTTTGAAAATAAGGGCATTGATGTAGAAATAAATTTGGATAATAACCCCCTATATATAAATCTTGATAAAAATGCTATAGAAAGAGTATTTATTAATTTAATTCAAAATGCTATTAAGTACAGCAAAACTAGATTTAAGCTATCTTTGGATAAAAAAGATAAAGAAGTGGTCTTATCGTTTGCTAATGATGTATATGATTTAGACAAAGAGGAATGTAAGCTTTTGTTTAACAGATTTTATATGAAAGATGATTCAAGAAATAATCAAAGTTCAGGACTTGGGCTTACAATTACAAAGCTTTTAGTTGAAGGCATGGGAGGAAATATTGAAGTTGAGATTGAGGAAGATTGGATTAAGTTTCAAGTTAAGTTTATACTGAATTAAAGGTAGTATAAGCATATACAGGGCTTTATTTAATTTAATTTAATTTAAATTAATGTTAAATAAAAAATAAAAGGCTATGATTTTCGTTACTGAAAAGCGTAGCCTTTTTATATAAAATATAGTTTGTAAATATAATAAAAGTATTCAATATAATTTACAAACTGTATGAAGAAAGTTAATAAATAATTTTTTTCTGAAATAAAATAAGATGACTTTGCAAATAAATAATACTATTAGATGATAGTATTTATACCAATATTAAATATTTAATAACTTATTTTCCATAAATTCTTAGTTTCATTAATAAATACATCTATATCCCATAATTTTGTCGAATTAACTTTACTATTAGGATCATTAATTTTTATTTTATTATCAGACGTTACTCCTGTAAGAACAAGGAAATGACCAGTTTTAGTAAACGTTCCAGGTTTAACAGTTAAGATTATAGGATTTCCATTTTTTAGAGTTGATAAAATAGATGATGCGTTTAAAGGTATTTCTTCACTTTTTAAACCAAAATAATTGCAACCTTTAGATATAAGATCCCAACTAGAACCAACTCCATCCACATAAAACTTATTCTTATAAGCATACTCAGCAATTATTTTTGGGTTAATGTTAGTATTTCCTGTGAGTCCAACTACAACCATTGCTAAAGAGGTAGGAGCACATCCTGTAAGAGCAATAAAATCATCTCCATATTTAGAATATCCCCATCTTTTATCCCATTGTAAAAATGAAGGTATTTTACCCGCCTTATAATCGGATTCAATTGATATTGAATTATTATTTTTAGATGCTATATGTTGTTTATAGTTAGCAACAAAGTCAATAGTTTCTTCATTTTCAGATGCTAATCTTAATAAAGATTTGGGATAAGAGTCTATATTATTAAAAATAGTATTTATTTTAGGATTTTTAAATGATTTTTCAACTAAATCTTTAAGAATAGGATCAGTTGAATTTAGTAAATACTCTTTATCAGAGGAAAGTGTTTCTACATGTGAATTTTTAGTTGGTTCTTTAGTCACTAATTTCATAAAAATTATTTTTATAAGCCCAATAAATACTAATAAAATTATAAATAATGTAAAAAGAGCCTTTTTCCTTAGCTTTCTTTTTTTTTTGATTTTAATTTGGCTTTACTCATTTTGAAACCCCCAGTATTGAATGATTTTGACAATGTAATTATAATAAATGAATGATTACAAAATGTTTCTAAAATGTATCTAAGTTGTAAAAAATAAAATAGTAATTACACCAGATTTATGAATTCCTATGTTAAAATAGTAGCTAAACAAAAAGTTTAAAAAATGAAAAAGTTGTGTATATACAATATATAGTATGTTTATTAAAAAGTAATAACTATATATTGTGTTTTTGTTTAGCGAATAAAATATTTAGATAAAGGTGATAAAATATGAATTGGATAGAACTTAATAATCAAGTTATCATAAGAGATAAAGAAGGTAAGTATCAATTAGAAAAAGACAAAGAAGCGTTAGATGATTATATAAAAAGATATATAGAGCCTAGCTTGAAAAAATTTAATAGTATAGAAGAAAAGCTATATTATTTAATAGATAAAGACTATTATTCTAAAGAGGTAATAGATAAATATAGTATGAAATTTATAAAAAAATTATATCAATATATAAATAATTATGACTTTAAATTTCAATCATATATGAGTGCAAATAAATTTTATCAAAATTATGCACTAAAAAGTAATGATGGAAAAGAAATATTAGAAAATTATAATGATAAAGCATTAATAGTATCATTAGCATTAGGAGATGGAGATGAAAATCTAGCATTTAAATTAGCTGATAAGTTAGTAAAGCAAGAATTCCAACCAGCAACACCAACGTTTTTAAATGCAGGTAGAAAAAGAGCTGGAGAAATGGTATCTTGTTTTTTACTATCAATAGAAGATAGTACAGAAGGTATATCCTATGCTATATCTTCATCAAATCATTTATCAAAAATAGGTGGTGGAGTAGCACTTAACTTATCAAGACTTAGGGCAACCGGTGAGTCTATTAAAGATATAGAGGGAGCAGCAGGTGGAGTGATTGGAGTAGCAAAAATGCTAGAACAGTCATTTAGTTACTTCAACCAAATGGGAGCAAGACAAGGATCTGGAGCTGTGTATTTATCAGTGTTTCATCCTGACTTTGAGAATTTTTTAGATACAAAAAAGATAAATGCAGATGATAAAATAAGACTAGCTACATTGGCTTTAGGTGCTATTATACCTGATAAGTTTATGGAAATAGCCCAAAAAAACGAAGTAGCATATGCATTTTATCCTAATTCAGTATATAAAAAATATAAAGTTAATATTGATGAAATAAATATGGATGATTGGTATGAAAAGCTAGTACTGGATAACGATATAAAAAAGAAAAAAATAAACCCAAGAAAAATGTTAACGAATATAGCACAAATGCAACAAGAAAGTGGATATCCATATGTTTTGTTTATAGATACAGCTAATAGAGAACATTTATTAAAAGACTTTGGAACAATCAAAATGTCTAATTTATGCTGTGAAATTTTGCAATATCAAAAACCTTCCCAAATAGAAGGATATGGTGGAATAAATAATTGGGGTCAAGATATAAGTTGTAACTTAGGGTCATTAAATATAGCTAATGTTATGGACAATAAAGATATAGAAAATACAGTAGATATAGCTATAAGAGCATTATCTTTTGTATCAGATGAAACTAATATAAAAGAAGTTCCAACAGTTAAAATAGGAAATGAAAAGTCACATGCTATAGGTCTAGGAGCAATGAACTTACATGGATACTTAGTAAGAGAAGGCATATTATATACATCAGATGAGGCTATAGATTTTTGTAATGTATTTTTTGCTATGATTAGATATTATTCAATTAAATCATCTATGAATATAGCTATAGAAAAAAATAAAACCTTTGAAGGGTTTGAAAAATCGGAATACGCTAAAGGTAAAGAAAGTAGTGTACTTTCAAAGTATTATAAAGAGTCTTATTTGCCAAAATCAGAAAAAGTGAAGAAAATGTTTGATAGTATTTATATACCTACAAATGAGGATTGGTCTAATTTGCTATATGAGGTAAAAGAAAATGGTATATATAATGCATATTTAACAGCAATAGCACCAACACAAAGTATAAGTTATGTTCAAAATGCAACATCAAGTATAATGCCAATAACAGATATTGTTGAAGTTAGAACATATGGAGACTCAACTACTATTTATCCAATGCCATTTTTAACTAATGAAAACATGTTATATTACCAATCAGCATACCGAATGGATATGAGGAAGGTTATAGATATAGTAGCAGTTGTTCAACAACATATAGACCAAGGGATATCAACAACATTATTTGTTACGGATGAAAAAACTACTAGAGATATAGCTAGGCTTTATATATATGCGTACAAAAAAGGTTTGAAAAGTTTATATTACACTAGAACAAAAATGACTAGAGACAATAATGAGTGCTTAGTGTGTTCAGTATAGGAGGAGAGATATATGACATTTGTATTAAATAAAATACATAAAGCTGTTAACTGGAATAAAGAAGATGATAACTTTACACAGGCTTTTTGGGAACAAAATGTAAAGCAGTTTTGGTTACCTGAGGAGATATCTGTTTCTAAGGATATTAAAGTATGGAATGAACTAAGCAGTAAAGAAAAAGAATTATATAAAAAAGTACTGGCAGGGCTAACATTATTAGATACAAAGCAAGGAAATAATGGAATACCATCTATGATGAGTTTAACAGACAATCTTCAAAGAAAAGCTGTATTATCATTTATGGGAACTATGGAAGAAATACATGCTAAAAGTTATTCATCTATATTTATGACATTGCTTTCAAACAATGAAATAGATGAATTATTTAAGTGGATTGAAACAGAACCTACATTGCAAAGAAAAGCTGATCTAATATTAAAGCATTATGAAAACACTGAAGATGAAGAAAATTTGTATTTATCAATGGTTGTTAGTGTATTTTTAGAGAGTTTCTTATTCTATTCGGGATTTTTCTATCCCTTGTATTTAGCAGGACAAGGCAAAATGATTGCCAGTGGAGAGATTATATCTCTTATACTTAGAGACGAATCTTTACATGGTAAGTATATAGGGCTCCTATCACAAGAAATATATAATTCATTTGATAAAGAGGGTAAGTTAAGGTTAAAGAATAAAATGTATGAGATTTTATGTAGCCTTATGGAAAATGAAATAGAATACACTAAATGTATATATAAAGAAAGCATATTAGAGGAAGAAGTTATTAACTTTTTACAATATAATGCAAATCGAGCTTTAGAGAATTTAGGGTTTGAGGAACTTTATCATATAGAAAATATAAATCCAATAGTATTAAATGGATTAAGTACAGAAACTAAAAATCATGATTTCTTTTCAACTAAAGGCAATGGATATCAAAAGGGAATTTATGAAGAATTAGAAGATGAGGATTTTATAGTTTAAGTTACTAGGAAATAAGTTTTAGCTATATATAAATACAAGCTAGAATAGATAGTGAATATAAATTTAAATTTATATATGCAGATTAAAAAATTTAGAGAAAATTATATAATCATTGAATTAAAATTTAAAAATGTTTACTCAAAAATGCGAAATTAGAAGAAATATGTTATAATATAGGAAAATAAAATTAAGTATTTTAAGAAAGAGGAATAGACATATGAGATTTAAAATACCTAAATACACTCATCCAAATTTTGACACAGAAATATTTAAATGTGCACCAAATGTAAAATGTAAGGTAGTTGAAAAAGATTGTGTTGCACCAGACAATTATCATGCAATGTCGATCTACCCAGAGTACTTCAAAATAAATGGAGAATGGGTTTTAGCACAAGAAACAAGAATGGACTGTGTTGCAAGGTTAAATAATAAGGGAAAAATAGAAATCGTAGAATTTAGACATTTAAGAGTAGGGGACAATATTATAGTAGGAAGAACTGAAGATGGTAGTGAAGGTGTATATTTACACGTTAGCGGATTTAAGGACGATAAGGTAGAAAAAGAAGCATTTTCATTTAGAGGAGTAAGATCAAGAGAAACTTCTCAAACTATGGATTATGATAATTTATTTGAACTTTTAAAACATGAAAAAGAAAATGGCTATGTAGTTTGGGTAATGGGACCAGCTGCAGTATTTTCACAAGGTGCTAGAGATTCGTTAACTAAGTTAATAAATTCTGGATATGTTAGCGCATTTTTAGGAGGGAACGCAGTAGCAACTCATGACTTAGAAGCAGGGATATATCACACTGCTCTAGGACAAGATATATATACTCAACACTCAGTGAAAGATGGTCATTACAATCACTTAGATTTATTAAACAAAGCAAGAAAATATGATTCAATAGAAAAATTAATAGAAGAAGAAAATATTACTTCTGGACTAATACATTCTTGTATAGCTAACAATGTACCTATTGTATTAGGAGGATCAATAAGAGATGATGGACCACTTCCAATAGTTATACCTAATGTATATGAGGCTCAAGAAGAGATGAGAAAGCATATAAGGAAGGCTACTACAGTTATTTGTATGGCAACTCAGCTACATACAATAGCTACTGGAAATATGACTCCTTCATTTAGGGTTGTTGATGGTAAAGTAAGACCGTTATACTTTTATACGATAGATACTTCGGAGTTTGCAGTTAACAAATTAAGAGATAGGGGTAGTTTAACTGTTAGAACAATGATAGCAAATGCACAAGATTTCTTACAGAGATTAGCTGATAACTTAGAATAGTAATTTTAAACAGTAATAATAAAAAAGATATAGGTAAGTTTGTTTAAATACAAACCTGACTATATCTTTTTTTATTATGTTATTTATATAACTTTACTTAATACTATTAATAACCTCAGGGATTGCTCTTTTTAACAACAAAGTATAAATTTCTAAAATATCATCATTATTAGCTATATCTACTCCAATTAAATTTTGCAAAATAAGCCCATCTATAGTTGCCAACAATACACAACTCAAAGCATTTACCTTAGATATTGTAATATCTTTATAAGTTAAAGTTAATAATTGAGCAACATCTACTATCCATGTATTATATTTAACGATCATCTTATTTTTAATTTCTTCATTTCCTTCTATACCTAGAACTGTTAAGTACAACTGTATCTTATTTTCTGAGTCTTTTTCAAACCTGTTGATAAAACTTTTCAATACATTATCTAAAATATCGGAATTCATAGTTTCACAATTTACAGTTTTATCATGAATATATTCTTCTAGTATTTTATGTGACTCGTTAAGAGATGTATCCATAACTTCATATAATATTTCTTCTTTATTTTTATAATGGTGATATATAGACCCAGTAGTTACACCTGCAAGCTTGCTTATTTCCCTTACAGAAGCTTGTTGTAGACCCTTTTCACTTATTAATTCTTTTGCAGATTTTAAAATTCTATCTTTACCTTTAAGATTCATTAACTGTCACATCCTATTATACATTAATTTATATACACTAATAAATATACTCAATTGGATTGCTATAGTCAATTTAATCATCCTTTATTATAACGAATGTAATTGACAAGTGCTGTGTAACATTCTATACTTTTATTAAAACATAACGCATGTTATGTTTTGTTAAAAAGTAAACAGAAAAGGGGAGAAATTATGGATACTAGTGTTATAAAATGTGCTGTATCGATGCTTGTTTATTTTACCGTACTTATTTTAATTGTTGAATTTATGCGTACTAAGCATCGTGCAGCTAGTGTTATTTGGGTATTATCATTATTAACATTTCCGCTATGGATAATGGGGGGAGTGGAAGGTTGGTTTCGTTGGGCTAAGATACTTAGTGTAATTCTTCCAACTATCATTGTAGGATTTTGCAGGGTTTCTAACGTTGAAGATAGAAAGGGAAAAACGTGGGAATTCTTCCAAAAGCCTTGGATTCTATGGTTTGTTTATTGTATTTTATTCCTAAATATATTTGAAGCAACTATGAAGGATGTTGATTTGGGAAATTATGCAAATGCTGCATGTGGATTCCTATTATGTGTTACGATTCCTTTTGCTCCAAAGTTTTGGGAATATGAAAAATCAGGTAAAGGTGATTTAATAGTTTATACTAGTTTTGCATGGAACTTCTTATATACGACATGGAATCTTTGTTTTGTATATGGTGAAAGTCCAAATTATTTTGCAAGTTCAGTGTGTATATTATTAGCAGCTGAATTATATCCATTATTTAAAAGAAGACATGAGTTGTATATTACAGCTAGGGTATATACATTAGCTACTCATATGATACTTAGATCTTGCTTTGGTGGAGTTATTTTAAAACTTATGGATTCAACAGCATGGTTTAGTCCTAATGTTTTATCAATATGGGGAGTAGTAAATCTTGTTTTAATAATTCCATTTGTATTTTGGCATATGTGGCAACTTCATACTGGGAAAGCTAATGAGAGTTTCCGTAGAACTAAGCCAAGTACAACTTAATATATAAATTAAAAGATATATATGATTATTAATAATTATATATATTTTTTAATAATAGATAATATTGGAAACTAAAGTATTTTAGTTTATAAGCAACAACCTAAATCAAATTTAAATGGGGGAAGTCTCTATGGTTAATGAAAAGGTATTGGAACTGGCAAATAAAATTAGTAAAGTAAAACGTGGTTCAAAAAAAGAAATTAAGCCTAATGACTGGGAATATAAAGTTTTAGAGCCTGTTGTTACAGAAGAAATGGCAGAAATAGCACTTTATTTAGAGTTTCGCAAGCCAATGTCAGCAGAGGAAGTTGCATCTAAGTGTGGCAAATCTGTAGAAGAAACATCTAAAGTATTATGGCAATTAGCGATTGATGGAATAGCTTTTGTTAATGAAATTGATGGTGTAGATAAATATTGGTATGAGATTTGGGTGCCTGGACATATGGAAACCATAGTCAATCATCCAAACAGAGAAAATATTAAAGATTTTAAACAAATTGCAGAAGCTTTTGAGGGGTATGGATGGAAAAAAGCTCCAATAACAGCTGGTGTTTTTCCTGTAGGAACTGGTGCTATGCGTGTCATACCTATTGAAACAGCAATTGAAGGAGAAACAAGAAGAGCATCATATGAGGAAGTTTCTACTTATTTGAATGAAAATACTTTATTCTCTGTTTCAGATTGTTCTTGCCGTACATCAAGAGAGGCTATGGGCGAAGGTTGCGGTCACTTAAAGGAAGATATGTGTATACAACTTGGTCATGCGGCTGAATACTATATACGTACAGGTAGAGGTAGAAAAATTACTCGTGAAGAAGCTTTTGATATTATTAAAAGAGCTGAAGAAAATGGGTTAATGCATCAAATACCAAATACAGATGGTCCAGGAAAAACTCACGCTATTTGCAACTGTTGTGGTTGTTCATGCTACGCTACTAGAATCGCAGGACTGTTCAATAATAATGATATGGTACGTTCAAACTATGTTTCTAAGGTAGATAAAGATAAGTGTGTTGCTTGTGGAGAATGTGTAAGTGTTTGTCCCGTTAATGCACTAAAATTAGGTCAAAAATTATGTACTAAAACACCAATTGTTGAGAAAAAAAGAGTAGACTTTGCATACAACACAGAGTGGGGCGAAGATAAGTGGAATATTGATTATCGTACAAATAGAGAAAACGTTGTAGAGACTGGAACTAGTCCTTGTAAAACAAATTGTCCGGCTCATATATCAGTTCAAGGGTATATTAAATTGGCTTCTCAAGGTAAGTATAAAGAGGCACTTGAACTTATCAAACGAGAAAATCCATTCCCAGCAGTATGTGGTCGTATTTGCCCAAGAAAATGCGAATCTGAATGTACAAGAGGGGATATTGATGAACCAGTGGCTATAGATGAAATTAAAAAATTTATTGCAGAGCAAGATTTAAATACAGATAGCCGTTATGTACCAAAATTAATGCACGAATATGGGAAAAAAATTGCTGTTATTGGTGGAGGACCATCAGGGTTATCATGTGCTTTTTACTTAGCTATAGATGGTTATAAGGTAACAGTTTTTGAAAAACAGAAAGTACTTGGTGGAATGTTAACACTTGGAATACCATCATATAGATTAGAAAAAGAAGTTATAAATGCAGAAATAGATATTCTAAGAGAACTTGGAGTAGAATTTAAAACTAATGTTGAAGTTGGCAAAGATGTAAGCCTTAATGAATTACGAGGTGAAGGATATGAAGCGTTCTATGTTGCAATTGGAGCTCAGTTAGGTAGAAAGCTTGGTATAGAAGGTGAAGATTCAAAAGGAGTTATTACAGGTGTTGATTTCTTACGTGAAGTAAATTTAGGAAATGAAATGAAACTTGAGGGGGATGTAGTTGTAATTGGTGGAGGTAATGTTGCCATAGATGTTGCAAGAACAGCTACAAGAGTAGGAGCTTCAAAAGTTGATATGTTCTGCCTTGAAAGCAAAAAAGAAATGCCAGCACTTGAAGAAGAAATTGAAGAAGCACTAGGCGAAGATATTATAATTAATAATTCTTGGGGACCTAAAAGAATACTTAAAGAAAATGGTTCTGTTGTAGGTATAGAATTTAAAAAATGTATTTCAGTTTTAGATAAAGATGGAAGATTTAGTCCTGTATTTGACGAAAATGAAACTAAAATTGTAAAGGCAAACCATGTTCTAATTTCAGTAGGCCAAGGTATGGATTGGAGCAGTTTGTTAGAAGACAGTAAAGCAGAACTAAATCCTAACAATACAATAAAAGCAGATTCATTTACTTTACAAACAGGAGAGCCGGATGTATTTGCAGGAGGAGATGCTTTTACAGGTCCAAGATTTGCTATAGATGCGATTGCTTCAGGTAAAGAAGCTGCTATATCAATCCATCGCTTTGTCCATCCTGGACAGAGTTTAGTTTATGGACGTGATAGAAAATCATATCATGCATTTGATAAAGAAAACTTAACTTTAGAAGGATATGATCATATTACAAGAGAAAAAATAGATCATGTAGAAGGAGCTAAGTCAAAAGAAACATTTAGAGACTTACGTTCTACATTTACACCAGATCAAATAAAAAAAGAGACAGAACGTTGTCTTGGATGTGGTGCTACAACTACAGATGAATATCAGTGCATAGGATGTGGTGCATGTACAACTAGATGTAAGTTTGATGCTATTACACTTCATAGAAAATATGATGCAAAAAGTGTTCCGATTGAAGAACTTAAACCAATAATTGTTAAAGCTACTATTAGACGTAAAGGTGTAATAGCTGCTAGAAAATTCAAGAAAATATTTGTGAAAAATTCTTAAATATAAAATTATAGCTAAAGTAGGTAATTTTGTATGAATAAAAAATTTAATAATTTATAAATAATAAAAAATATTTAAACTCTAAAATACTCATATTCATTGAATATGAGTATTTTTAGTATGCCTCCTAACAAATAAAAAAATATTATTTAAAATATTAATAAGAAAATACTAAATATATAAAGAAAAACGTCGATAATATAAAGTAAAAATATTTTTTCAAAGAACTAGTATATTTGTGTTTATAAAATTAAAAAAGATGTATGGGTTGTTTAATTATAGAGCATAACAATTTTGCTTTTATGTTTTGTTCTAAACAATAAAATTCTACAACATATAATCGAGGAGGAATAATAAATTATGGGTGGTTTAATTGCTTTAATGCTAGGTTTAGCTTGTTTGATAATTGGTTTCATGGGAGAAGGCGGTCACGTAGAAGCGCTTGTTTCATGGACATCATTTGTGATTGTTTTTGGAGGAACAATTGGTTCTTTGGGAACATCCTTTCCTATGAAACATGTGAAAAAAATAGGAAAGTTATTGCGTGTAGCTTTTACAACAAAATCAGCAGATTTACCGGAATTGATTTTTTACTTTAACTATGTACTTGATAAAGTAAAAAAGGAAGGATTTTTAGAATTTGAATCAGAGTTAGAATCAGATGAAAATATAAACCCATTTATGAAAAAGGGACTTCAATTAGCAATTGATGGAGTTAAACCAGAGGACATTAGAAATACTTTAGAACTAGAATTAGAAATGACTGCAAGAAGGCATAAAATTGGATCGGAAATGTTTTATTCTGCTGGAGGAACAGCTCCAACTATGGGTATTGTTGGTACGGTATTAGGATTAGTGCATGTTCTTGGAGGACTTGCTAAAGCAGATATGGGAGCATTAGGAGCAAGTATATCTGCCGCATTCTTAGCTACACTTTATGGCCTTGGAAGCGCAAATTTAATATTCCTTCCAATAGGATCTAGACTTAAAACTTTAGCAAGACAAGAACAACTAGAGAAAGAACTTATAATAGAGGGTATTATGTTAGTTCAAGAAAAAGTAAGTTCAACTATTTTACTAGACACACTGAAAGGCTTCATAGATAAAAAAGAACAAAGTAAATTAGATTCTAGATATTTTGAGGAGGTAAAACTTGAGGAGGTAACAAATGGGTAGGAAAAAGAAGCATGAAGAAGAAGAACATGAAAATCATGAACGATGGCTACTATCTTATGCAGATTTTATAACTCTATTAATGATATTTTTTATAATAATGTATGCTATGAGTAATTTAGATAAAGGTAAATATGAACAACTTACAGCAGGATTAAATCAAGCTATGGGCGATGGAAGTGCTATTGCTCATAGCGGAACTAAAGTAGGTGGAGATGTAGGTACAGGGACATATGAATATGAAAAATTGGAAAAAGTAAAAAAGGAAGTGGATAAATATCTAAAGGAAAGTTCTCTTTCTGATAGCATCAGTACTACCATAGAAAAAAGGGGATTAGTATTAAGTTTTAATGATAATTTATTCTTTGATAGTGGAAAGGCTGATATAAAGCCAGAACAAATTGATAAATTTACTAAGATAGGGGAAATTATAAAAGAGTCAACAGTAAAAGACAGCTATATAAGGGTGGAAGGTCATACAGACTCTGTTCCTATGAATAATGAGTTATATAAATCCAACTGGGATCTATCTGTTATGAGGTCGAGTAATGTAGCACAAATTCTAATTAATAAAGCGGGTGTAAAAGCAGAAAAGGTATCGGCAACAGGATATGGTGAATATAGACCAAAGGCTGATAATAATACTGACGAAGGAAAGTCTGCAAATAGAAGAGTAGATATATTAATTATGAATTCAAAGTTTAATGAACTTGAAAATAATAAATAGTAAAAAATTAGCGATAGATTACTTTACTGTATATAGAGTATCTATCGCTTTTGTATTATATTTTTAACTATTTAAGTAATGAGATGCCTTTATTATAATACTCATCCATAATGTCTTTTGGGACCATACTTCCACCAGTAGCCCATGCAACATGATTTATATTTTTTATCTTATCCTCAAGGTTGTTATCTTTTAAGTATTTTTTACCTTCTTTAGATGTAAGTATGTTTATAATACCACAAACACCAACAAGCGCTGAAGGTTCTAAGAATATATTCTCGCTATCAGCCATAGTAGCTAATAATCTGTACATATTTTCATCTGTAACTGAATAACATCCGCTCATTAATTTTTCTAAAGTTTTACCAACAAATCCAGAGGCTCTACCAACAGCTAAACCGTCTGCAGCAGTTATGTTATCTATTCCAAAATCCTGAACACATACATTATCATGTTCTTCAGTCATACAGCCTATCATCATGCATGGCGAATGTGTTGGTTCAGCAAAGAAGAAATGTACATTATCTTTAAATAAAAGCTTAAGTCCAAAGGCAACGCCACCAGGGCCTCCACCAACTCCACATGGAAGGTATACAAATAATGGATTATTGTTATCTACTTTTATATTCAGGTCTTTTAATTGTTTTTCCAATCGTCTAGCAGCAACTGAATATCCTAAAAATAAATTTTTAGAGTTTTCATCATCTACAAAATAGCTATTAGTATCATTGTCTGCTTGTTTTCTGCCTTCTTCAACAGCTTTACTGTAATCAGACTTATACTCTATGACTTCTACACCTTTACTTCTTAAAAGGTCTTTTTTCCATTTCCTAGCATCAGCTGACATATGAACAGTAACTTTGAATCCTAATTTAGCACTCATTATTCCTATACTTAAACCTAAGTTTCCAGTTGAACCTACTACTACAGAATAATTAGAGAAGAAACCTCTAACTTCATCGGTATCTAATTTTTTATAGTTATCATCTAATTTAATTATATTATTTTGCAAAGCTAAATCTTCAGCATGTTTTAAAACTTCATATATACCACCCCTAGCTTTTATGGACCCTGATACTTTAAGATGACTATCACATTTTAACAAAAGATTTCCTATAAGTTTTTCACCACATGTATATTCTAATTTAGCTTTCATATTATCTATTTTAATTATTGGAGATTCTATAATTCCATTTTCTGATTTGGTTTCAGGAAATACTTGCGCTATATATGGAGCAAATCTATTTAGTCTATTTTCAGCATCTAATACATCATCATCACATAAGGATATATTTTTTATATTTTCTTCAAATTTGCTATAATTAGGATTTATCCATAATGACTCTTTTAGATTTATTATTTCTTGTAATAGTGGATACTCTTTTATCCAAGTTGAAATTTCTTTATTTAATATTTTTGAATTAACCATAATTTAACCATCCTTGTTTTAATATATTATAATTATTAAACCTTATTTAATTAAAATTAATTTAATTAAATGTGATTTAATAAATCGTAACATGTTTGATATATATAGTCAATACAATTTAATTAAATGCTAAAAAAATAAATAAAATTTAATTTGATTGCGTAAAATAAGCTATATTGATATAATTATGTAATAAAATTTCTAAAAATATACACAAAAGAGGTAGTTGTAAATGAGCGAAGTAGAAATATCAAAAAATATTACGGAGCATAGAAAAAGAAAAAAATTAACTATTAAAGAATTGGCTAATTTAACAGGAGTAACACCTTCTTTACTTAGTCAGATAGAAAAAGGTAGTGCAAATCCATCTATTAATACGCTAAAACAAATTTCAAGTGCATTAGATGTACCATTGTTTAATTTTTTTATAAATGATGATAAAACCGAAAGTTTAGTGGTTAGAAAGGATAGTCGTAAGAAAATAATTCTTTCTGAAGAAGATAGTTTTGCTTATGAATTGTTAACACCAAATTTACAGGGTTCTATAGAATTTATGCTTATGAAAATACCATCTAAAAAATCTTCTTCTAAGGATCTTTTTAGTCATAAAGGTGAAGAAGTTGCTTATGTTATGAAAGGGTCTGTAAATCTTTATATAATGAATAATGTAATTAAATTAAATTGTGGAGATAGTATTAAAATACTACCACATACAGTTCATAAATGGGAAAATATAAATGATTGTGATTGCGAGATTATATTTGCAGTAACACCGCCTTCTTTCTAGATTTATGCAGCAAATAATTATTTATAGATTATAATCATAAAAATTAAATGTTAATAAAAAGATATTGTCATAAAATTATGATAATATCTTTTTATTATATAAAAATATAATTTATTCTTTTGAATGTTACAAAAAGTGACAAAAAAAATATAGAAAATATGTTACTATTTGTTATAAGTAAAGGGGATGTAAACTATGATGACACAGCAAATAGAAAATGAAATTTTAATAGGAAAAGAAAAAAAAATATTTATATACATAGTTACAATCGTACTGTTAATATCTCTTGTTTTAATTAGCAATATTTTTTTAAAAAAAGATGTTAATGGTTCATATTTAGAATCAACATTAGGTTTTATTAAATTTTTCAACTCTGTTCTTTCTATGTTAGCTTTTGGAACTTGTTTAATATCATATAATAGATTGAAAAAAGATAGCATATTTATTATCTCACTAATGTATTTAGGTTTAGCTATGGGGATATTATTAGGGCATATTGACTATTTTAGTTTTTATTATGACGAATTTACTATATCAAATTATATTACTGTATCGACATCATTATTAAGAATTTTTATACTTATAGTTGCCATTTCACCAAAGAATAAATTAAGACCTTTAATTGTTAAAAATAAAGAAGCTTCAATATTATTTGTAATAATATATTCAATAGTATTTGGTTTTTTAGAAAATAGATTAGGACATAGTAAACTATATGATAGTAGTCAGTTTTTTATATTATACAATATATTTTTAATGATTATTTATGTTACATGTTCAGTAAAACTATTCACAAAAGGTATAAAAGAAAAGGATTATTTATTTATAATTTTAAGTTCAAGTATATTTATGCTTGCAATAAAAGCTATTTATGCCATATACGGAATAAATATAGTATCTTTTTATGTTAAATTAACATCTGTATCAATAACATATATTTGCTTACTGATAGTTATTTTAGGAGCATTTTTCGAATTATATATGTATATATGTAAAACAAAGTTATTAAATGAGAATTTAAGTGTATTTTACAACTTGACTGATAATAATAAGCATAATTTTATGTTTATTATTAGTGAAGATGAAGAACTTTTGTATGCTAATAAAAAGGTAAAAGAGTACTATTTTAAATCTGAAAATTTAGATACGAACAAACTTGAATTTATTTTAAAAGAAAAAATAAATTCAATAGGTAGAAAAGAGGAAATTATGAGTTCCTTAGATAAAAATGGAGTTTGGAGAGGGATAATAAAAAATGAAATAAATAATAAAACTATTGATTGTTCTATCCAATCAATTAATATGAATAAAAATAAAAGAGCAATAGCTATTAACTACATGGATATTTCAGATGAAATAAGTATAGAATTAGAATTAGAAAAGTTAAAGGTTTATGATAAAGAAAAAAGTGAGTTTATATCTAATATTTCTCATGAACTAAGAACTCCTTTAAATATATTTTATTCGACCATACAGTTATTAGACAAGTTGAGTATAAAAGAAGAATTAGATTTTAAATTAACATATGCGAAATATAAAAAAACACTACATTTAAACTGCAAAAGAATGTTAAAATTGATAAATAATGTTATAGATATATCAAAGATAGACATAGGGCTTTTAAAAGCTAACTTTGAAAATTATAATATCGTTTCTATTGTAGAAGAGGTAACTTTGTCTGTTGTAAATTATGCGTTATTAAAATCTATAAATATACAGTTTGATACTAATAAGGAAGAACATATTATTAAATGTGATTCATCAATGATTGAGAGAATGATGCTTAATCTATTGTCAAATGCAATTAAATTTTCACAAGAAAATAAAAACATATATGTTAGAGTTTTTATAACTGATGAATGGATTCAAATAGATGTACAGGATGAAGGAATGGGTATTTCAAAAAATGCTCAGCAAATTATATTTGAAAAATTTATACAAGCGGACAAATCTTTTACTCGTATGAATGAAGGAAGTGGGATAGGCCTTAGTATTGTTAAATCTATAATTAATCTTCATGAGGGAGATATATATGTAGATAGTGAGGTAAATAAAGGTAGCATTTTAAAAATATTATTACCTAATAAACGTTTAGAATCTTTAGATTTTAAAGTGTATGATATAAATAATTACAATATAGAACTTGAATTATCTGATATTTATCAGGTACTAGTATAAGGTAAAATTAAAATTAACATAAATAGGGGGTCATATTATATGGATACATACAAAGTGCTTGAAATTAAGCAAAGTGTTTTTCAAAATAACGATAGGCAAGCTGATTTACTTAGAGAAGATTTAAAAAAAGAAAAAACTTTTTTACTGAATTTAATGTCATCACCAGGTTCAGGTAAAACAACAACTGTTTTAAGAACAATTGAAGCTTTAAAAGATGAAATAAAAATAGGGATTTTAGAAGCAGATATAGACTCAGATGTGGATGCTAACACTGTTTCAAAAACTGGTACAAAAGTAATACAATTACATACAGGTGGGATGTGCCATCTTGATGCAGATATGACTAAGCAAGGTTTATTAGGGATGGGAACTGAAGATGTTGATTTTGTCATATTGGAAAATGTAGGTAATTTAGTGTGTCCAGCTGAATTTGATACTGGTGCATCAAAGAGTGCTATGATCTTAAGTGTACCAGAAGGACATGATAAATCTTTAAAATATCCATTAATGTTTTCTATAGTTGATGTTTTATTAATAAATAAGATGGACGTAATAGAGTATTTTGATTTTGATTTAGAAGCAGTTACACAACATGTAAAAAAATTAAATCCTAATATTAAAATCATTCCTATTTCTGCTAGAACTGGTGAAGGAATTGAAGAATGGGCAGAGTGGATACGTAAAGAAGTAAAAAATTGGAATTCAAACTAATAAAAATATAATTAAGGGATTAAATTTATACATATAAATAAAAAGGAAAGGTGATAAATTTGCATGAATTAGGGGTTGTAATTGAAGTTGTAAATACAGTAAAAAAAATCATAGTAGAGCAACAATTAAATAAAGTTGATACATTGGTATTACAAATAGGAGAGCTTTCATCAATGATTCCAAAATATATAGAACAATGCTATCCAGCTGCAGTGGATGGAACAATATTACAAGATACCAAATTGAAAATTGAAGTATTACCAGGTAATGGTATTTGTAAAGATTGTAATAAAGTTTTTAATATTATGGAAAACAATGGAGTATGTCCAAATTGTGAAAGTGAAAAGTGGGAATTATTATGTGGAAGAGAATTTATGATTAAGGAAATAATTGCTTGCTAAGATTTATTCTAGTATTTTTTATATAGACTACATTGAATTAATATTCAGTGTAGTCTATTTTATTTAACTAAAAATATATTCTAATAAGAGTTTATGATAATATATTTTTAGTTTTCAAAGTATAGGTAATAAGTACTCAACTAAATGCTACCTTCTAGATGGTAGAGACCTTTTAATTGATAAGTTGACAGTTTTATATAAAAACATACCTGCTATTAAATTTATAACAATAGATGGTGCTACTACAGTAAAAAACAAAGTTATAAAAGATGCTGGAAGACCTATTATTACTTGAGCAGATATTAAAAATATAACGCCACTAATAAAAGTACCTATAGGTAATATTATTGATGCTATTATGCTATTTTGCTTGGATTCACTTAATTTATTAAATGGTTTTATTTTATAAATAATAAACATCAATGCATATATACAGTTAGCAGTAAATACCTTATCTATGATATTTGGAAGTTGCCCACCTGGGAATTTTGTTGTCATAGCTGTAAATATTCCTGTAATTAAAGCAGCTACAATAGTTGTTTTGTAATCTTTCTTGTTTAATACCATTATTACAAACAGCATAGCTAATGCGAAATCTGGTTGCATAGGTAATCCTAGTGTAGGTGTAATTTGATGAAGTAAAGCACCGATGGCTAGAAGTATTGAATTCATAGTTAGTTTTTTTGTATTCATAGTTTTGATTCTCCTAAATTTTATAATTATTATATTTTTAAACCAATGTTCAATATCATTTTTATTAGAATCTATAGTTCATGACATGGTGACCACCTCCTTACAAATTTTATTTTGGATAATTTATAAAATAAAAAAACTCCGTCCTAAATAAATAGGACGGAGTTATTATCCGCGATACCACCTAAATTGCACTATATATAAACATGCCACTCAAAAATTCGAGTACTACTATACTCTATCCGCTATAACGCGCAGACCACGATATCTGGTACTTTTCTTAAGAATTTCCCTTTACTCCTCTAAGGCCCATTCACTAAATTCCATCACGCTAGGCTTTCACCGTCCCTAGCTCTCTGCTATGAATCTGAACTTAACTACTATCCCTTATCAATGGATTATTATTTAAAATTTTATTTTTTCGTTGATGTTATAATCAATAGTATAATTAAAAAAAAAATTTGTCAATATATATTTTTATAAAATTTCACACAAAAAAGAGAATCATATATTATTAATGTATGTAAATTTTAACAAAAACATGCAAATTATACAAAATATTTACAAAATATTCCAAAAATGTTAATATAAAATGTATGTTTAAATAAAAATTAAATTAAATTAGCAAACCCGGAGTGATCCGGTGACGCAAAGCTATAGGGACTTCTTTAAGTTAGCCAGTTGCATAAATTTGTCTTATTAGATAAGAGTGTTAACTGGTTTATGTTAATGCTCTTTTATTTTTATAATAAGTAAATATGTGTTATACAAATTAAAGGGAAAATACTTACACTATATGAGAAAATAGAAATATTAAAATGAAAAGGGAGATAAAAAAATGAAATTTAAGTTAAGGTATAAGATTAAGGACAAAAACAAAAGTATAAAAACTAAGCTTATATTAATAATTGTGTTATTAGTAGTTATTTGTAGTTTGTTTTTAGGAGTAATAACAAGTATTTTAAATTATAAGACTGCCAACCACGTTTTATCAAAAACAATTGTAGAAACAACTAAACAAGCTGCTGAAAATACTTCTCAGAAAATAAGAAATATTCAAAATGCAGCAATTCAAACTGGTATTATTAAAGAAATTTCAAATCCTAAAATAAGTAAAGAAGAAAAACAAAATATTTTAACTAATCAAGAAAAATTATATGGATTATCATTAGGTCAAATTTTAGATGTAAATGGTAAAGACCTTTTTAGTGGTAATGATTATTCAGATAGAGAGTATTTTAAAATTTCTATGACAGGAAAAGAATATATTAGTAGCCCTGTTATTAGTAAAGTAACTGGAAAACTTACGCTTGTAGTATCTGCACCTATTTGGGAAAATGGAGTACAAGGCAGTAAAATAGTAGGTGTTGTAACCTTTGATCCAGATAAAAACCTTTTAAATGATATTATTAAAGATATAAAAATAAGTGAAAATAGTTATGCTTATCTTGTAGACAATGAAGGAACTATAATTGGGCATAAAGATACTAGCCGTATTGCTGTAGCGAACTCTATAAAAGAATCTAAGACAGATAAAAGCTTAATACCTTTTGCAGAAGCAGATAAGAAACTTATCTCAGGTAATATAGGATATACAGATGCAAAATTTAATGGGCATGACTGGATTTTAGGATATGCACCAGTAAAACATGGTAATGGATGGGGTATAGGAATAATGGCAGATAAAGGCTACTTCCTAGATCAAATGTATACTTCAATTATGATTACAATTACAGTAGCTACATTGTTTACAATTGTAGCATTTATTGTAGCTGTGAAATTTTCTAATAAAATAGCAAATCCATTAAAAGGATGTAGTGAGAGGTTAAAAAAATTAGCAGATGGAGATTTAAATTCAGAAGCTATAAAGATAGATCAAGATAATGAAATAGGTATGGTAGCAGAAGCTACAAGCAAAATAGTTAGTGATTTTAGAGAAATGATAAATGAACTAACGAGTATATTAACTCAAATTAGTGATGGAAACTTAGACATTAATGTAGATAATGATAGATTCAATGATTTATTTGTTAATGATTTTGAGCCAATATTAGTTGCTGTTAATAAAATTATTGATGGGTTAAATAGTACTTTGACACAAATAAATGTTTCGGGTGAACATGTTGCAATTGGATCAGAACAGGTGTCAGAAGGTGCACAAGTACTTTCTCAAGGTGCGACAGAACAAGCAAGTTCAGTTGAAGAACTTTCATCAACTATAAATGATGTTTCAGCTCAAATAAAGCAAACGGCACAAAATGCAGCAAAAGCAAAGGAAATATCTGAACAATCAAGTATTGCTACAGATAAAGGAAAAGAACAAATGCAGCAAATGATTTGTGCAATGGATGAGATTAGTAATACATCAAATGAAATTGGAAATATAATAAAAACTATTGATGGGATAGCATTCCAAACAAATATTTTAGCGCTAAATGCAGCTGTAGAAGCAGCACGAGCTGGAGAGTCTGGGAAAGGATTTGCAGTTGTTGCTGATGAAGTTAGAAACCTTGCTGCAAAATCTGCACAAAGTGCTAAGGATACAGCTCAGCTAATTGAAAAATCACTTAGAGCAATAGAAAATGGTACAGTTATTGTATCAGAAACTGCAAAATCTCTTGAAGAAGTTGTTCATGGTGCACAGAAATCAGCAGAAGTTATACAAGAAATTGCAGATGCAAGTAACGAGCAAGCACAACATATAAACCAAGTAAATATCGGTGTTGAACAAATATCTTTAGTTGTCCAAACCAATTCAGCAACTGCTGAAGAGAGTGCAGCAGCAAGTGAAGAGTTATCAAGCCAAGCTCATATGTTAAAACAGCTTATTGGAAAGTTTAACTTAAAAGATGAAAAAGCCAAATATTATGATGGAGCTATGCTATTTGATAGTGAAGAAATATAAAATTATAATTAAAATTCATAAAAGTATTATCATGAAATAGTGATAATACTTTTATTTTTATAAATATAAAAATCTATTAATATTAATAAAGTTGTATAATAAATAAAAATAGAGATAGTATCTAAGGGGAATAAAAGATTATGAATAACATAAATAATAATTTATATGGAAAAACTGCTATAAAGCTTGGCAGTGAAAGTAAGCAAATACAAAATAATTTATTATCTGAAATAGATACAAAAGAGATGCCAAAACAAGGCTTGGGAAAATTAAATAATCTTCAAAACACAGATATTATAAAAAACTTAACAAAAATTCAAGAAGATACTAAAAAAGCAGAACTAATAGCTATAAAAATAGTTAAACAAGAAACAGTGACAACTAACGAACAAAACTTTATAAATAAAAGATACCTTGATATGAAACAAGTGGCAAATCAATCAATAAGTGAATGTGCAGAGTTAAAAGAAAAAATAAGTAATTGTAAAACGGGCGAAGAAAGACAACAAGTATTGTTTAAAGGAATTAGTAATATAAAAGATATGACTAAAAAAGGGGCAATTTCTGAAATTCAAGCTAGAATTAAAAACTCAGGAATAGAAGAAGTTGAAAAATTCCTAAAAAATATTGAAAAAGAAGTAAAAAAAGCAGAACTAATAGCTATAAAAATAGTTAAAGGAGATAAATTAACTACTAAAGAAGAGAACTTTATAAATAAAAAGTACCCTGATATCAAAGAAATAACAGATCAATCAATAAATGATAAAGTGGATTTAAAAGAAAAATTAAAAAGTTGTAAAACACCTGAAGAGAAACAATTAGTACTAGCTAAGGCAATTGGTGATGTAAAAGAGATGGCTAAAAAGGGTGTACTTTCTGAAACTGAAATTATAGTTAAAATGTCAGTTATAGAAGTGGTAAAAAAAGAGGATGAAAGAGAATATGATAAAGAGTATGATAATGAAAAAAGATTAAAGTTTATTATAAATCCATATATATATATAAATTCAGGATTATTATCAGATAAGTTGTCAGGTATAATTATAATTGTAGTAATCTTAAGTGTTATATATTTTTTAAAAAATTAAACGCATTAATTTATCATAAGTAGTCTAAATGTTTATTTAAAAGATTGCGGTTTTTATTTACTTGTCCTACAATAAAAAATATACGACATTAAAACGAAAAAGGGGAGACAATGATGTTTAAAGGCTATCCGCAATTTGAGAATTTCTACAAAAATGGTGTTTATTTAGATAATGCAGCAACTTCTTATCCTAAACCACAATGTGTTATTAAGTCGATTAATGATTATATTTTATATAATGGGGTTAGTTCATCAAGGGGAGCATACAAAAAAGCAATGGAAGCAGATTATATGGTTTATGAGACTAGAAAATGGATTGGCGAAATTTTTAACCATAAAAAAGCATCAGATATTGTTTTTACCTCTGGAATAACAGAGGCACTTAATGGAATAATGTGCGGTATGTTGAAAGAAGGAGATCATGTTGTAACAAGTAGTATAGAACATAATGCAGTATGGAGATGTTTAAAAACTTTAGAGAGAGAGAGAAATATTTCAATTACAAATGTAGAAAGCACGAAAGAAGGGATTACAAATCCTGATGATGTAGAAAAAAGCATCCAACAAAATACAAAGTTAATTGTATTTAATCATGCATCTAATGTAATTGGAACGATTCAACCTATAAGAGAAATCGGGAGAATTGCAAAAAAACATGGGATTCCTTTCTTAGTAGATGCGGCTCAAAGTGCGGGAATGTTACCTATTGACATGGAAGATGATAATATTAGCATATTAGCATTTACAGGACACAAAGGATTACTTGGGCCTAGTGGAACTGGAGGCTTTATATTGAACTGGGACGGAGATATTAAAGCGTGGAAATCTGGTGGAACTGGTGGAAATTCAGCAGACCCTTACATGCCAGAGATTACACCAAATAAATATGAAGCTGGAACTATGAATATGGTTGGTATATCTGGACTTCATGCTAGTATTCGTTATTTATTAGATGTGGGAGTAGATAAGATTCATAGTAATGAAAGAGAAGTAATTTCTTATGCTTTAGAAAAACTTGAATCTATAGATGGAATTAGAGTATTTGGAACTAAAGATCCTAAAAAAATGGTTGGATCTATTGCATTTACTATAGATGGAATAGATTCAGGAAAAGGTGGATCGTTACTGGATAAAAGATATAATATAATGGTAAGGTCGGGAATTCATTGTGCACCTATGTTACATAAGATTATGGGGACTGATAAAAATGGGGCAATTCGTATAGGAATTGGTTATGCTACAACTAAAGAAGAAATAGATTATCTTATATATGCATTAAAAGAGTTATTAAAAAGTGAGTTAGCCTAATATTTATATCAGTATTAAACAATAGAGGGGGGGAAAATAAGAATAATGTATTTAAATTTAATTTCATTACAGGAGATTCAGCCATGTTCAACAGTAGATGCACGATTTGGAATTATTGCAGGTTTTACAGATAGTATAACAGATATTATGCCTTATATTAATGCTGTCAATCCAACTGCAGTATATAATAAAGAGCAAGGTTGGATATCTTTACGCATTAGACAAAGAATTATAACATTATATGATAGATCACTAAAGGGAGCTTATTTAATTAGTGAAACTGATGCATATGAAACTCTAGATTATATAAAAGATATGATTAACGACTTAGATTCAAAAAGAAATGAAATAGAGCCGGACTTTACTGTAGCAGAAATGCCATCTTATATTGATATTTATAATATTTTGCCAAAACTTAATTGTAAGAAGTGCGGGGAAGTTGGTTGTCTTGCGTTTTCAGGGAAATTGCTTACTGGAAAGACTACCATAGAAAGGTGCAGACCATTATTTGAAGAGGGTTATAAAAAAGAGCGCATAAAAATTGATGAAATAATGGTGGTATATGGATATAAAGATTAAAAAAATTATATTGTTAAATTTATATTTAAAACCAAAATATTTGATTGTATATTAAATAGAATAATTGTTGTGGTTACAAAAAAGTGCCTAATTGAGATTAATAAAATTGTTTGTTATATTAATTGTACAAACAAAATAAACACATACTCTAAAAAGTATGTACTATATAAAAAAGGAGCATTAAATTATGGCACAAATAATAAAAACAGATGAATTTGTAAGTGAAGTAGAAAATAAAGATGGAATAGTTGTAGTTGATTTTTTTGCAACTTGGTGTGGTCCATGTAAAATGTTATCGCCAGTATTCAGTTCTATAGGCGAAGAAGTTAAAGATAAAGCACAGTTTTTAAAAGTAGATATAGATAAAAGTATGGAATTAGCACAAAAGTTTAGAGTAAGTACAGTACCAACGGTGGTAATATTTAAAAATGGACAAGAAATGGATAGATTAGTAGGATTTATACCTAAAGCAAGTTTGAAAGAAAAGGTTGAATCTTATTTATAAACTAAAATTTTAATTGATATAAAAAGCGTAGAATATTCTACGTTTTTTGTATTTTATAACATAATTAATTTGATAAAAAATATAAGGGAGAGTATTTTATGGAAAAATTAAATTTAGTAGTTGTGTTTTTAGAAGGTATTTTATCATTTTTTTCCCCATGTATATTACCGATATTACCAATATATTTGAGTATGCTATCAAATAGTAATATAGAAAATCTTAAAAGTGGAAAATTCATACCAAGTTATTTATTTAAGAACACGCTATTCTTTACAATTGGGATATCAACAACATTCTTTATATTAGGATCATCAGTAAACGCATTAAGTTCATTTTTTAATACAAACAAATCTTTAATAATGATAATCGGTGGATTTATTATAATATTTATGGGGTTATTTTATATGGGAATTATAAAGTCATCTATATTAAATAGAGAAAAAAGATTCAATATGAAAGCTAAAGAAATGAATTGTATATCATCATTTATATTAGGATTTACATTTAGCTTTGGATGGACACCTTGTATAGGTCCGATACTTGCATCTGTACTTATTATGTCATCAAGTTCGGACGATATAATAATGTCGAGTTTACTTATAATCGTTTATACTTTAGGCTTTGTATTACCTTTTATATTAGTTGCACTATTTTACAATAAATTATTTAGTAAAATAGATAAAATAAAAAATCATATGGATAAGATTAAAAAAATTGGAGGAATAATACTTATCGTATCTGGAGTAATTATGTTTATGAATGGTTTTGAAGATAAATTGAATTATTTTGAAAATCCTCCTAAAAATGAAATAGAGAATAATCAAAGCTTAAATGAAGCAAAAGGCAATGAAAAAACAAAAGCGTTAGACTTTATGCTATATGATCAATATGGGAAAGAACATAAACTAAGTGACTATAAAGGTAAAACTATATTTTTGAATTTTTGGGCTACATGGTGTCCTCCATGTAAAGAAGAAATGCCTTATATAGAACAATTGTATAGTGAATATAACAAAAACAATGATGATGTAATAATACTTGGACTAGCATCTCCAAACTTAGGAAATGAAGTAAGTCAAAGCGATATAGAAAAATTTTTAAAAGATGAAAATTATACTTTTCCTGTAATGTTTGACGAAGATGGAAGCTTAACATATCAATATGGAATTAATTCATTCCCATCAACATTTGTAATAGACAAAGATGGATATATAAAACAATATGTTCCAGGTGCTATGGATAAAGAAACTATGAAACAAATTATAGAAAATTAACAAATTTAAAAGACTCATTAGTAAATTGGCTAATGAGTCTTTTTATATAAATAATTGTTTTTTTATAATATAGATGGCTAATATAAAAATATATTATTTTAATTAACGTAACTTACCTTAAAGTGCGTACTTGTGGTGGTAAATATACAATAGTATTATAAATGTTAAGAAAGATTATAATAAATATATTGAGAATAGGAGTTGTAATATTATATGAAAGTAATTGCATTTAACGGAAGTCCTAAAAAAAATGGTAATACTTATACATCAATCGAGATTGTAGCTAAAGAGTTAGAGAAAGAAAATATTGAAGTTGAAATTATTCATGTTGGAAACAAGATTATACGTGGATGTTTGACTTGTGGTGGATGTAGCAGAAATATGAATGAAAAATGTGTGATTGATAATGATGAAGTCAATGAGTGGATTGCTAAAATGAAAGATGCTGATGGCATAATATTAGCATCGCCAGTATATTACTCAGCAATTGCAGGGACTATGAAGTCGTTTTTAGATCGTGCATTTTACGTGTCATCTGTAAATAAAGGTATGCTTAGACACAAAGTTGGGGCAAGTGTAGTAGCTGTTAGAAGATCAGGAGGAGTACCTGTATTTGATCAGTTAAACAATTACATTAACTATTCAGAGATGTTAATGCCAACATCAAACTATTGGAACGTAGCTTATGGTACTGCTCCAGGTGAGGTTAGTAAAGATGATGAAGGTGTCCAAATTATGAGTATGTTAGGTAAAAATATGGCTTGGCTTATGAAAATTGTTGAGGCAGGTAAAGAGACTATTGAACCACCAAAGAGACAAGATAAAACATATATGAACTTCATAAGATAAAGTTAAATATAATAATCTATAATATGGGGGATAATCATGAAATTAGGTATTATAGGAACTGGAATGATTGTTAAAGAGTTTTTGACAATTACTTCATACTTAAATGACATAAAAGTAATAGCTATTTGTGGAAGAAAACATAGTGAAAATAAAATTAATGAGTTAAAAAATAAATATAATATTGAGAATGTTTTTTATAACTATGATGAATTACTTAATAGTGATGTAGATACTATTTATATTGCATTACCAAACAATTTACACTTTGAATTTGCAAAAAAAGCAATAGAAGCAAATAAAAATGTTATAGTTGAAAAACCAATAACATCAACATATAAAGAAGCACTAGTTTTAAGTAACTTAGCTAAAGAAAAAGGATTGTTTATATTTGAAGCAATTACTAATCAATATCTTCCTAATTATAAAAAAATCAAAGAGCTACTTCCAAAATTAGGTAATATTAAAATTGTTCAATGCAATTTTTCTCAGTACTCTAGTAGATATGATAAACTTAAAGAAGGTAATATTTTACCAGTATTTGACACTGAGTTTTCAGGTGGAGCATTGATGGATTTAAATATTTATAATATTCACTATGTAGTTGGGTTATTTGGAAAGCCTAAAAATGTTGAATATTATGCTAATATTGAAAGAGAAATAGATACTTCTGGAATATTAGTATTAGATTATAAAACATTTAAATGTATTTGTATTGGAGCAAAAGATTGTAAATCACCTATTTCGAATAATATTCAAGGGGATAAAGGGTGTATACATCAAGATACTCCAACTAATTCTTGTGACAAACTTGAGTTATTAATGAACGATGGGACAAGTTTTTTAATAGATGAAAATAACTATGATCATCGTATGGTTAATGAATTTATTGAATTTGCAGATATAATTAAGAATAATAATATAGAAAAATGTTATAAAATTTTAGAACATACTTTAATAGTTAGTGAAATACAAACAATTGCAAGACAAAAAAGTGGAATAGTATTTAAAGCAGATACGAATATATAATATTAAAATTAAATATTCGTTTTAAACTGTTAATATAGCTTATGAAGTAGGTAATGTTATATCTGATGTTCATATATTCCAAATATTTGAGTATACTTCAGATGATGGATTCTCTGTTGTGGATTAGGTGGAGATAGATAAAAAATTTGGTGAATAGGAAACTATAAAAAATTTTTCTAATTAGTATAGTTTAATGTTTTATTTTGTTGCAAATCATATTTCTAAAAGTAGCAAGTAGTTTAAGGGGTATCTAAGTGGAGATGAAAAGTATAAAGAATATTTTATAAAAAGAGACGAGAATTTTGATGATTTAAAAGTCGTAAGACCTAGAACATCACCTATTATACATGAGTATAAATGAAAAAAGAAAGTTAAAACTGCATGGACAATATTATTGTAGATCAGGTAGATATAAATATAAAACACTTCACAGTATTAATTTAGACTACTGATATATTATCATTCATTACTAGGTTCAAAAAATTATTATAAAGGAGTAGGGAATAAATAGACATATAAATAGAGAAAAACTAGAGTATAATGATATATGTGAACTACTATAAAAAGATAGTAGCTCTTGATTTTGGAAAGTAAGTATTTGCATTAGAGCGTAAGAATGAAGATTAAAAAATAATATCCATTACAAATGTTACACACGAACCTAAAATAGTTAAATGTAACTTAAAAGGAATAAATATATTAACTAATAGTGAAGTTGATAATGAGATAAGATTATTGCCTTATGAATTTGCATGGATAAAGTGTAAATAATATGTGATTTTAAAAATAAATTAAATTTATATAAAAAACCTACAGTTGGGGGAACTGTAGGTTTTTTATATCTTAGGGGAGATAGGTTGTTTTATCCGTTCATATTTTAAGTATTATCACTTTTTTGCGATAATATACATATTTTTAAAAAAAACACATAAAATATTAAGTTGACTTTATATTTTAGACATATATAATAAGTTAAAGGTATAATTTATAAAAAATAATAATTTTATCATAGATAATATTAATTTTAGATATAACAACGATGATATAAATGGTTGAAATAATACTAATATAAATTCTTGTTAAAGGAGTTGAAATTTATGAGTAGTTTATCGGCAAGAAAACAAGTTAGAAAGAGAAAGAAGAAGATGAAGAAAAAGGCTGCGGTGTTGATTACTGCAATATTAATACTATTATCTATATTATTGATTGGTACTTTAAGTGTATCTAAAGCTACAGTTAGTAACTTAGATGCTAAGCCAATTAAGCATACAAGCATAGATAATAAATATATGGTATTAGTTAATAGAAAAAACAAAGTAGATGAAAAATTTTATCCAAAGGACTTAGTAATTCCAAATATAAAATTTTTAAGATCAAATTCTAGTAATAAGTATTTAAGTAAAGATGTAGCAGTACAGATAGAAAATCTATTTAATAAGGCTACCAGTGAAAATATAAATTTACGTGGAGTTTCTGGATATAGGTCTTACAAGTATCAGAAAAATTTATACAAAAATAACATAAGAAAATCAGGTGAAATACAAACAAATAAATATATGGCACAACCTGGAACTAGTGAACATCAAACAGGACTAGCTATAGATATATTATCTTCTGATTATGCAAGTTTAGACGAAGGTTTTGAAAATACAAATGCGCATAGATGGTTATTAAAAAACATAAGTGAATATGGATTTATAATTAGATATCCAAAAGGAAAACAAGATATAACAGGGTATGCATATGAACCGTGGCATTTAAGATATGTTGGTAAACAAGTAGCAACAGAAATAAACAAAAAAGGAATTACATTAGAAGAGTATTTAAATGAAAGTAAATAGATAATAAAAAAATTAATATATAACATTTTGCAATAAAAAACTACAGTGGGGAGACTGTAGTTTTTTTTATCTGGGGGAGATAATTTTAATTTGATTATATTTTAATTATTATCACTTTTTTAAGAAAATATACATATTGAGTTCAAAAAAATTAATATAATTGACAGTGGATTAATCAATATGATATATTTGTTAATATGATTATATATTAAATATATTAACAAAAACTAGATAGGAGTACAGCGATGAAAAAGAAATTTTACTTAAACAACTTTAAAACACAATGGATTAAATATGATGACTACCAAATAAATATAGATAATAATGGAAATGAATATATAGTTCCAAACAAAGATTCAAATTATACTATTTATAACCCCTTTGAAGTTTCTGATAAATTATTATTTGATTTAATAGACTTAGGAGATGAGGCTCTAAAAAAGGATTCAGACAAAAATATTATAAAAAAGAAAATTTTATTATTTGCTAGAAATTATGGATTATTAGGGTTAATAAGTTCAAGTGTTTATAATAGAAACATTATAGGTGAGGAAAAAGTACTATTTACTGAGAATAACATAATTACAAAAGAAAAATTAATGGATACTAGCGAGTATGTGAGTTTATTTACGCCATTTGCATTAGAAGGAGATATATACACTAGAACATTTGATGATCATTTAACAGTATTTAAAGCAGAGGATTCACCAAAGTTTTATGGGAAGAGACCTTTAATACTAGATATAGTATTTTCTAAATTTTATGCAGAACAGTTAAATTGGATTATAGAATTTGCAAAAAATATTTCTATTCATCTAAATCAATTAATAATATATAAAAACATAAGCTTAACAGAGCCTGTAACAATTATGGTAGGTAAATTTAAAGCAGAAAAAATTGGATTTACTATATCTATGTTTGATAAACCTGAAATTAATTGGGAGTTTGATTCATTAGAAAGCACAATAGAAACCATATATGCGTTTGCTCTTACAGATGAAAGTTTTATAATTACTCGTTGTGAATATTGTAAAAAAGCTTTTGTTGCCAAAAGTGAAAGAGAAAAATATTGTTCCCCTTCTTGTAGAAACTGTATAAACGTTATAAAAAGTAGAAATAAGAAAAAACTTATAAAGGATTTGAATGAAAATGAAACTGCAGAAAAAAATAAATTAACAAACAATGATATTGGAGAAGTAAAAGGAGTGAAAAATATGAAAATTGATGAGAAAAAGAAAGAAGCTATTTATGAATATAAAGAGAGAAAAACCACAGGGGGCGTATATAAGATAACTAATATAGTTAATGGTAAAAGTTTAATAAGGTGCGAGATGGATCTTAAATCAATGGAAAATCGTTTTAATTTTTCTGTATCAACAGGTTCTTGTGTAAATATAAAAATACAAAAAGACTGGAAGGAATTTGGAGCGAAAGCATTTAAATTTGAAATTTTAGAAGAAATTGAAATGGAAAATGATATGATCATTATTGACTTTAAGAAAGAACTAAAGACCCTTGAAGAAAAATATATATCTGAGGTTAATAAGGAAAATTTATACTAAATAAATTAACTAGTAAAACAATATGGCAATTTATAGTTAAAAAATAGGATAATTGATAAAAAAATAGACTTTTTAATATGTAGCTTAATCAATACTGATATAATTATTCTTATACAAAGCTTACAAGTTGGAGGTATTGGTAATGGAGATAAATAAATATTCTGATGTTAAAATCACAATATTAAAAAAACTAGTTGTAGAGGATATTCATAAAGAGTATGCTAAAGAAAATTTACCGGTAGTTTGTGCAAAGGGTAAAGTAGGAGATGAATTTATATCAAAGAATTGCGATATGCCAGAGAAATTTTGTGTAGGAGCGTGGAAAGGCTTAGAAAGCAAAGTTATGTTATTAGCATCAGGTGATAATAGTCCTTATGTAAAGCAAGATGGTGTAGCGATACATTCTTGTAATGATGGGCTTCATCCTATTATATATAAATTAGAAAGACTATAGTTATGAACATATAAAAAGCTACTCAAACGAGTAGCTTTTTATATGTATTATTTTGAAGTGATATATTAAAAAAATAAAAAATACATATAAATAAATAAATAAAATTATAAATGTTATGAAAAGATATAGTATAATAATGAAAATATAAAAGTAGCAATAAAAATTGTATGGAGGGATATTAAATGGGTTATAAAATTTTAATAGCTGAAGATGATGAAGATATTATAAAACTTATAAAACTTTATCTTGAAAATGAAAAATATGAAGTGTTTTGTGCCACAAATGGAATAGATGCTTTAGATATTGTAGAAAATAATGCTATAGATTTGTTGGTTTTAGACATTATGATGCCAAAATTAAATGGATATGAAGTTATAAAAAAAATTAGAGAACATAGTAATATGCCAATACTTATTCTTTCAGCAAAGAATTTACATAGTGATAAAATATTAGGGCTTGATTTAGGTGCTGATGATTATATAGCAAAACCTTTTAATCCGTTAGAGGTTATAGCTAGAATAAAGTCTTTATTAAGAAGATGTTATAACCTTAATGTTAAAATATATAAAAATGAATTTTTAGAAAAAGGGAATATTTTAGAGATAGGTAAATTAGTTTTGAACACTCAAAATTTTACAGTTACAAAAGATAAAGAAGAGATAATATTGACTCCTAGTGAATATAAGATACTTGTTACACTAATGAAGTCTCCAGGAAGAGTATATACAAAAGTTCAGATTGGAGAAATAATAAAAGGTGATTATTTTACAAGTGACGATAATACTATTATGGTACACATATCTAAGCTGCGAGAAAAAATTGAAGATAACCCTAAAAATCCAATTTATATAAAGACCATAAGGGGAGTAGGATATAAGTTTGAAAAATTTAAGAAAAACTAAAGGAAGTAGCTTTTTTTCACTTCTTATAAAAAATTATGTATTATTTACAATAGTAAATATAATAATACTTTATGCAATATGCGTAATGGGAATTTATATTATGAGCAGATCATTAGATTACCCATATAGTGAACCTTCAAGTCAAAGAGATATTCTTGAGAGTGGAAATTATGAAAAATTAAATGTTAATAAGATTGCAGGAAACCGAGGATATATAGAAATATTAGATGAAAAGAATAAGGTAATATATAGAAGTGGAAAAATTGAGAAAAAAGTTAATAGTTATACAGATAAAGAAGTTGAATATATTCCAAATTACGAAGAAAATGCTTTTAGTACAAAGCTTAAAAAATATAAAGATAAAAATAACAAAGAATTAACTATGTTGATAAAAGAAAAATATTCTAACTATGAACAAAATAAGGTAGGAGATATAGCATTTCAAATTTTAGATGATAAATTAAATGTTTTATATAGTGGAGGCGAGATTGAACAAAAAAGTTCATATACAAAAAAAGAAATAGGATATTTAACTGATACGATATCTAAAAAATATCTAATAAGTAAGTATTCATTCAAACATAAAGATGGTCAAAAAAGAACATTAATTTTGAAATTCAGAAAAATAAATGAAGATAAGCAAGAAAGTGTTTTATTTAATGGTTTAAAAACATCATTTATCTTATTTATAGCTATTTATTCAGGCTGTATTGGTATGTTTGTAATTTTATTAAATAAAAAAGTTAAAAAACCTATTAATAAATTAAATGATGCTATGATTTCTTTAGCACAAGGCAATAGCAATGAATTTATAAATTATAAAGGACCTTATGAATTTGTTCAAATATGCAACAATTTTAATGTTATGGTGTCAAAACTAAATGAAATTGAAAAAGAAAAAGAATTGCTAGAATCTGAAAAACAAAAAATGCTTGCAGACATTTCTCATGACTTAAAAACGCCTATTACAATTATTCAAGGATATGCAAAAGCATTGTCTGATGGACTTATATCAAAAGAAGAAGAAAAGAAATATCTTAATATAATATATCAAAAATCTAACAATTTAACAGAGCTTATTAATATTTTTTATGAATATAGCAAATTAGAACATGTTGATTTTAAACTTAACTTAGTTAAAAAAGATTTAAGTGAATTTGTTCGTGCTTATGTAGCTGAAAAATATGAATATATATATGATATTGGTTTTGAAATACAAGTTAATATACCAGATTATCAGCTTTTTAGCAAATTTGATGAAATTCAACTTAAAAGAGTTTTTGAAAATATTGTAAGTAACAGCATAAAACATAATAATGAAGGAACTATAATAGCAATTTCATTAAAAGAAGAAGAAAAATATTATAAAATTATAATTGAAGATAATGGGGTTGGAATACCAAAAGATATAGTTGGAAATATTTTTGATGCTTTTGTAGTTGGGGATGATTCAAGGAATACTAAGCAAGGATCAGGATTGGGACTTGCAATTTCTAAAAATATAATTGAGAAACATAATGGAAGTATAAGTCTTATTGTTAATGATGAAGGTATATTTAAGACTATATTTGAAATATTATTACCAAAAGAATAGCTAAATAAAAATACTGTAACTAAGATTAGTTACAGTATTTTTATTTCTTAAAGAAAGCTTAATAAATCTTAAGAAATTTTATTAAAGTATTAAGAGAAACTTTAGAAGAAGATGGTATTATTAAATACGATAGAAATAGCAAGATAATAAGGAGAAAAACTATGAATAATTTAAAGACATTAATATTAGATCCTAGACAATATTTTTTAGAGAGTGAAAACAAGATAAGTGAAAATAAAAAAACAATAAAGCTAAAATTACTTATATTAACTTATTCAGTAGTTCAAATGATTAGTATAATTGTATCAAATAGTCATATTAATTATTTGTTAGAATCTGTATTTAAAACACCAAAAATTTTAACCTTAATATTTGAGGTATTTACATTACCTATATATTTGTTAGTTATAGTAGCAAGTGTTAATATTTATTATTTTATTATTAAAAATTTAGTGATAAGATATGAAAAAAAACCATTCAAGATACAAAAAAATTAAAGAAGATTTTATACGTAATTAATATAATACCAAGAATAGTTTTTTTATTAGCAACTATATTAAATGCTTTAGTTGTTAAAAATCATCAAATTTTAATTATGATGAATTCTGTAAATTGTATATTTGTAGGTATTATATATTTTTATATGCTTTATAATCTTCTTAAATTCTATTTAAATACTGAAAAATTATATAAAATATTGCCAATATTAGTTTATATTATTAATATAATTGACAATGTATGGGTAATTGTAAAAGCTTAACATGATATTATTTTAGATTATATATTTAATGAATTTTTTAGATTTAAGTATGAAATTAACATAAAAAACACATAAAAAAGAATAAAAAAATAAATAAAAAAGTAATTCCAAATACGTAAATAAAAGGGATGGTTCGAGTATAAGCCACAAAAGATTACAATATTGTACTTGAATAAATATTCACAAAGTAATAATATATTGATATTATTACTTTGCGAATATTTTATAGGAGAACACATATGAAAAAATTAATTTATTTAATTGTACCGTTGTTGATAGGAGGAATGTTTTCATTTGGATTAAATAAATTTCTTGACTATCAGATTGATGACTTAATTAAACAAAAAGATTTAATCCAAATTAAAAACGACACTCTAAGTGATTTAAAAGATAAGGGAAGTATTGTAAATAATCATTTTTTAAAAAATGAAGATATAATGATGTTGGGATCATCAGAACTAAGCAATTCAACAAAACAACATCCAAAATATTATTTCAATACAAATAGGAGTAAAAATGGAGTAGTGCCTATAGGAAGGGCATATACACAAAATTTACAAGATGCAACTATATTGGGAAGTGTAGACCCAATTATAAAGGACAAAAAAGTTGTTCTATTAGTTTCGATGCAGTGGTTTATGGATAAAGAAGGTGTTACAAGCCATCATTATCAATCTAGATTTTCGCCGAGCCAATTTTATAAATTTTTAGAAAATCCTAATATTTCTGATGAAAATAAACTTAAATTTACAAAAAGAGCAAGCGAACTATTAGTAGGATGCAGTCAGTTTAAAGCTGAAGCTGTTTATGCAAAACTATATAGTTCTAAATCACCAATTGAAAAGGTAGAAAAAGCTTTATTAACACCATATTTTGAAGGAAGGAAATACTGTGTGTATCTTAAGGAAAAAGGAAAATTATATAAAAAACTATTAAAATTAGAAGAGAAGAAAAAGCAAAAGGCAGCTAAACCTATAGATTGGAATAAAGAAAAGCAACAAGCTATAGCAGATGCTAAAAAAAGGGTGGGAAATAATGATCTAAGTATAGATAAAGTATATTACAAGACTAACTTTGGAAGTAATTTAGACGAAGTAAAAGGTAAATATAAGGATGTTGATTTACTACAGTCAAAAGAATATGATGATTATCAACTTACATTAGATGTGTGTAAAGATTTAGGAATTAAACCTGTAGTTGTAATGCTACCATCTATGGATAAATTTTATAATGTAGTGGGCATAGGCAAAGAAGAAAGACATGCGTTTTATGACAAAGCAGAAAAGATGGCAAAAAATGAAGGGTTTAAAGTCATGGACCTTAGAAAAAAAGAAACAGAAAAATATTATTTACGTGATGTAATGCATCTTGGTACGAAAGGATGGGTGGATGTCTGTGAGAAATTGTTTAAAGAATTTAACCAGTAATAAGTATATGATGACTAGTTTTATTTTGACGTTAATTATAATTGCAGCTATAGTGATATTAACATTTACATCGTTTAAAGAATTAAACTTTATATATAATGAATTTTAGTAAGGATGGTATATGATGAAAATTATTGAAAGTATAAAAAAATATTCAAAAACAGATAGAGTAGCATTAATATGCAATGAAGAAAATCTTTCATATAAAGAATTAGAGATTTATTCAGAAGCAATTGGGCTATATTTAAAAGAAATACATGGCCAGATAAATACTCCGATAGTTATATATGGAAATAAAGAAAATATGATAATGCCATGTATGATAGGAGCTTTAAAATCAGGTAGAGCTTATGTTCCACTTGATATTAGTTTTCCAATAGACAGAGTATTTGAAGTAACTAAAGAAGTTAATCCTAAAGTATTATTTAATTTTAGTGATGAATCTGATTTTGGAGATTTAGAAGTAGTGAATGAAGAAAAGCTTAAAGGGATAATAGAAAAATATAAAGATAACGAAATATCTAAAGATAGTTGGGTAAAAGAAGATGAGAATGCGTATATTCTGTTTACATCAGGAAGCACAGGAAAACCTAAGGGTGTTCAGATAAGTTCTGATAACTTAGATAGTTTTGTTGATTGGGTAAGTCCTCATTTAAAACTTGATGGAAGTGAAAAAGTAATAATGAATCAAGCAGCATATTCATTTGACCTTTCAGTTACAACTATATATCCAGGGCTAGTAAACGGTGCTACATTGTTTTCATTGTCAAAGAGTGTATTAGCTGATTATAAAGAATTATTTAATCAATTTTCGAAATCTGATATAGCGGTATGGGTTTCAACTCCATCATTTGCTAGAGTATGCGTAACAGAAAATAGTTTTGATAATGATATGCTAACAAAATTAGAATCGATGATTTTTATAGGTGAGACTCTTTCAAAGAGCTTAACTAAGGAACTTATATACAGATTCCCTGAAACAAGAATTATAAATGGATATGGTCCAACAGAAGCAACTGTTGGTGTTAGTTTAAATTATATGTCACAGGATTTAATTGATGATGAAAAGAGTCTTCCAGTTGGATACCCTATGGAAAATTGTAGAATTAAGATTATAGATGAATGTGAGAACAGCCTTAACGATGGTGAAAAAGGCGAAATTGTAATAATAGGACCATCAGTTTCTAAAGGTTATTTTAACAATAAAGAAAAGACTGATGAAGTTTTCTATTATGATGAAATTGATGGAGTTAAATGGAGAGCTTATAAAACAGGAGATATGGGGTATATGATAGATGGAAATATATACTATTCTGGAAGAAAAGATTTCCAAATTAAATTAAATGGATTTAGAATAGAGATAGAAGATATAGAAAGCAACTTAAGAAAAGTTGATAATGTAAAAAATGCAATAGTTCTACCCGTTTATAAAAATGATAGTATTGCTTATTTAAAAGGAATTGTAGACTTAAAAGAGAGCAATTCTTTAGGTAATATAAAAAATGGAGTTTTAATTAAGAAGGAACTAGGAAAATACATACCTTCATATATGATTCCAAGAAATATAAAAATTATAGATGAGTTTCCACTAAATATTAATGGAAAAATAGATAGAAAGAAACTTATGGAGGAAAATTAATGACGTTTTCACAATATGGAGATTATTTCTATCTTTATATACTACTATTAACATCAATACCAGCAATTATTTTAGGCTTAAATGGTAAAAATATAAAGTACTATGGAATGATTGCGAGTTCATTTATGATACTTTTAATAATAGGAGTAAATGTTCAACTTTCATTCTTAATAGCCTTTATAATAATTCAGATTATAGTAGTTAAAGGATATGAATATATAAGAAAAAAAACAGATAATAAATATGTATATTGGATATTTTTATTAGCTTCAATGTCTCCAATTATAGCCAATAAGCTCTTACCATCAGACATATTTGGTCCTATTGGATTTATAGGTTTATCTTATTTAAATTTCAAAACTATCCAAATGGTTATTGAAATTTATGATGGAGCAATAAAAGAAGTTAAGATTTCTAAAATGCTTTATTTTGTATTATTTTTCCCGACATTAAGTTCGGGACCTATTGATAGATCAAGAAGATTTGAGAAAGATTTAGAAACAAAGATATCTAAAGATGAATACCTAGAGGAATATTTAATACCAGGTGTGACAAAGATATTTATGGGAATTGGATATAAATTCATAATAGCATTTTTACTTGATTTATGTTGGATGTCGCATATACCACCAGAAAAAACATTCTTTAATGGTCTTAGCTATATGTATGCATATAGTTTATACTTATTCTTTGATTTTGGAGGATACAGTTTATTTGCAGTAGGGACAAGTTATATATTTGGTATAAAGGCACCGGATAACTTTGACAAACCATTTATAAGTAAGGATATGAAGGAATTTTGGACTAGATGGCATATAAGTCTTTCAAGATGGTTTGGGGATTATATTTTCTCAAGATTTGTGATATCATCTATGAGAAAGAAAAGATTTAAGAAAAGAGCTACAGCAGGTCGTGTTGCTCAAATGATTACAATGACAATTATGGGATTTTGGCATGGATTAACTTGGTTCTATATTGTATACGGATTATATCAAGGTGTAGTACTTGTATTAACAGATATTTATCAAAAAAATTCAAAGTTTTATAAAAAACACAAAAAAGAAAAATGGTTTGAGATTGTCCAAATAGTAACAACGTTCCATATTGCATGTTTTGGACTATTGATATTCTCAGGATATTTTTCGTAATTTAAGGAGAGTATAAAATGGAAGAGAAAGTTATAGAAATATTTGAAGATGTTTTAGGATGTGATGAAATAAGAGATGATTTAGATATGAACTTATTTGAAACTGAACTTTTAGATTCACTTGCTATAATAGAGGTTTTACTTGAAATTGAAGGAAGACTTGGAATACCACTTCAACCAACTGATTTAGAAAGAAGTGATATGGCAACAGTAAATAATTTAGTTAAGTTTTTAAAAACAAAATAGACTAAATCATGTTAAAAATAATTTAATAAAAAATAAAATTAAACACTCTATAAAATAGACTTTAAAAGTTTATCTTGTAGAGTGTTTTTATATGCTCATAATAGTTTCGTAATTTGTCAAAATGTGGTAAAATATCACATATATTAATTTGTAAAAAAAATGATAATGTCAAGGGGGATACAAATGAAAATTTCAAATAAAACTATAATAAGCTTAATAACCTCACTTTTGGTAATAGAAAGTGCTACAGGACTAGTATTTGCAAACCCAGAGGTTAAAGATGTTGAGATAAAAAACGCTATAAATAAAGAAGAACCATTTGTAATTACAGGGGAGATACCAAATCAACCCCAAAAAGAGAACATATCTGAGGAACAACTTATAATTCAATATTTAAATAAATTTCAAACAACATCTACGTTTAAATTCAAATCTAAAGAAGACGACAAAGCAGATTCACAAGTTATAGTAAGATTACAACAATATATAAAAAACATACCTATGTATGGTTCAGATATAGTTGCTTGTATAGATTATAATGGAGAAATTAAGTCTATATCAGGATATATAGAATCTACACAAGAAGCATTGAAGAACTTTAAAACTACATTTAAAATAAATAAAGAAGAGGCTATAAACATAGCGATAGAAAAATTTGGAGTATCAAAGAGTAAAAATAAAAATATAGATACACAATTGTATGTATATAAAGATATAGATGAATATAAGCTTGCATATAAAGTTGATTTAAAAATGATAGATAAAGAATTACATAGTCAAACTATATTCATAGATGCAAATGATGGTAGTATAATACGCCAAACTGAAAATATAAATAACCTAGTACAACCCAAAACAGCTAATGCAAAGGGCGTATTTGGTGATGACAAAGAAATACAAGTAGCCTATAAACAAGGAGAAGCAAATTTTGCTGATGGAAATTACTTTATAGATAATACTAGAGGTAAAAATCCGATAAAAACAATAGACTTAAAAGGACAATATTATTTTCAATATGATTTAATTAATTCTATGGAAAAAGACATAAAGTATTATACGCAAAATTTAGAACAAAGTGATGGTAAGTTTGTAGATGCACACTATTATGTAGGAAAAGCATATGATTTTTATCATGATAAGCTTAATAGAAATGGTATAGATACAAACGGAAGTAAACCCGTAGTGCTTGCAAATGTAAATAATCCTGGGAATGCATTTTATATTCAAGATAAAGGGATAGACGTTTTAGCGTTTGGAAATGGAGATTCACAAAATTATGATTCATCGGGCTCTATAGATATAGTAGGGCATGAATATACTCATTCAATAGTACAACATACAGCTGGATTAGAATATGAGGGTCAATCAGGGGCTATAGATGAAGCTTATGGAGATATATTTGGTACTTTGATAGAACATACCTACAAAATAGATAAGAATTGGATTATAGGTGAGGATATGGTTAAAAATGGATATTTAAGAGATTTAAGTAATCCTAATATAGATACTGTTGATAAAATGAAAGTATGCAATGAAGTTCATACTCATAATTTAAGATGCGATAATAATTATGTTCATTATAATAGTGAGATAATAGATAAAGTAGCATATTTAATATCACAGGGAGGAAATCATAACAATGTGAATATTGAGGGAATTGGAGAAAAACGAATGGGTGAGATTTTCTACAATGCTCTTACAGAAGGTCTGTATTCTCAATCTGATTTTAAACATTTAGCTGAAGTTTTAGTATCTAAAACTAGTACAGCTGCTGAGAAAGAAACAGTAGAAAATGCACTGAAATCAGTAGGTATAATAGATTCTAAGGTTGGTATAAATGAAATTATAGGTAGTACTAGATATGAAACAGCTACTAAGATAAGTCAAAGTGGATGGAATGAGGCTAACAATATAGTACTTATAAATTCAAGCGCTATGGCAGATGCACTTTCTTCTACACCATTTGCTAAATCTAAGAATGCACCTATACTTTTAACACAAAGTAATAAATTAAATGAGGAAACTAAAAAAGAAATAAGCAGATTAAAAGCTAAAAATGTATATATAATAGGTGGAAACAGTGTAGTATCTGATAATGTAACTTCTGAATTAAAATCTATGGGACTTACAGTAGATAGAATTAGTGGAGATGATAGATATATGACGTCACTAGAAGTTGCAAAAAGATTGGGTAATATATCAGAAATAGCATTTGTAAATGGACAAACTGGGATTCCTGATGGAGTATCAATAGCTCCAGTTGCGTCTACTAAAAATATGCCGATAGCACTTGTATCTCCTAGAGATGGGTCTAAGGTGTTTGATGAGTATATAAATGAAAATAATATTAAAACATCTTATATTATAGGAAAACAAAGTGCTATATCAAATGAGATTGCAAATAAATTGCCTAATCCAAAAAGATTAGGTGGTAATGATAGAAACGAGACTAATGCGATTATAATAAAAGAATTTTATAATGATAATAATCTTAATAATATATTTGTAACTAAGGATGGAATGAATAAAGAGGACAATCTTGTAGATGCACTTTCTATAGGTGTTTTAGCATCTAAAGAGGCATCGCCAGTTGTAATAGTGGGTAAAAATTTAAATGAAAAGCAAGAAGAATTATTATCTTCTAAAAGACCAAAGATTCTTACACAAGTTGGAGGCAATGGTAATGAAAATGCATTTGAAAGAATAAAACAATTATATAATTAATAGTTATTTTGATTATTAAAATATTATTTGTTTGTTCTTATCAAATAAAAAAATAATAAAGTAGAAAATATTTTAGTTTGTTAGAAAATTATATTTTATAACTTTTAAATGTTAGGTGAAAAAGATGAATGATAAAAATAAAAAATTTGTTCCTATAATTATTTACATAATTACTATGGGAATTGGTAATTACATAAACAGTAATATTTTATCAAAAAATAGAACTGATTTTGAAATATTAGTAGTCTCGTTTATAATTCAGCTTATAGGGGCACTTGCTATAGTTTATATAGTAAAAAAATATTATGGATGGAGAAATATAGGGTTTAGTAAAATAAATTTTAAAAGTATAATATGGTTTATACCATACTTAATATTGATAACATTAATATTAACTGATTTTTTCAAATATATTTATACAACTTCTGAATCATTTACCAACATTATGTGGGCGAAATTAGGAATAAATTTTATAGCAACTTTATTAGTAGGATTTTGTGAAGAAGTTATATTTAGAGGAATATTACTTACAAAGGTTAATTCAAAAGACAATATTTTAAAATTAATGATTTTAAGTACATTTTGGTTTTCGATTATACATGTTGTAAATATATTTATGGGAATGCCTTTAGGTGCTGTATTTGCTCAAATGATATATTCAGGATTACTAGGGTTTTCATTTGTGTCTTTAGCAATTAAGTTGAATAATTTATGGCCAATAATAGCATTTCATTCTTTATGGAACTTTGTAGGTGTATCTTCAGTATTAGTTGGGTATAAATCATTAAATATTAGTTCATTAATTTTAGTTTTAAATATTATAGTAGGAACTATTTTATGGATATCAATTATAAAACAAGAAAAAAATAAGACCATAAGTATTAATGAAACTAGAAAATTAACATAGTTATATATAGCATCCAATATTTATATTGGATGCTTTTTGTATTATTATATAAATATAAAAGGTATAGTATAAAAATGAGTTTGAATTAATCATATATATATAATAATATAGTAGATAGAACTTAATAAAAAAGAACGGTAAGGTGTATTAAAATGGAAGAACTAATAAAGGCAATTGATGAAATAACACAACAGGAAATTATAAAGTTAGTTATTAGCAACAAAAAAAGTAAAGATGTAGAGTACAACAAAATAAATGCGACTCTAAAAGAAAGTAATAAAAATCAATACTACCAAATAGAAAAATATACAGACAAGCAAGTATTTCATGAAAATATTGATAAAGAAGAATTAAAAGAAAAAATCATGGGGTATATAAAAGAAGATTATAAGCAGCTTGCAGCTTGGTCAGAGAGTACTACATTCGATCTTAAAATATCTAAAAAAGGAAAGGTGTTTTTAGGTAAGAAAAAGGGTGATAATGCAAAACTTGCTAACAAAAGTCACAACAAAGAAAAAAATTATATCTTAAAAGAAGGTATGATAATACAACCTCTTATAGACTTAGGTGTATTTACTAAAGATGGTAAAGTAGTAAATTCAAAATATGATAAATATAAGCAAATAAACAGATTTATAGAAGTTATTGACGATGAGGTTAAAAAGAATGATCATAAAGAACTTACTATATTAGATTTTGGATGTGGAAAATCTTATTTAACATTTGTACTTTATTACTACTTTGTGGAGATTAAAAAAATTAATGTTAAAATGATAGGATTAGATTTAAAGGCAGATGTTATTCAAAAGTGTAATGAAATAGCTAAAAGATATAATTATGAAAATTTAAAATTTGAATTAGGCGATATAAATGGATTTAAGTATAACAATAAGGTGGATATGGTAATAACACTACATGCATGTGATACAGCTACAGATTATGCTTTATATAATGCAGTAAAGTGGAATACTAAGATGATTTTCTCAGTTCCTTGTTGCCAACATGAATTTAATGCTCAAATGCAATCTGAATCTCTATCTTTACTTACAAAGTATGGAATAGTACAAGAAAGGGTAGCTGCACTTATGACAGATGCAGTTAGAGCTAATTTATTAGAACACTTAGGATATAAGACACAACTTTTAGAATTTATAGATATAGCACATTCGCCTAAGAATATATTAATTAGAGCATCTAAAGGAAATATATCTAGCGAAAAAAGAGAAAAAGCTTTGAATGAAGTTAATAATTTAATGAATGAATTTAAATTTAAACCCACTTTATATAATTTATTAAAAGAAGATAATTTAATATAATAAAAAACTGAGCACTAGTTTGTTAATAATATTTAGTCATAATACTAAAATAACAAATAAGTAGCTCAGTTTTTATATTGAGATTAATTACTTTTTAAATCTAATTTGCTTTTAAAATAAGGTAATTTTAAAAGGTGGGATAATAGATAATTAGCAGATAATCCCACGAATATACCTGTACCAATACCTACCCCAGATAAAATAGGAAGGTATAAAAACATATTAAAGTTATTTAGTATAAACGAAGCTGCAAGTAGCTGACCTACATTATGAAAAACAGCAGCAGATGCGCTAACACCTATTATAGATACGTGCTTGCCTCCAAGTTCCTTGACTATAAGAGTAGCCATAAAGCTTAAAATTCCACCAGTAGCACTATATAGTAGCATAGATACATTGCCACCAAGCATAGATGCTAAAAATAGTCTTAAAAGTAGCACGGTAAAAGAATCTTTATAACTATCTAATGTATAAACTGATATTATTATGACTAGGTTGGCTAAACCCAGTTTAGCACCAGGAGTTATAAATGGTACAGGTATCATACGTTCAATTAAAGAAAGTATCAAAGCCATCGATACGAGTAAGGACATATAAACCATTTTAGAAGTCTTATTTAATTTCATAATATTAATGCGACAGTATCATATCAGACGAACTATCTTTTTCATCTCCTTTAATTTCTATTATTAATTTATGAGGAAGGCATACAATGCTTTGACCCACTTTAGATGCTATACCTTGATTAACACATAGAGAATCTTTACAATCAGCATCCACTATTTGTATTGTATCATCTTTTACTAAGACGGTATTTTTTCCATATTTAGTTTTTATAACAAATGTTTTTTCTCCCTTAAATGACGATAAAGGTATATTATCATAAAATTTACCTGCGAGTGTTATGTTAGCATAGGTTGTACTTAAATCAGCAGATAATGTTTTTGAAAATATAAGCTGTGGAATAAAGGATAAAACTATAAGAAATAAAATGATAACTATATCAAGTTTTTTCAAAGTTTTCATTAAAAAGTTCTCCTTAATATTTTAATTAATAAAACTAAAAGTTTTACTAACTAAAGTTTAAGTTATTTAAAAGCAATTTAGCAAGATAAAAATTATATATGCTTTAAAAAGTACTAATAGAAGATAATAAAAAAGGTGTATAATATATTACATAAATAATAAAACGTTATCAAAAGGGAGAGTATTATGAAAAAAAAGACGATTTTTATGGTTATAATTTTTGTTTTAGCTATAAACTTAGCTGGGTGTAAATCTACAAAGTCAAATGAACCAGTAACGAGAACTGAATTAATGATGGGAACAGTAATCAAAGTTACTTTATATGAAAATGAAAGCCAAAAAATATTAGATAAAGTATTCAAACGTATAAGTGAGATAGAAAATTTGGTTAGTATAAATAAAAATGGAACAGAGCTGGATAAATTAAATGAAAATGCAGGAATACAAAAAGTGAAGCTTAGTGAAACTAGCTACGATATTATTAAAAAAGGATTAGAGTATTCAAAGTTGTCTAATGGAGGATATGATATTTCTATTGGACCTTTAGTTAAACTATGGAGTATAGGACTGCCACAAGCTAAAGTACCAACTAAACAAGAGGTAGAAGATACTATAAAATATGTTGGTTATTCTAAGATTCAGATGAATGATTCTACTCATGAAGCATTTTTAACTCAAAAAGGAATGATGTTAGACTTAGGAAGTATAGCTAAGGGGTATGCTACTGATGAAGTTGCTAGAATATTAAAAGAAGAAAATGTAAAGAGGGCTATTGTTGATTTGGGTGGTAACATATATGCAGTGGGTTCAAAAGAAGAAAATAAAAAGTGGAATATAGGTATTCAAGACCCATTTGATAGTAGAGGAAATGTAGTTGGATCAATAGAGGTTTCTGATAAGTCAGTTGTTACAAGTGGTGTTTATGAGAGATTTATCGAAAAAGATGGAGTTAAATATCATCATATATTAAATCCAAAAACAGGATATCCTTATGAAACCGAAATAGCAGGTGTTTCAATAGTAGCACAAAAATCAACCGATGCAGATGCACTATCAACTTTAATATTTACAAAAGGGTTAAAAGAAGGATTAAAGTTAGTAGAAGATATAGAAAATGTAGATGCAGTTTTTATAACAAAAGACAAAAAAGTATATACAACAAAAGGATTAAAAGACAATTTTAAATTAATGAATAAAAAATTTGAACTTGGTAATTAATAATAAAATTAGTGTAAATTAAAAAAATGCTTGCATTATCATTTTGATAATAGTAAAATAGTTATTATCAAAATGATAATTAATAGGAGGCAAGTTTATGGACAGTACATTTTTTTCACAATTTATAATGATAACAGATATAAAAACAGTAATATTTATTATCGCATTAATAGGATTATTATTTTTAACAAGCAAGATAAAAAGTAAGCTTAATTTTACAAAGTTGATGATAGTATCTACTTTATTAGGTATAGGTTTAGGAATTATAATTCAATATGTAGCAAAATTTCCACAAGATCCATCTAAAATAGCTTGGATAACTGAAGTTTCAAAATGGTATGGATTACTTGGATATGGATTTATGGATCTTTTAAAAATGTTAGTAGTACCTTTAGTATTTGTGTCAATTATAAGAGTTATAATGAATATGAATGAAGGTGAAAATTTATCAAAATTAACATCAAGATCTATAATTATGTTATTAGGAACAACAGCTATAGCAGCAATAGTAGGAATAGTAGTTGGTAATTTACTTAACCTAGGAACAGGTAGTCAAGTAGTAAAAGCTACAGAACAAATAAGAGAAATATCACCCATAGTAGATACTTTAAGAGGTTTATTACCATCAAATCCTGTAAAAGCTATGGCAGAAGCGAACATAGTGGCAATAGTAATATTTGCAGCATTTATAGGTTTAGCGATAAAAAGACTTAACAAAAAGTATTCTAGCATTATAAAACCACTTACAGACTTAGTAGAGGCATTTTATAAAGTAATAGTAAGTGTAGCAATAACTATCATAAAGTTTATGCCTTATGCAGTAATAGCATTAATGGCAAACACTATAGCAGAGAATGGTATACAGTCGATATTTGGAGTAGTAGATTTTATAATTGCTCTTTATATAAGTGTTGGTATAATGTTTATTATACATTTAGCAATAGTTTGGATAAATGGAGTAAATCCAAAGACATATCTAAAAAATGTTTCAAAAGCATTGATACTAGCATTTACATCTCGTTCAAGTGTAGGAACATTACCTGTAACTATAGAGACTTTAACAGATAATGTTGGAGTTGATTCAGGAACTGCAAGTTTCGTAGGTAGTTTAGGTTCTAATATGGGAATGAATGGGTGCGCAGGAATATACCCAGCATTAATGGCAGTTACTATAGCTAATATGGCAGGTATTGAAATGAATTTTAGTTTCTATGCGATGCTTGTAATAGTTGTAACTATAAGTTCTTTAGGAATTGCTGGAATACCTGGAACTGCAACAATGGCAGTATCAGTAGTTATATCAGGAATGGGAATGGGAGCGTATTTCCCGCTTGTAGGAGGCATCATAGCAATAGACCCAATATTAGACATGGGACGTACTATGTTAAACGTAAATGGAACAATGACTACAGCTATAGCTGTAGCGAATTCATTGGATAAAATAGATAAAGATAATATAAAAAGTGCATAAAATAAGCCTATGAGAATTGATAAATATTAATTTTCATAGGCTTATTTATTTTTATTTAGTTAATATATAATTATAAATTAGCTAAATAAGTAGTGCTAACATAAGCAAATTTATTATTAAATTTTATTCTAGTCCATCCAGAGTTTAAATGATATACTATTTCAACTTTATCACCATTGCTTAAATTACCCACTATGCTTTCAGAAGCTGAAGGTCCTTTTCGTACATTTAACATATAAGTATTGCATTTCATAAAGCTATTAGATACAGGTATTGAAGATGCAGCTGATAAATACTGGCTACTAACATAACCAAATTGATTATTAAATGTTATTTTAGACCAGTTGTTGTTTAACTTCTCAACAACAGTTACTTTGTCACCTTTGTTAAGGTGCCCAACAATACTTTGAGAAGTAGACGCTCCTTTTCTAATATTTAGAGAAGTAGTATTACATATCATAGTTGTTAATTTATCAGAAACTTCATTTGAGCTAGAATTGTCATTAGAAGTATTGTTAGTTAAATATTGGCTACTAACATAAGCAAATTGATTATTAAAACTTATTTTATACCAATTGTTGTTTAACTTTTCAACAACAGATACTTTATCACCTTTATTAAAGTGTCCAACAACAGCTTCAGAAGTAGAAGGACCTTTTCTAATATTTAAAGAATTGGTATCACATATCATTGTTTTTGTTTGAGATGATTCATTTGAATTATTATTAACTTTAATTAAATATTGAGAGCTAACATATCCATATCCATTGTTATACTTTATTCTAGACCATCCATTATTAGTCTTATAAACAACGTAAACTCTATCTGTTTTATCGATTTTGCCAAGGATAGATTCAGAAGTAGAAGGACCTTTTCTTACATTTAATGAATCTACATTGCATTCCATAAGTATAGTTTCAGCATTGTTATTATTGTTTTCTTGAGATGAAGGTGATGAAGGTTTAGTTACTGGTAATTGTTCCTTTATATATTGAGAAGATACATACCCAACAGTACCTTTATATTTAACAATTGCCCATATATCTGAATTTTCCAAGACTTCAATAGTGCTACCTTTTGATATAGTTAAGATTATTGAATTTTTTGTACTTGGGCCAGTTCTTAAATTAAGATTTTGCAAAGTCTCAGCCTGTAGCCCTTGAGCATGAGTGTTAAGTATACTACCTAAAGTTAATGTTGCAACTCCAATAGAGCATAGGGATAATTTTTTTGATTTCTTCATTATTGTTTCTCCAATCTATGATTTTAAATTATATTATTAGTAATTGTATCTATAATTGTTATATTTATTATGGTAGTTGTGTCCATAATTTATATGTTGATGATGATGGTTATGTCCAGGTTTTTTGTGTTTATCTGGACGATTGTTACCACTATCACTATTGTTGCCGCTATTACTATTGCTATTAGATGAATTGTTGTTGCCTTTATTACTATTGTTATTAGATGAACTGTTGTCACCACTATTACTATTGTTATTAGATGAACCGTTATTACCACTATTGCTATTAGTATTAGATGAACTATTGCCGCTATTACTATTGTTATTAGATGAATTACCTTTACCACTATTATTATTGTTATTAGATAAATTCCCCTTATTTCCAATAGTAGTGGAATTATTGTTAGGAGATTTATCAGTCGGCTTAGAGTTAATATTTTTATTAGAATTTTCATTAACGTTGTCAGTTTTGTTTTTTGAATTTGAAATATTGGTATTATTTTCTTTAGAAGTATTGTTTTTAAGCTCTAGAATCTTCTTTTCTATATTTATAATAGAAACATTCTTATAATCTTTTATTACAGTACTAGAATCTAAGAATTTTAGTTCTTCAACTAATGTATATTTACTAACTGTAAAGCCAAAATTTTTTGCTTCTAATCTTTTATTAAAATCATTGTTTGAAGATACAACATTTGCTTCAACAGACTGATTTTTTAGTGTATTATTAACCGTATCTTTTAAATCAGCTTGAAGAGTTTTTCTAAGATTTAAATTATTAGATATAGTAGTAAAAGCAATAATTGAATTATTATTATCTAATAAATACTTTTTACTTATGGCAGATGAAATGATATTGCTTATAGCTTTGTCAACAGTAATATTACGTTTATCATTATTATCTAATAAGATTGCACCATCTGAATTATATGCTTCGTAAGAAATAACTTTTTTAAATTTGTTTATAGTTAGTTCAATGCTAGGGTTTATATCAAGGGACACATAAGCTACTGGAGTAGTAGTAGATACATACCTTACAGTTCCGGTTATGAGCATAAAAATAGTCATAATTACTGCGAATCCTCTATTAACAAATAGAGAACTAAAAATATTTTTTAACTTATGTAATATATTTTCATTATTTTCAAATTGTAACTGCGATTTTGATTTTACAGAATTCATAATTCGCTTTTTTACATTTTTGTCTATATGCATCTCAAAGTCTTGCTCTAACAGTAATGATGTTTCAGATATATTCAAATCATCTAAAATATCTAATAATTTATCTTCCAATTACAAAATCCCCCTTAAAATATCTAATAATTTATCTTCCAATTATAAAATCCCCCTTAAAATATTTTTTAATTTATTAATACATCGAGATGATTTTTTATCTATTGTATTAACCTTTAACCCCAAAACTTTAGATATGTCCTTAGAACTTTCTTTAAAATAGTATTTTCTAATGATTATTTCGCTATCAGGTTCCCCTAGGGATGTAATAGCTTCAATTAATAATTTATTTCTTTCATTAGTTGAAACAGAATCAGAAACAGAATCAAAATTGTTAAATAAATTTTCATTTAATGATTCTATTGGTATTTGAACATCTACAGACCTTTTTGATTTTCTGTATACGTCTATAGCCTTTCGCTTAGCAATAACAGATAGAAGAGACTTGATACTACCTTTATCTAGGTCTATTTTATCTTTATAATTAAATACATAAAAAAATACATCGCTGACACATTCTTCTATGTCTTCATTAGGAAGTATGCTATATAGCTGATTGTAGACTATAGTATATACAAGCCCCATATAAGTATCCATCATTAAATGAAGACCTTTTTCGGGTTGACTATGTAGAGCGTTTAATAATTTAACGTCTGAAACCAAATTTTACCATCCTCCTAAATATATATAGTGCACACTATATATATTCGAATAAATTTTACAAAAAATGACAATAAAAACTATTTAAATTTATATTTTTTATAATTTATAGACATTATTAAATTTAATGTAAAATATTAATAAAATAAACAGGAAAAATATGTAAATAAAAATATAAAAAAAAGAAGTAGAGTGAAATTTTCACAACTACTTCTTTGCATGACATATAATGAATTAACTTATTACATAAAAATTTATTTTCTAAGGTTGTATGAACTTATAAGATTATCTAGCTTGAATTTTGGATAAATAGGTTTAGTTTTCCATACAGAGCTACTAAGAAGATGATGGTGATATTCCTCAGTACCTTCTTTGAAATATTTACTTATAGATAATTCTAGCATATCCTCTTTATTGCTAAAATTCATATAATCTAAATAAGAATTTTTCAAATTTGGGTTTTCAATAGTAAGATTATAGAATTTTCTTTCTACTATTTTTAATTCTTCTAATAAGCTTTTAGTTCTTAAATCTAATTCATCATTTATGTAACTAAAGTCCCTAGAGCTATTAGTTAAATCAGACATTATATCATATTGTAGATTTTTTATTTTTCTATTTAGCAGAAATGATAAGCAAAATAATTCCCCTAATTCTTTTTCTTTTTCATACTCACCTTTTAAAAGAAGTCTTATAGAAGATAAATCTTCACAAGAAAATATTTTTAATTGAGTCCCTTTATTAAATACAATTTTTAATGGGAATTTTAAATCTTCAACTGTAGTAGCTTTACTTAATATACCATCTTCTACAATGAAAAATTGGCTATTTTCGTATATAGCAAAATTTTTACCGTAATTGTAGTAAAGTGTTTTAGTAGGAACTATATCACCAAGATTAAATTCTATTAAATTTTCATTACTTTTTAAAACCTCACCATGCTTGTTTAATGTTGGATAGTAAAAACATTCAAATATCATAATGTGCCCCCCAATACCTATTAAAAATTTATCAATCATAATAATTATAGCTCTAAAAAGTAGTCTTGTAATAAATTTACAGAAACATTTTAATATTTGATGAAATAATATGTACATTTATATCATCAAATATATCCGTAATTATTTGTGTTATAATTGTATTAAATGAAATAAAAGGAGATATTATGAAAATTTTAATAGATGCTGATGGATGTCCGGTTGTGGATGAGACTATTAAACTTGCAAGCAAGTATAGTATAGAAGTGATAATAATGTGTGATACGTCTCATACTTTTGACAAAGAAGGGGTGCAAACTATAATTTTATCTAAGGGAGCAGATTCAGTTGATTTTGCATTAGTTAATAAAGTAAATAAAGGAGATATAGTTGTAACTCAAGATTATGGATTAGCAGCTATGGTGCTTTCAAAAGGAGGACAAGCTATAAATCAAAATGGAAGAGTTTATGATAATAATAATATAGACCAATTATTATTTACACGACATCTTTCAAAAAAAATGAGAAGTGCTGGAGCAAGAAGTAAAGGTCCTAAGAAAAGAACTAAAGAAGATGATAGAACTTTTGAAGAAGGTTTAGTTAGGTTGTGTGAAAATATTATAGTTAGCTAAAATAAGGTGGTGAAGTAAGTATGAAAGATTTAATTATGTTTTTAGTTGGATTAGTAATTCTGTTTTTACTAGCATTTAGTATATCATTATACGATCATATGATAAGGATGAAATACATAAAAAAAAGAACAATAGAAGACTATGGTAAGGAAATAGACTTAGACGATGTAATTATAAAAATGGATAGTGTATCTAGCTATTTTAGAAATAAAAAAGTTAAATCATCAATAGATGATATAACTTGGAACGATCTTAGTATGGATGATATTTTTAAGAAGATAAATAATACACAAAGTAGCGCAGGAGCGGAAGTTTTATATGATATGCTAAGGAATCCAATATATGAAAATGAAAAATTAAATAAAAGAGATAAACTTATAGAGTATTTTAGAAATAATGAAAAAGAAAGAAGAGAAATTCAATATATATTAGGAAAGCTTGGAAAAAGTAATGATTTGTATACTACAAATTGTTTATTTAATAAATTAGATTTAAGCAAAAGTAAACTATTGCAATATAGGCTGTTATCATTGCTACCGATTTTAAGTTTAATGCTTGTATTATTAAATGGATACTTTTTTATATTAGTTGTAATATCGCTAGCTTATAATGTTTACTTAAGTCAAAATAATAAAAAATATAAATATAACACAGATGGATTTACATATATAGTATCTATCGTTAACGCTGCAAATAGAATAAAAAACCTTGATATAGAAGAAATAAATGAAAATTTGGATAATATAGATAATGACTTACAAATAGTTAGACATATAAGAAGAAAAAATGTAAGCTCAAATTCCAATGATTTAACAGCTGATATAAACATATTTAGTGAGTATATTAGGATACTATTTCTTAGGGATTTAATAACTTATGAAAAAGTAAAAAACACTGTAATAAAAAGAAGTGACAATTTTAAATCTATATATGATTTTGTAGGAAGTATAGATGCAATTATAGGAGTATCATCTTTTAGAGAAAGCTTAAAATGTTACTCAAAACCAAGTTTATCAAATAGTAATTCTAAAAATGAAAATAAATTAGAATTTATAGATATATATCATCCATTAATAAAAAATCCAGTAAAAAATAGTGGTGAATTTTCACATGGTATATTAGTAACAGGCTCTAATGCATCTGGTAAATCTACGTTTATAAAGACGATAGCCATAAATGCAATATTATCTCAAACTATATACACTGCTTGTGCTAAAAATTATAGTTCATCTTTCTTTGATATATACACTTCAATGGCTTTAAAGGATGATATATTTAGTAATGAAAGTTATTATATAGTAGAGATAAAGTCGCTAAAAAGAATAATAGATCGTGCAAATAGAGATATACCTTGTTTATGTTTTGTAGACGAAATACTAAGGGGTACGAATACAATAGAGCGTATAGCATCATCTTGTGAAGTGTTAAGTTATTTAGGTAGAAGTAATTGCATATGTTTTGCAGCAACTCATGATATCGAACTTACTCATTTATTAGATGAAATATTTGAAAATTATCATTTTGAAGAAACTATAACTAATAAAGATATTGCGTTTGATTATAAATTACACAAAGGTAGAACTCAAACTAGAAATGCAATAAAGTTATTAGGATTTATGGGATACGATGAAGATATAGTAACAAGTGCAGATAATAGAGCAAAGAAATTTTTAGAAACTGGAAAATGGTAAACAATAAATAAAGAAAATTATTTAAATATAGATTAAAATTATTTGAAAGTGTACACAATCATAGTATAAAAATTTTAAGGGGGTAAAATATGATTGTGTTAAGCAGAGAAAATATTATACAAGGTCTCATTGAATTGAGAGCTGAAGAAGAAAATGAAAATAAATTAATAATTGATAATATAAAAAATATAATAAACAAAAAAGAAATAGATAACTTAGAAAAATTAAGATTAATAAATAATGAATTAAGTAAAGTGTTATCTGCATAGCTAACATATATACATATTAATTATAAAAATTTAAAATATTCAGAAAAAAGTGTTGATAAGTCTAATTAATTGTTAACAACTAATTTACTAAAAAATATTAAAAATAATAAATGGTAATTACTTTAATACAATAAAAATAATTAATTTATACATTTATATATAAAATAAAAATATACAAACTTAAATTTTATAACTATATATAGAATTTAGGTTTGATAAAAAAAGAGTATAAGTAAAATTCTTAAATATAATTTTACTTATACTCTTTTTTATTAACTCATAAATAAATAGGCAACTGTATAAAATTTAAAGATAAGGAAAAAGTTTTCCACGGTATTAATGTGAATTTGTGGATAAGATAAAATTCTATGTGGAAAAAAGTGAAAAATATAAACAGTCTATCCACAGAGAGGATGAATAGCATATAAAGTTTATAAAATGATATGAATATATAAAAAATACATTTTCAAAGGGGGCAAAATATGGAGGATTGCAAAATGCACAAAAATCAAATATATGTGACTTTGGTTTTATGTATAGTTCCTATAATTATATGTGTGGTTATGGATATCTCATTAGTATATGCATTTTTATTAAGTAATACATTTTCATGTTTGATGTGCATAAAAAATGGCATAAGCTTTAAAGATATTAAGTCTATGGTATTTGGTGGTATAAATGAATGTAAAAGTCTTTATAACGTAATTTTATTAATAGGAGCAACTGTATCAGTATGGCTATCATCGGGCGTTGTACCAACTATGATATATTATGGATTAGAATATATGAAAGGTATGAATTTTTTGTTTGCATCATTTATAATGATTTCTATAAGTTCAATTTTTATGGGAACAGCAGTGGGAACTATTAGCACAATTGGTGTAGCAATAATTGGAATTGGTAAGGGATTTGGAATACCTACTCATGTATTAGTTGGAGTTATTGTATCAGGTGCATTTTTAGCAGATAAAATATCGCCAATTTCAGGACTTTTAAATCTAACTTTAACAACAACTGAAATAACATATAAAGAAGCAATAAAGTCAGCTATATATACAATAGTACCAACGATGATAATATGTGCAATTATATATTATTTTATAGGTACAAAGTATCAAGAAATAGAAAGTGCAAGTGCTTCGATTGAATTAACCAAAGCTATGAGTAGTGAATTTTTTATGTCTCCATATCTATTATTACTGCCTATATTAATAATAGTTTTGTCTGTAGTAGGATTGCAATCTATATACTGTATGTGCTCAGGTGTTATAGGTGGAGGGATTGTTAGTATTATTTATCAAAAAATTGGTATTTTAGAATTATTAAATTATATTTTTTTTGGATTTAACTTAAATACAAATTCTAAAGTGTTAAATGAAACTTTAGTTAGTGGAGGAGTTATATCTATGGTATCAGTAGTTCTTATTGTTATTGGCGCAATAGCTCTCAGTTCTATATTACAAGGAAGTGGAATTATAAATTATTTAACAAAAGAAATGATAGATAAAATTGGAAATAGAAAAGAATTAATATTAAAAACAGGAATAATTAGTAGCGCTTTAACATTTATAACTTGTGACCAAACTATAGGAATAGTTATACCTTCTAGGTTGCTAAAATCTAAATATAAAGAAATGGGAGTAAATAATAATATATTGGCAAGAACTATATCTGATACAGGGACTATAATAGCACCACTTATGCCATGGAATATAAATGCTTTAATAATAACTTTAGTTACAGGCATTTCTTGTGTAGAATATGCACCGTTTGCTATACTTTGTTTTATAGCACCAATGATAACAATATTGTTTGCATTTAATAGTAAAGTTTAAAACTAGGGAGGTATATATGAAAAATTTTTTTGATAAAACTAATATATTAAATATGAATATGAAAAATAGATTTTTTAGAAGTGCTGTGTGGGAGAATCTAGCAGATGAAAAAGGCCATTTAACTGAAAAATTGAAATTAGTATACGAAAATTTAGCTAAAGGTGGAGTCGCAACAATAATAACAGGATATGCTTTTGTGAGAGAGGATGAACAACCAAACCCAGGGATGATGGGAATATATGATGATTCATTTATAGTAGAATATAAAGAATTATCTGATATAGTTCATAAAAATAAAAGTAATATAATAATGCAAATAGTTTATGGTGGATTTATGAGTAGTTTTAATATTGGAAAAAGGACTATATGGGGACCATCAACTATGAAATGTGAGACAACTGGTGCTATGGCTAAAGAAATGAGTAAGGAAGAAATAAAACTTTTAATAATTGATTTTGCAAATTCAGCTTTAAGAGCAAAAAAAGCAGGCTTTGATGGTATTCAAATACATGCTGCACATGGATATTTACTTAGTCAGTTTTTATCACCTTATTATAATAAAAGAGAAGATGAGTATGGTGGGAATATAGAGAATAGAGGAAGAATAATATTTGAAATATATGAAGCGATAAGGGGAGTTGTAGGAAAAGAATTCCCTATACTTATAAAGTTAAATTCTGAAGACGGAATAAAAGAAGGTGGTCTTACAAGAGAAGATAGTATGTATGTAGCTAAAAAACTAGAAGATTTAGGAATAGATGCGATAGAGGTAAGTGGAGGAAATGGAGCAATAAAGAAAGTAAGAGAAAATGGTTTAGGTGCAGGGAGAAGTAGTATATCAAAACAAAATGAGTCGTATTTTAAAGAATATGCAACCGAACTATCTAAACGAATAAATATTCCCGTAATCTTGGTAGGAGGAAATAGACATTTAGATGTCATGCAGGATTTATTAAACAATACTGATATACAATATTTTAGTTTAGCAAGACCATTAATATGTGAGCCGGATTTAATTAATAAGTGGGTTACTGGAGATATAAAATCACCTAAGTGTGTTTCTTGTGGAAAATGCTACAAATCAGGAGACGAACCATGTATATTGAATAATAAATAAATACATATCATTAATAGAATTGTTTGTGTTCATTGGAAAGTAAAAATAGTTTATAATAAAAATAAAACAAATTATGGAGGAAATAAATGAAATTTAAATTTTGTCACAATAATTTTAATGTATTAGATCTTGAAAAGAGTTTAGAGTTTTATGAAAAAGCGCTAGGTCTAAAAGAAGTAAAAAGAAAAGTAGCAGATGATGGAAGTTTTATATTGATATACTTAGGTGATGGGCAAACAACTCATACTCTAGAATTAACATGGCTTAGAGATTGGAAAAAACCATATAACTTAGGCGACAATGAATTCCATCTAGCTTTAAGAGTAGAAGATTTTGAAGGTGCATATAATTTACATAAAGAAATGGACTGTATATGTTATGAAAATAAAGAAATGGGAATATATTTTATAGCTGACCCTGATAACTATTGGATAGAAATACTTCCAATGAATAAGTAGTAATTAAAATGCATCAAATTTTATTTGATGTGTTTTTTTATTGACTCAGTAGAGGAGAAAGGTTAATAATATAATATACAAATCAAAAAATAGTGAGGTACATATTATGAATAAAAACATTGTAGCAGTTTGTGAAAATGAAGAAAGTGCAAAAGCATTACAAGAATCAGGCAAAGAATTAGGATTTAATATAAAATGTGAAATACAAAATAAGTCTAATATAAAAAATGAAATTTCATCAAAAGAAATAAGTGAGTCAGCAACTGTGCTATTTGTTATAAGTTATGAAGTAGAAGATATAGAAAAGATAGAAAGATTTATAGATCGTGAATATTATGAAGTAGAGCCAAAGTTTGTAATAGATAATGCTAAGGCAGTGCTTAAAGAAATATCATCAGAATTAAATTAATAAAAAGTAAAAGCTCAGACTTATTCATCTGAGCTTATTTCCATTAAGACTTCTCTTAAGTTTTCTAGCGATGAATTTAGCTTGTTGAGTTGCTCATCTGGCAAGGTTGCTAACCTTTCTTTTATAGAAGAATGAACTTGCTTAAATTTACCCTCTAAATGCTTTTCGCCTTTTTGTGTCAAAGCTATATTTATTATTCTTCGGTCCTTTTTATCTGGAAATCTCTCAACCATCTCCTCATCTATAAGTCTAGCAAGAAGCTTAGTCATGTTAGGCGTAGATATAAAAAGTCTTTTAGCTACATCAGAAATTGGTAATTTACCATTATCTTTAAGAACCACCATTATTTGAAAATGTGAATGGTTTAAAGAATCATGTTGAGAATTACAATTACGTCTTATAAGCTTTTTTTGAAACAATGGCATGATAGTTACAAAGTTTTGAACTATCGAATCTAGTTTAGGATCCCTCATCTCCTATTACCTCCATAAATATTATTTTTTATCACGTAGGAAAGTACATTTATTTAAAATTATGCACAACTATAATTCTTATATATACTTAAATAAAATTACTATTTAAAGTATTCAAATAATGTTTTACTTTCATATGAAATTTAATAATCAATATACTTTAAAATTTAATATAATAAAATATTGACTTTTATATAAAATTCTATATACTTAAAAAGTAGAATAGTTAAAAAGTATAACTATTAATTAGTATAACTATTAATATTATACACTAAAAAGAATTTAAATGTAACAAAATATAATGCAAAAGCAAATGCTTACACATTATACCTAAAAATTAAATCAAATGGAGGCGAGATTGAGCAATGTTTAAGATATTAAGATATTTAAAGCCGTTCGTAGTGTCAATTATTGCAGTAGTTGCACTTTTAGTAGTTCAAGCGGTGTGTGACCTTTCATTACCAGATTACACATCAGACATTGTTAACATAGGTATTCAGCAAAATGGTATAGAAAATGCTGTTCCTACTGTAATTCGAGAAAAAGAGTTAAGTAAATTAAAGATTTTTATGACTGATAGTGAAAAAAATAAAGTAGAAGCTAGTTATGACTTGTTAGATAAAAATAAGTTAAGCAAGGAAGAGTACAATAAGGAAGTAGAAAAATATCCTGTACTTAAAAAAGAAGCTTTATATAAATTAGATACTAAAGATGAAGAAAAGATAGATTCTCTTAATAAAATAATGAGTAAATCTATGGCTAGAGTTTCGGGAATAGAAATGGCAAGTGAAAAGGGCGTAATACCAAATATTCCACCAAATATGGATATATGGACATTATTACCTAAAATGCCTAAAGAACAGATAAATAAAATGACTGAAGAAATTAATAAAAAGATAAACGGATTAGATGAAAATATGTTAACTCAGTCATCAATTTACTCTGTTAAAAAAGAATACAAAGCAATTGGTATAGATTTAGATAAGCTTCAAACTAATTATATATTTAAATCTGGTGCAATAATGCTTTTAGTAGCACTTGTAAGTATGGCAGCAACAGTTACAGTTGGTTTCTTAGCAGCAAAAATTGCAGCTGGTATGGGTAAAAGCCTTCGTAAAGACGTATTTAGAAAAGTTGTAGGATTCTCAAGTATAGAATTTGATAAATTCTCAACAGCATCATTAATTACTCGTAGTACTAATGATATTCAGCAAATACAAACGCTTATGGTTATGTTAGTAAGAATGGTATTTTATGCGCCAATACTTGCTATAGGTGGAGTAATAAAAGTATTAAGTGTAGATAATTCAATGGCATGGATAATAGGAGTAGCAGTAATTGCAATATTATCATTTGTATCAATTTTATTTGGATTAGCAATACCAAGATTTAAAATAGTTCAAAAACTTGTAGATAAATTAAACTTAGTAACACGTGAATCATTAACAGGTATGTTAGTTATAAGAGCATTTAGTACTCAAAAGACAGAAGAGAAAAGATTTGATGAAACTAATGAACTTCTTAGAAAAACAAATACATTTGTTAACCGTATAATGTCGATGATGATGCCTGTTATGATGCTTATAATGAACATTATAACAATAGTAATAGTATGGGTAGGAGCTCATAATATTGATGCTGGAACTATGCAAGTAGGGGACATGATGGCATTTATACAATATGCTATGCAAATAATAATGGCATTCTTAATGATATCAATGTTATCTGTTATATTACCAAGAGCGTCTGTATCAGCTACTCGTATAAATGAGGTATTAGCTACAGAGAGTTCGATAAAAGATTCAGAAAAAACAACAAAATTAGGATCTGATAAAGATGGATATATAGAATTTAAAAATGTTTCATTTAAATACCCAGATGCAGAAGATAATGTTTTAAGTGATATAAGTTTTATAGCTAAACCTGGTCAAACAACTGCATTTATAGGAAGTACAGGTAGTGGTAAGTCAACACTTATAAACTTAATACCTCGTTTCTTTGATGCAACAGAAGGTGAAGTATTAGTAAACGGTAAGAACATAAAAGAAGTAAGCCAACATGAACTTAGAGAAAAAATCGGATATGTTCCACAAAAGGGTGTTTTATTCTCTGGAACTATAGATAGTAATATAAGATATGGAGCTGAAAATGCTAGTGTAGAAGTAGTAGAAAAAGCTTCGAAAATAGCTCAAGCTATGGAGTTTATAGAAAACAAAGCAGAAAAATTCAAAGCTGAAATATCACAAGGTGGTACAAATGTTTCAGGTGGTCAAAAGCAAAGACTTTCAATTGCTAGGGCATTAGCTAAAACTCCTAAAATATTTATATTTGATGATAGTTTCTCAGCACTAGATTTAAAAACTGATGCAAAACTTAGAAAAGAATTAAAATCTGAAGTTTCAGATTCAACAGTTCTTATAGTAGCGCAAAGAATAAGTACTATAATCAATGCGGATCAAATAGTAGTACTTGATGAAGGTAAAATGGTGGGTATAGGAACTCACAATGAGCTTATAGAAAATTGTGAAGTATACAATCAAATTGCACTATCTCAACTTTCAAAGGAGGAGTTAGCACATGAGTAATAAAAAAAGCGGACCAGGCGGCATGGGTGGACCTATGGGAGCAATGGCTTCAGGAGAAAAAGCCAAAGACTTTAAAGGTACTATGAAAAAACTATTACAACATTTAAAGCCATATAAATTAGCTATGATATTTGTTGTAATATTTGCAATAGGAAGTGCTGCATTTACTATAGTTGGACCTAAAATATTAGGAAATGCAACTACTGATATATTTAAAGGGTTAGTTAACAAAGTTAGTGGAACTGGAAATGGAATAGATTTTGATTCTATTTCAAGTACACTTATTATGTTGGCAGTCTTATATGTTATAAGTGCGATATTCTCATTTGTTCAAACTTTTGTTACATCTGATATATCACAAAAAGTTTCTTATAAACTAAGAAAAGACATATCAAAAAAGATAAATAAACTACCACTTAAATATTTTGATAAAAGTACGCATGGTGAAGTATTATCAAGAGTAACTAATGATGTAGATGCTATAAGTCAAAACTTAAATCAAATATTATCACAAATGATAACATCAGTAACAACACTTATTGGAGTTCTTATAATGATGCTATCTATAAGTGTAAGTATGACTGTTATAAGTTTAATAATTATACCAGTATCATTAATATTTATAATGTTAGTAGTTAAAAAATCTCAAGTACACTTTAAAAATCAACAAGAGTATCTAGGGCACACTAATGGTCATGTTGAAGAAATATATAGTGGACATAACATAATGAAAGCATTTAATGGAGAAGAAAAAGCAATAGCTGAATTTGAAGAATTAAATGAAACTTTATATAACTCAGCTTGGAAATCACAATTCCTATCAGGAATGATGATGCCTATAATGACTTTCATAGGTAACATAGGATATGTAGTAGTGGCTATAATGGGTGGATATCTTACAATAAAGAAAACTATACAAGTTGGAGATATACTATCATTTATACAATATACAAGATCATTTATGCAACCAATAGCACAAACTGCTCAAATTGCTAATGTAATGCAAGCAACAGCGGCAGCAGCAGAAAGAGTTTTCGAATTTTTAGAAGAAACTGAAGAAAAAGAAGAAACTAAAAACCCAGTTTCAACAAAAGATGCAAAAGGTGAAGTAGAATTTAAAAATGTTAACTTCGGATATGACGAAAATAAAACAATAATAAATGATTTTTCAATTAATATAAAACCAGGTCAAAAAGTAGCAATAGTAGGACCAACGGGTGCTGGTAAAACTACAATAGTTAAATTACTTATGAGATTCTATGAATTAAATAGTGGAAGTATATTAATTGATGGACATGATTCTAAAGAATTCACACGTGATGACCTAAGAAAAATGTTTGGTATGGTACTACAAGATACTTGGTTATTCAATGGAAGTATGATGGAAAATATACGTTATGGTAGATTAGATGCTAGTGACGAAGAAGTAATAGATGCAGCAAAACTTGCTCATGCTCATCACTTTATCAAAACTTTATCAGATGGATATAATATGGAAATAAACGAAGAAGCAAACAATATATCTCAAGGTCAAAAACAATTATTAACAATAGCAAGAGCTATACTTGCAAATCCTAAGATATTAATATTAGATGAAGCAACAAGCTCAGTTGATACTCGTACAGAAGTGTTAATACAACAAGCTATGGAAAATCTTATGAAAGATAGAACTAGCTTTATAATAGCTCATAGATTATCAACAATAAAAAATGCAGATATAATATTAGTAATGAAAGATGGAGATATAGTAGAACAAGGAAACCATGAAGAATTATTAAAAGCTAAAGGGTTCTATGCTGATCTTTACAATAGCCAGTTTGAAGAAGTAGAAGCTTGTTAATAATATGATAGAAAAAGCTAGAAGCATTAAGTTTAATTTAAACTTAATGCTTTTTTTATTGGTAAATTTAACTAATTATACAATATAAAAATATATTTTATAAATATAGTTGACAGTTTAAATTAAAAACTATACTATTGTATTAAGTACTTAATACAATAGTGAGGTGAAAAAATATGGATTGGGAATTGGATAATAATAGTCCAATATATATTCAGTTAGTAGAAATAATAAAGCTGAAAATAGTATCAAGTGAAATGCCGCCAGGATCTAAATTAAGTTCTGTTAGAGATATGGCACAAGAAGCTGGTGTAAATCCTAATACGATGCAAAAAGCATTAGCAGAACTTGAAAGGCAAGAATTAGTATATAGTCAAAGAACTAGTGGAAGGTTTGTAACAGAAGATAAGCAAAAGACAGCAGATATGAGAAAAAAGATTGCAGATTCAGAAATAAATAATTTAAAAGAAAAATTAAGTAAGTTGGGTTATGTAAAAGACGAGATAATTGAACTTATAAGTGAAAATTTAACCAATAGCTAGTTATATATAGCTTTTGATATAAATAAAAAAATATGAAATTATAATAAAAAAGGGGGAACAATTAATGAACGATAATATAGTAGAATTTAAAAATATATATAAAAAATATGGAAACAAAGAACTTTTTACAGATATGAATTTAGATATTCCTAAAGGTAAGATAGTTGGATTATTAGGACCTAATGGAAGTGGAAAAACCACAATGATAAAGCTAATAAATGGATTACTACACCAAGATAAGGGCGAAATTAATATAAATAATATGAAGCCTTCTATAGAAACTAAAAAAATAGTTTCATATCTTCCAGAGAGAACTTATCTTAACGATTGGATGAAAGTTAAGGATTTGGTTGAATTTTTTAAAGATTTTTATTCTGACTTTGATAAAGATAAAGCGCAAGAGATGATTAAAAGTTTAGATATAGATGTAAATGAAAAATTAAAAACTATGTCTAAAGGAACAAAAGAGAAAGTTCAACTTATCTTAGTTATGTCAAGAAAAGCAAATTTATATATATTAGATGAGCCTATTGGTGGAGTTGATCCAGCAGCAAGAGCTTATATATTAAAAACAATAATAAAAAACTATAGTGAAGATAGTACATTATTAATAGCAACGCACTTGATAAGTGAAATTGAGAATATATGTGATGAAGTTATATTTATATCTAAAGGAAAGATAGTACTTCAAGGTGATGTAGATGATATAAGAGAAGAAAAAGGAAAATCAATAGATGCATTATTTAGGGAGGAATTTGAATGTTAGGAAAGTTATTAAAATATGAATTAAAATCTACTAGTAGAACTTTTATACCGATGTATGTAGCAATATTATTAGTAAGTGTTATAAATAGAGTTTTTCTAAATACAGATATGTTTAAAATAAATGGAATTGCATTAATGGTATTAGGCGCTCTTTTTGTTGCACTTGGAGTTTTAACTATAGTTGTTACTGTACAACGTTTTAGAAAAAATCTTTTAGAAGATGAAGGATACTTGATGTTTACATTGCCAGTTAGTATTAAAAATATAATATTTTCTAAATACTTAGTAACTATAATATGGACATTTTTAAGTGGTATAGTGGCTATACTATCTTTTGCAATTATAATGAGTATTGATAGTGCTCAAGGATTTAAAGAATATTTAGAGGTATCTAAAGTAGCATGGGAATCTTTATTTGTAAATGATATGTGGATAATAGCTATATCTTCAGTTATAAACTTAATTTCTGTGTATTCTATATTTATATTCAGTGTATATGTTTCACTTTCAATGGGTCAGTTACCTAAGTTTAATAAACATAGAAATATTGTAGCACTTATAACGTTTTTCGTATTAAATACAATAATTAGTAATGCGTTTTACTTTGCGAATGACTTAATATCTAACACTATGTCAAGTTATAAAGTGGAATATGGTATAGGGCATATAATTACAGGTATAAATATAAATACAGCAATATATCTATTTGTGATTATAATTTTATTTAGCTTAATTAATTATATTCTAAATAGAAAATTAAATTTAGAATAAAATATATTTACTGTTTAGAAAAACAAATAAAGAGTTATACAAAGGATAAAGTCCTGAGTATAGCTCTTTAACTATATTTGTAAGTATTTGTAAATGTATATATTTCATATTTTTTAAAAAAAACTATAAAAAAGTATTGACGATATAAATTTATGATGGTATAGTTATACTTGTCCTTAAGAAAAGGGACAAAACGAAATTGAAAATGAACTTTGAAAATTAAACAGTAGGTTAATTTATAGAATTTGAAACAAACGAAACATAAAGCCAGATATATAACAGTATCTGAGCCCTAGATAAACTTTTATTTAAGAGTTTGATCCTGGCTCAGGATGAACGCT